>CALBSG010000030.1 GCA_937927675.1 uncultured Paracoccaceae bacterium | reverse complement strand
AATCATTTCATGATAAAGGTCGTTACCTTCGCGGGTGCGTTCGCCCACGCCAGCGAACACGGAATACCCGCCATGGGCCTTAGCGACATTGTTGATCAACTCCATAATCAACACGGTCTTGCCAACGCCAGCGCCGCCGAAAAGGCCAATCTTGCCGCCCTTAGCATAAGGCGCCAAAAGATCGACAACCTTAATGCCTGTTTCCAGGATCTGCGCTTCGGTAGCCTGCTCTGAGTAAGATGGCGCAGGCTGATGAATGGCGCGCGTACCCTTTGTAACAAGCGGGCCGGCCTCATCGACAGGTTCGCCAATCACATTAATGATACGCCCCAAAGTCTCTTCCCCGACAGGCACGGAAATTGGCGCCCCAGTGTCAACGACAGCTTGACCGCGCGTCAGCCCTTCGGATGTGTCCATAGCGATGGTGCGCACCGTGTTTTCACCAAGATGCTGCGCGACCTCAAGCACAAGGCGACTACCCTGATTTGTAGTTTCCAGCGCATTAAGGATCTTTGGCAAATGCCCATCAAACTTTACGTCGACGACGGCGCCGATGACCTGAGTGATGCGGCCCGTAGGATTATTGGCAGACATGTTTTGTCCTCGTCTTTTTTTGAACGGTCAGAGCGCTTCCGCGCCCGAAATGATTTCGATAAGCTCTTTGGTGATCGCAGCCTGACGCGAACGGTTGTAGATCGTCGTGTACTTGGTGATCATCTCGCCTGCGTTGCGGGTCGCGTTGTCCATGGCAGACATCCGCGCGCCCTGCTCCGAGGCACCATTTTCCAAAAGAGCCGTGAAGACCTGCGTGGCCACGCCCCGCGGCAGAAGGTCAGCCAGAATGGCTTCTTCGCTGGGTTCGTAGTCATACTGGGCCGAGGCGCCCGCGTCTTCGAACACGGCAGGAATGACCTGCTGCGCCGTCGGGATCTGACTGATCACCGATTGGAAGCGGTTGAAGAACAGCGTCACCACGTCACATTCGCCAGCTTCGAAGCGGGCGAGAATGTCACGTGCAATGCCTTGCGCATGGCTGTAGCCGATGCGCTTGACTTCGCTGAGGTCCACATGGCCCACGAAAAGCGAGCCAAGGTCACGGCGCAGCTGTTCGCGGCCCTTCTTGCCGACCGTCAGGATCTTGACGGTCTTGCCAGCGGCCAACAGCTCGTTCGCACGGGCACGGGCCAAACGCACGATGGTCGAGTTGAAACCACCGCACAACCCGCGCTCTGCGGTCATCACCACCAGAAGATGCACCTGATCCTGGCCGTTGCCGGCCAGAAGCTTCGGTGCGCTTGCCGATTTGCCAACCCCGGCGGCCAGACCCGACATGACAGCAGCCATGCGTTCGGCGTAGGGGCGGGCAGCCTCGGCGGCATCCTGCGCTCGGCGCAGTTTTGCCGCAGAGACCATCTGCATCGCTTTGGTGATCTTGCGGGTGTTTTTGACACTCGCGATCTTGTTTTTTAGGTCCTTAAGGCTGGGCATTTGCCTTCTCCTTCAGGGCGCTTCAGGCGAAATCTTTGGCGAAAGCTTCGATCTCGGCTTTGATGGCTTTTTCCAGATCGCCCGCAACTTTGCGGTCGTTCTTGGTGATGTCTTCCAGAAGTGCCTTGCCGGTGGTGCGCAGGTGCTTCAGAAGGCCAGCCTCGAAACGGCCAACGTCCTTGACGGCCACTTTGTCCAGTGCGCCGGAGGTGCCTGCGTAGATCACGCAAACGATTTCGGCGTTGGTCATCGGCGAGTACTGGTTTTGCTTCATCAGCTCGGTCAGACGCGCGCCGCGGTTCAGCAAAGCCTGGGTCGAAGCGTCAAGGTCGGAACCGAACTGCGCAAAGGCCGCCATTTCGCGGTACTGAGCGAGTTCCAGTTTCACCTTACCAGCCACCGACTTCATGGCGTTGGTCTGAGCGGACGAACCCACACGAGACACCGACAGACCGGTGTTCACAGCCGGACGGATGCCCTGATAGAACAGTTCGGTTTCCAAGAAGATCTGGCCGTCGGTGATCGAGATCACGTTCGTCGGAATAAAGGCCGACACGTCGCCGCCTTGGGTTTCGATGATCGGCAGAGCGGTCAGCGAACCAGCGCCGAAATCTTCGTTCAGCTTCGACGAACGTTCCAGCAGGCGGGAGTGGAGATAGAACACGTCGCCCGGATAGGCTTCACGGCCCGGCGGACGGCGCAGCAGAAGCGACATCTGACGGTAAGCAACGGCTTGCTTGGACAAGTCATCATAGATGATCAGGGCGTGACGGCCATTGTCGCGGAAGAATTCCGCCATGGCGGTTGCCGCGTAGGGCGCCAGGAACTGCATCGGTGCCGGGTCCGAAGCGGTTGCAGCCACAACGATCGTGTAGTCGATCGCGCCGGTTTCTTCGAGCTTCTTCACCAACTGTGCGACGGTCGAACGCTTCTGACCGATTGCAACGTAGATGCAGTACAGCTTCTTCGACTCGTCGTCGCCAGCAGCCTCGTTATAGACTTTCTGGTTCAGAATGGCGTCCAGAGCGACGGCGGTTTTGCCGGTCTGACGGTCGCCGATGATCAGTTCGCGCTGGCCACGGCCAACCGGGATCATGGCGTCAACAGCTTTCAGGCCGGTTGCCATCGGTTCGTGAACCGACTTACGGGGAATGATGCCCGGAGCTTTCTGGTCGGCAATCCGACGCTCGGTCGCCGCGATCGGGCCTTTGCCGTCGATCGGGTTGCCAAGGCCGTCAACGACGCGGCCCAGAAGGCCGTTGCCAGCGGGCACGTCCACGATGGACTTGGTGCGCTTGACGGTGTCGCCTTCCTTGATGTCCTGGTCGGAACCGAAGATCACGACGCCGACGTTGTCGACTTCGAGGTTCAGTGCCATGCCGCGAATCCCGCCGGGGAATTCGACCATTTCACCGGCCTGAACATTGTCCAGCCCGTGGACGCGGGCGATGCCGTCGCCAACGCTCAGCACGCGGCCAACTTCAGCCACCTGTGCGTCTTTGCCAAAGTTCTTGATCTGGTCCTTAAGGATCGCAGAGATCTCAGCAGCCTGAATTCCCATCACCCAACCTCTTTCATTGCATTCTGGAGAGCCGCGAGCTTCGATTTGACCGAGGTGTCGATCATGGTCGAGCCGAGCTTGACGATAAGACCGCCGATGAGGCTTTCATCAACGGTGGTGTTCAGTTTCACGGTCTTGCCGACCTTGGCTTTCAGCGTTTCGGCCAATTTCTTGGACTGCGCTGCAGAAAGCTTGCTCGCCGAGGTGACCTCAGCGGTCACTTCGCCCTTTTCGGTCGCAATGCGCGCCTTGAGGTCAGCCACCAGGTGCGGCAGCACGAACAGGCGGCGATTGCCACCCATCAGGGCCAAGGTGTTGGCGGTCAGGGCCGAAAGGCCCATCTTCGCCGCAACCGCCGACATGGCAGCCACCTGTTCAGCACGCGGAACCACCGGAGAGGCGATCATCGCGACCAAATCTGGGCTGGCAGCCAAAGCAGCACCAAGCGCATCGGCATCAGCCTCAAGCGCTTTCAGGTCTTTTGCTTCCTTGGCAAGTTCGAACAATGCCTGCGCATAACGCCCGGCAATGCCCTGAGAGATCGAAGCTGGTTCGGACACGTCATCCCTTCCGCTGTCTTTGACCCGTCCCTTGCCACGGAAGGCACATGCCGACCGGGGCGCAAGCGGGTGCATGCGTCTTTCGATTTGGGGCGTCTCTAGCAGAGCCTTCCCCACCCCGCAACCGGGCAGAGGCGGGTTTTCTGCGGAAAACGATGTGGTACCTGGGGCTTTTCGGCGCGGGTCACGGCCGGGCCTGCGGGGCTGGCGCAAATACGCATGAGGTATAGCGCTATCAGGTCAAGACCTTATGCCTTGCGGCGGCTTTGGGGCGCAAACCGCTGTTTGGGCATTTACTTTGATTCGACGCACGAGGCGGGGTTCAAACCCGCGCGCCCTCCCCTTGTTTTGGGCTGCCCACCGGCTGCGCCGCCCCATCCCAGATGCGGACAGGTTTCTTGATCCGTTCGGCCAAACCGCCGCGGGTGGGGGCATAAACCTGTTTTGATGCCTCGACCATCAGCACACCGCCCGAAAGCCACGGCAGACGGCGACCGATCCGCTCCCACAGATTGGCCGAGCGCAGCCAGAACGGCGCTTGGCTGGGCGGCGCGTGCAGCACGGTCAGGTTGCGTTCGGGGGTAAAGCCGTGGCGTTTCAGCTGTGCCTCCAACTGGCCCGCAGAATAGGGCCGGCCAAAGCCGAATGGGGTAGCGTCGCGGCGCGACCACAGCCCAGCCCGGTTTGGCACGATAAACAGCGCCCTGCCCCCCGGCCCCAGCACGCGATGCGCCTCGGCCAGAACCGCCGACGGATCGTCCGAGGTTTCCAGCCCGTGCATGATCGCCAGCCGGTCCACCAGACCCGTCGGCAAAGGCCAAAGGTGTTCTTCGCACAAGACAGAGACATTCTGCATGCCCGCAGGCCAAGGCATCACACCCTGCGGCCCCGGCATCAGCCCGACCACCCGGCGCGCCTCGGCCAGATAGGGCCGCAACAGCGGCACGGCAAAACCGAACCCCGCCACGGTCTGCCCGGCCAAAGGCGGCCACATCGCCACCACCTGATCACGGATCGCGCGCTGCGCTACCCGGCCCAACTGCGTGCGATAGTAAAAATTGCGCAGGTCAAGCACATCAAGGTGCATTGCAGCTTGGCCCCCTTCGGATCATCTTGGGTCCAAGATACCCGGAACCGTGGGAAATACCATGCCGCTTGAACTCGTCCCCGTGCCCTGTCTGAAGGACAATTACGCCTATCTCGTCCACGATCCGGCGACGGGCGCGACGGGGGTGGTGGATGTCCCGGAGGCCGGACCGATTTTGGCCGAACTTGCGCGGCGGGAATGGCGACTGACCGACATCTTCCTGACCCATCATCACGACGACCATATTGCCGGGGTTGTGGCGCTGAGGGCAGCAACCGGCGGCAGCCTTGGCCCAAAGGTCTGGGGGGCCGAGGCCGACCGTCACCGGCTGCCGCATCTGGATTGGTCTTTGTGGGAAGGCGACAAAGTGTCGGTTGGCAACGAGGAAGCCATGGTGATCGACGTGCCGGGCCATACCTTGGGCCATATCGCATTTTATTTCGCCGGATCAGGCTATTGCTTTACCGGCGACAGCCTGATGGCGGGAGGCTGCGGGCGGCTTTTTGAGGGCAGCCCAGACCAGATGTGGGCCTCTTTGCAAAAACTCGCCGCCCTGCCCGCCGAGACCTTGATCTGCTCGGGCCATGAATACACCGCATCGAACCTCAGCTTTGCGGCCACCATCGAACCCGCCAACCCCCGCCTTGCCATGCGCCAGCACGAGGTGGCCCGCGCACGCGGCGAAGGCCTGCCCTCGGTGCCGTCGGTTTTGGAAGAAGAACTGGCGACCAACCCCTTTTTACGGGCGGCACTGCCGCAGGTGAAAGCCGCCGTCGGCATGGTGGGCGCACCAGATGCCGAGGTTTTTGCCGAAATCCGCTCCCGCAAGGACCGCTTTTGAGGGTCCATTACGCCTCACGGCTTGAAACGCTTCTGCAACCCGCGATCACTTTTCTGGGCTGATGCGAATTCTTGCAGAAATAGGGCTTGAAACTGTCGAAAGAAAACCGATCCTTTACCTTATGAGGCCACGGTCGGATCATCGGGCATCTGCCCTCCCCGGCCCTGAAAACAGGAGCACATCAAGGTGCCGTCATTCTCGACAACTTTGGAACAGGCAATCCACTCCGCACTGGCCCTCGCCAATGCCCGCCGCCATGAACTTGCCACGCTGGAGCATCTTCTGCTGGCGCTGATCGAAGAACCCGACGCAGCCCGCGTGATGAAGGCCTGCTCGGTAGATCTTGATGAATTGAAAAAGACCCTGATCGATTTCATCGACGACGACCTGTCGACGCTGGTGACCAACGTCGAAGGGTCCGAGGCTGTGCCGACCGCCGCCTTCCAGCGCGTCATTCAGCGCGCGGCGATCCATGTGCAATCGTCTGGCCGCAATGAGGTGACGGGCGCCAATGTGCTGGTCGCAATCTTTGCCGAACGCGAATCGAACGCGGCCTATTTCCTGCAAGAACAGGACATGACGCGCTATGATGCGGTGAATTTCATCGCCCATGGCGTCGCGAAAGACCCGTCCTATGGCGAGGCACGCTCGGTTTCCGGCGCGGAAGAACATGAAACGCCCAAGGGCGAGGCGGGTGAGGCCAAGGAATCCGCCCTGTCGAAGTATTGCGTCGATCTGAACGTCAAGGCGATGAAGGGCGATGTCGACCCGCTGATCGGCCGCGAGGCCGAGGTGGAGCGCGCCATTCAGGTTCTGTGCCGCCGGCGCAAGAACAACCCCCTTTTGGTGGGCGATCCGGGCGTTGGCAAAACCGCCATCGCCGAAGGTCTGGCCAAGAAGATCGTCGACAAGCAAACACCGGAAATCCTGTCCGGGGCGACGATCTATTCGCTCGATATGGGCGCACTTTTGGCCGGCACCCGCTATCGGGGCGACTTTGAAGAACGCCTGAAACAGGTCGTCAAAGAATTGGAAGACCACCCCGACGCCATCATGTTCATCGACGAAATCCACACGGTGATCGGTGCGGGGGCCACCTCGGGCGGGGCGATGGATGCGTCGAACCTGCTGAAACCGGCGTTGCAGGGCGGCAAGCTGCGCTGCATGGGATCGACCACCTACAAGGAATTCCGCCAGCACTTTGAAAAGGACCGCGCGCTGTCGCGCCGGTTCCAGAAGATCGACGTCAACGAACCCTCGGTGCCCGATACCATCAAGATCCTGATGGGGCTGAAGCCGCATTTCGAAGAACACCACGATCTGCGCTATACCAATGACGCGATCAAATCGGCGGTGGAACTGGCGGCACGCTATATCCACGACCGCAAGCTGCCGGATTCGGCGATTGATGTCATCGACGAGGCGGGCGCTGCCCAGCACATTCTGCCCGAAGGCAAACGCCGCAAAACGCTTGGCACCAAAGAGATCGAGGCGGTTGTCGCCAAAATCGCCCGCATCCCGGCGAAATCGGTGTCGAAAGACGATGCCGAAACCCTGCGCGATCTGGAAAAGACTCTGAAGCGCGTGGTCTTCGGTCAGGACAAGGCGGTTGAGGCGCTGTGTTCGGCCATCAAACTGGCCCGCGCGGGCCTGCGTGAGCCTGAAAAGCCCATCGGCAATTACCTCTTCGCCGGGCCGACGGGTGTCGGCAAGACCGAGGTGGCCAAGCAACTCGCCTCGTCGTTGGGCGTGGAACTTCTGCGTTTCGACATGTCGGAATATATGGAGAAGCACGCGGTTTCCCGCCTGATCGGCGCACCGCCCGGCTATGTCGGTTTTGACCAGGGCGGCATGCTGACCGATGGCGTCGATCAGCACCCGCATTGCGTGCTGCTCTTGGACGAGATGGAAAAGGCCCACCCGGATGTCTACAACATCCTGCTGCAGGTGATGGACCACGGCAAGCTGACCGACCACAACGGCCGGACGGTGGATTTCCGCAATGTGATCTTGATCATGACCTCGAACGCGGGCGCGTCGGAAATGGCCAAGGCGGCGATCGGCTTTGGTCGCGACCGCCGCGAGGGCGAAGATACCGCCGCGATCGAGCGGATTTTCACGCCGGAATTCCGCAACCGTCTGGATGCAGTCATCGCCTTTGCCCCCTTGGGCCGCAGCATCATCCAGCAGGTCGTCACCAAGTTCGTCTTGCAGCTTGAGGCGCAGCTGATCGACCGCAATGTCCACATCGACCTGACGTCCGAGGCCGCCGATTGGCTGGGCGAAAAGGGCTATGATGACAAGATGGGCGCGCGTCCCCTGGGACGGGTCATTCAGGAACACATCAAAAAGCCGCTGGCCGAAGAACTGCTGTTCGGCAAGCTGACCAAAGGCGGCACCGTGCATGTGGGCGTGAAAGACGGCATGCTGCATCTCAGCTATGAAGAGCCGCAGAAACCGCGTCTGACCGGGCAAAAGCCGCCGCTCCTGACGGCGGAATAAAGCCGGATCATCCTCTTGGCCCTCGCCCGAACGGCGGGGGCCAAATTCATTCCACGTTATGCGAATGACAGATTTTTCGTAGAAAAATCAAATCTCTCTGATTATCGACGGAATTCAGCGTTCGGTCAGTTTCAACTCGATTCGCCGGTTTTGCGCCCGGGCCTCGGCGCTGTCGCCTTGGGCAACCGGTTGGAACTCGCCAAACCCGGTGGCGGCCAACCGCTGCGGCGGAAAGCCCAGATCGTCCACCATATAGCGCACCACCGACAGCGCGCGGGCCTGCGACAATTGCCAATTGTCGGCGAAATCGCCGCTGCCCGACAGCGGCACATTGTCGGTGTGGCCATCCACCCGGATGATCCAATCAATCCCCGGCGGGATCTGCCCGGCAACCTCGGTCAGGGTTGCGACCACCCCGGCGATTTGCGCCATACCTTCGGGGGCAAGCTCCGCTGCACCGGGGGTAAACAGCACCTCTGAGGAAAACACAAAGCGGTCGCCCACCACGCGCACGCCATCGCGGCCCGCCAAAACCTGACTAAGCTGGCCAAAGAATTCACTGCGGAAGCGCGCAAGATCGGCGTTTTCCGCCTCCAGCCGCTTGCGTTCAGCCGCCTCCAACTCGGCGCGTTTTTTCTGTTCGGCGGCAACCTGTGCCAAAGCCGCGTTCAACTGACTGCCCAGCGCCTCAAGCTGCACCTTGGCCTCGGTATCGCGCGCAACCGAGGCGTCCAGCAAGCCCTGCAACTCGCCCAGCTGCCCCCGCAGGGCCGCGATCTGTTCGTTCAGCAGCGCCAATTTACGCGCCGCGGCAAGGTTTTCTTCTTGCTGTTCGGACAGCGTGGCCTTGGCGATGTCCACCAAAGAGCCGGGCTCGCCCCCGGGTGCCGGTTTGGCGCGGGCCGCGGCCAGAAGCGTCAGAACCTCCTCCGCCTCTTTGCGTTTTTCCTCCAGTTGCAGCGTCAGCGCAGCAAGCTCATCGCCCGACGACTTTAACTTTTCCTGCATTTCAGCCAATGAGGCAGCATCAGCTTTGCGCTTGGCTTGCAAATTTGCGACCAAAGCCTCTAGCGAGGTGCCTTTTGCGGTGGCCGCAGCGAGATCTGCGGTAAGGCCGGTATTTTCTTGGTTCAAGCGGGTGATATTGCCCAAAGCCACGGTCAAATCCGCCTGCAAACCCTCTGCGCGTTTGCGCTCCAGCCCAAGCGCATCGGCCAATTGTGCCACCTGCGCGTTCAATTCCCCAAGTTCGGCCCCTTGGGTGGTGATGGTGTCGCGCAGCACCGCCTGCATGACCGTAAAGATGGTCAGAACGAACATCATCACCATCAAAAGCGTCGTCACGGCATCAACAAAGCCGGGCCAGATCATCGAGGCATCGCGGCGGCGTGACAGGCCCATCAGTGCCCCCGGCCCAAGTGACGCACGGCCGCGATCAGCGCGGTCAGATCGGCGCGCAGATCGGCGGTGGATTCGGCGCGACCAGCGGTCAACTCCTCAAGAATACGTAGCAACTGGACATCAATCGAACGCAGGCGCATCCGGCTTTCGGCGTCGGAATGGGCGCCACCTTCGGCGCCCTTCAGCGCGACAATCAGCGCCTCTTGCCCTTCGGCGATGCGGGTCAGGGCTGCGGTTTGGGCGGCCATTGTTTCCCCCTGCCCACCAAGCCGTGAGATGGCGTTGGCCAGCCGGTCCAACCGCTCTTCCAGCGCGCGGCGGTCTGCATCGCCCTGCGCCGCGATGGTCTGCAAGACCTCGACCTGCATGCCCAGGTGATCAATCAGCCCGGCAAGGGCGGCGTTGCCCTCGCCATCCGCCTCGGCCGCCGCAAATCCAACACGGGTGATCGAGGACAACCAATCCTCCAGCTCGCGGTAGAACCGGCTTTGTCCGTGGCCCGCAAAAAGCTCCAACAGTCCAACCACAAGCGAGCCCGCAAGACCCAAGAGGGACGAGGAGAACGCCGTTCCCATGCCGCCAAGCTGGCTTTCAAGCCCCGCCATCAGCTTGGAAAACACAGCCAACCCGCTTTCACCTTCCTTTGGGGTCAGGCTGCGGATGGTATCGACCACGGCGGGGACCGTGGTGGCAAGACCGTAAAAGGTTCCAAGAAGCCCAAGGAAAATCAGCAGGTTGATTAGGTATCGCGTGATATCGCGCGCCTCATCAATACGGGTCGCGACCGATTCAAGGATGGACCGGGTTGAGGATGACGACAGATTCGACCGCGCACCACGGCTGCGCAAAAGCTGCGCCAAGGGTGCCAGCAGCCGCGGGGCCAGCGCATCGGCTGATCCCGGCTCTTGCCGGGCAAAGGCCTCGATCCAGGAGACGGATTGTACCAGAATGAATACCTGCCAAAAGCAGGTCAAAACCGCCAATGCAAAGACCCCGGCAATAAAGCCGTTCAGCCAAAGGTTGGTCCAGATGATGCCCAAAACAGCGTCATGGATCAGCCACGCCCCTGCCGCGACCAACCCAGAGGCCAGCAGCATGGTGACGATCTGACGGATAGGCTGGCTGAATTTCAGCTCTGTTTCGGGGGCTGTCTTGCGCATTTCTTCTGCCCGATTATCTGCTCGCCCCCGACAATAGCAGGCGGGCCGGACTTGCCAAGGAAAACTAAAGCAGCCTGACCCGTGCGGCGAGCCATTCCAGATCGGCGTCGCCAATGCCCAATTCGGCCAGATGGCTGGCGGTCGCGAAAAGATACTCGCGGTTCGGCCCCCGCCCCCCCACCGCCTGCGCAATGATCTGCGCCTGCTCTTCCAAAGGCAGGCCACCGCAATATTGCACATGGTCGGGGTCGATCACGAAGCACAGCGCCTCAACCTGCCGCCCATCGGTGAGATCGACCATCAGCCGACATTCAAGATAGGCCGAGGAAATCAACTCGCGCTCGCGCAGGGCGTGGAGCGTTGCCTCCTCTGCCCCCGGCGCGACGCGAAAGGCCACCCCATCACAATGGGCGCGGACATCGGCATCAAGCGCCAGCACAAGGCCGGGTTCGGCCTCGCTGCCGCGATGATGAATAGAGCGCATGCAAAAGCTGCGGTGCCAGCCCGTCGCCCGCGCGATCACCTGTTCAGCCACCGGAAACTCGGGGTTCCAGATCAGGCTGCCATAGCCGAATACCCACATGTCCTGCGCCATCACTGGCCCTCCTGTCTTTGGCTGGTGTAGAAAGGCGGCGCGAAAATGGGAAGGGCTGCTGATGCGCGGATTGCTTTGGGTGACGGTGATTTTGGCCGTACTGTGGGGGGGCTGGTGGGTCGTTGGGTCGCGCGGGGTCAAAGCCGCGGCCGAAGGCTGGCTGGCGGAACATGGCAGCTATGAAGATCTGACCGTCGCGGGCTTTCCCAATCGCTTTGACCTGACGGTGACAGGAATTGACCTCGCCGACCCCGCCAGTGGTATCGGCTGGCGTGCCCCCTTCGCCCAAGTTTTCGCCATGACATGGAAGCCTTGGCATCTGATCGCGGCGCTGCCTGGCGGGCAGGTCTTTTCCCTGCCGGATGGTGAGGTGACGCTGGACGGGACGGGCATGATGGGGTCGCTTTTGCTGGTGCCGGGGGGTGATATGGCTCTGTCAGAAGCCGTGGTGCAGGGCGCGGCCTTGCGCCTGTCGCCCGGGCTTGGCGTGCTGCAAGGCGCGGAAAAGGCCGTTATCTCGATCCGGGCCGAGACGGGCGGGGAACATGCCTATCGGCTGGGTCTGAACATGCAGCAGGTACAGATTTTGACCGATTGGGCCACGGTGGCGGGGATGCCCGGACTGATTGATGAGGGTTTTGTCGATGCGACCGCGACCTTGTCGGCGCAAATCGACCGGCATGCAGGGCAGACCCAGCCCGGCCTGCGACAGCTTGATCTCGCGGCAGCGCGGCTGAATTGGGGAGAGTTGCACGTCTTTGCCAAGGGGGCACTGACCCGCGACGAAGCAGGGTTTGCAGCCGGGCAGATCGATATCCGTATCGAGAATTGGCGGTTGTTGCCGCCCGTTCTGGTGGCCTTGGGGCTGATTACCGAGGGCTTTGCCCCCGCTTTGACGCGCGGCTTTGAGGTGATGGCAGAGGAAGGTGGTGATCCTGCGGTGCTGACCTTGCCGCTGATCGCCAAGGCAGGCCGGATGAGCCTTGGCCCCCTGCCCCTTGGCGCAGCCCCGGTTTGGCAATAGCGCCTAGCGGCGCGGAACCCGCGGAATGTTCGAGCGCGACAGCGGATATTCCGCCTGCGGATGCGGCGGATGCCCTGCGGTCCGCTCCCAATACGCCGTGCCGCCACGACGCAAGAAAGCTGGCAGGCCAAAGATCATCCCGCCCGCAAAGCCACCCGCATGCGCCCAATAGGCGACGCCCCCCATGTCACCGGGCACCGAAAGGCCGCTGAACACCTGCAGACCGAACCAGACGCCCAACACGATCCAAGCCGGGATGGCGAAGATGCGGAAAAAGATAATGAAGATGAACAGCACATCGACGCGGGCCTTGGGGTAAAGCAGCAGATAGCCCCCCATTACCCCTGCAATGGCCCCAGAGGCACCGACCATCGGCACGAAGGAGGTCGGGTCTGTCGCCACCTGTGCCAAAGCGGCGGCAAGCCCCGACAGAAGATAGAAGGCCAAGAACCCGACATGGCCCATCTCATCTTCGAGATTATCGCCAAAGATCCACAAAAACAGCATGTTGCCCAGAAGATGCAGCCATCCGGCATGCAGAAACATGGAGGTCATGATGGTGGCCCAGCCTTGCCCTTGCGTCAGCGCGGCGGGCACCAGACCCCAGATCTGGAAGAAGCGGTCAATCTGATAACCCTGCAGCGATGTCCAATAGCTAAGAAAGACAAGGGCGTTGAGCGCGATCAGCCCAAAGGTGACATAGGGCGTGCGGCCAGAAGGGTTGTGGTCACGGATCGGGAACATGGGATCAGAGTTTCCGATGCGCGCTTTGACGTCAAGGGTGTAAGGGGGGCGTTTGCCCCCCTCTTGGCCGGGGGGCCGATCCCCCCCCGCGCATATTTAGCGCCAGATTGACGGCCTCAGCTGCCCGAAACCTCGGCCAACAGTTGGGCATTGCCGCCCGAGGCCGTGGTGTCGATGCAGACATGGCGTTCGAGAAGCGCGTGACCTGCATCCGGCTTGGTGCCGATCAGCGGCAGGATCGGGCCTTTGCGGGCCGCCAGCGCGCGGGCGCGCGTGCGGGCGCCTTCGGCATCGCCCCACCAGATGGCGCCAGAGAACCCGTTCAGCCGGGTCAGCGCCGCCGGGGCAAGGCCGGGGGCCTCGACCGCGTGGCCGCCAAGGGCGCGAACGGCTTCGGCCTGTGCCAGTGCGGTTGCGGCAGAGGGGCCAAGGCAGAGGATCGGCGCGCGGGGAACAAAGGTCAGTTTGTTCGACTCGCCGGTCGGGCCGGGCAGAACCAAGGCGCGTTCAGGATGCGCGGTTGCCCGGTCAAGTTGCAGGGCCGTGGCGGTATCGGATTCCGAGGTTTCGCGGTCGTCTGCACCTGCCGCCGGAGTGGGCGCCTTGGTGAAGCGGACCAGATATTCCGGGCCGCCCGCTTTCGGGCCGGTGCCGGAAAGGCCCTCGCCACCAAAGGGTTGGCTGCCAACAACGGCACCGATCTGGTTGCGGTTGACGTAGGTATTGCCGACTTGCAGCGCATCGACCACCACCTGCACCCGATCATCAATCCGGGTGTGCAGGCCGAAGGTCAGGCCATAGCCGGTGGCGTTGACCGCAGCCACAACCTTGTTGATCTCACCCGCCTTGAAGGTGGCGACGTGCAGGACAGGGCCAAAGATTTCGCGGGCCATGTCCGCAATGCCTTTCACGCGGATCACGGTCGGGGCGATAAAGGTGCCACCGCGCGGGGCGGTCATTTCTTTCAGCACCCGGCCCTCGGCGCGAGCGGCGGCGACGTAATCAGCGATGCCTTGGCGCGCCTCTTCGTCGATCACCGGACCAACGTCGGTGAACAGGTTGGCCGGATCGCCCAGCGCCAACTCATCCATCGCGCCGTAGAGCATCTCGAGCGTGTGATCCGCCACATCCTCTTGCAGATAAAGGCAGCGCAGCGCCGAGCAACGCTGACCTGCGGATTGGAACGAAGAGGCCAGCACATCGCGCACCGCCTGTTCCGGCAGCGCGGTTGAATCCACCATCATCGCGTTCAGGCCGCCGGTTTCGGCGATCAGGGGCGCGGTGGGGTCAGCATTTTCGGCCATGGCGGCACGGATCAGCAGCGCCACTTCGGTCGACCCGGTGAAGGCCACGCCCGAAACACGCGGGTCGCGGGTGATCGCAGCACCCACGCGACCATCGCCGGGCAGAAGTTGCAGGGCAGAGGCCGGAACCCCCGCCTGATGCAGCAGCGTCACGGCCAGATGGGCGATGAGCGGGGTCTGTTCGGCAGGTTTGGCGACCACGGCGTTGCCGGCGGCCAAGGCGGCCCCGATCTGGCCCGAGAAGATCGCCAAGGGGAAGTTCCACGGGCTGATGCAGGCGAAGATGCCACGGGCCGGATTGGCAAGACCAGCCGCACCGTCGGCGTAATAGCGCAAGAAATCAACGGCTTCACGCAGTTCGGCCACGGCATCGGCAGCGGTCTTTCCCGCCTCGCGGGCCAAAAGTGCAAAGATCGCGCCAAAATTTGCCTCATACAGATCGGCGGCACGGTGCAGGACGGTGGCGCGTTCGGCGGCGGCCGCGGCCCATGGCTCGGCCAGACGCAGGGCGGTATCGACATCCGGTGCGCCTGCGGTCAGCACATGGCCGACCAAGGCGCCGGTGGCGGGGTTCTTCACCTCCAGCCGCTCGGCCCCGGCCTTGGCGCCTGCGATCAGCGGCGAGGCTTCGAAAAGCTTGTCCATATGCGGGGCGCGGGCGGCCTCAATGGCCTCCAGATCGCCACTGTCGGTCAGATCAAAGCCTTTGGAGTTCTGACGGGTGCCGAACAGCGCAGGACCGGTGGCAATCGCCGGGTTGGCGGTGGCGGCGGTTGCCTCCATCGCGGTCAGCGGGCAGGCGGCGACGGTTTCGGGCGCGACGTCTTCGTTGACGATCTGGTTCACAAAGGACGAGTTCGCGCCGTTTTCCAACAGGCGGCGGACCAGATAGGCCAGAAGATCGCGATGCGCGCCAACCGGAGCGTAGATGCGGCAACGCGTGCCGTTGTCGGTCAGCACGATGTCATGCAGGCGTTCGCCCATGCCGTGCAGGCGCTGGAATTCAAACGCCTTTTTATCCGACGCCATATCCATGATCGCCGCCACCGTATGGGCGTTGTGGGTGGCGAATTGCGGATAGATGCGGTCCGTCAGGCCCAAAAGTTTCTTGGCATTGGCGATGTAGCTGACATCGGTGGCCTGCTTGCGGGTAAAGACGGGGAAGCTCTCAAGCCCCATCACCTGCGCGCGCTTCACCTCGGCGTCCCAATAGGCGCCCTTCACCAGACGGACCATGATTTTGCGGTCCAGTTTTTGGGCCAGCGCATAAAGCCAGTCGATCGTCGCACCGGCGCGGCGACCATAGGCCTGCACCACAACGCCAAAGCCATCCCAGCCTTTCAGCGCGGTATCCGACAGCACCGCCTCGATGACTTCCAAAGACAGCGCCAGACGGTCGGCCTCCTCGGCGTCAATGTTGAAGCCAAGCCCGGCCGCCTTGGCAAGCCCAGCCAAAGCGCGAACGCGGGGAACAAGCTCATCCATAACGCGCTGGCGCTTGGCAACTTCATAGCGCGGATGCAGCGCCGACAGTTTCACCGAGATCCCCGGATTGGTGCGGATATCGCCTGTGGTGGCGGCTGCGGCGATGGCGGTGATCGCCTTGGAATAGCTCAGGTGATAGCGGCGGGCATCAGCCTCGGTCCGGGCCGCTTCGCCCAGCATGTCATAGCTGTAGGTATAGCCTTTGGCCTCCAGCTCACGCGCGCGCTTCATCGCAAGATCAATGGTTTCGCCCAAAACGAAATTGCGGCCCATCTCTTTCATGGCGCGGCTGACAGCCGTGCGGATCACCGGCTCGCCCAGACGTTTGACAGCGGCTTTCAGATGGCCAACCACGCCCGGCTCGCGCTCTTCCAGCACCTTGCCGGTCAGCATCAAGGCCCAGGTCGACGCGTTCACAAGGCTGGAGGCCGATTGCCCCAGATGCTTGCCCCAGTTCGAGGGCGCGATCTTGTCTTCGATCAGCGCATCCATGGTTTCGGCGTCCGGCACGCGCAACAGCGCCTCGGCCAGACACATCAGCGCGATGCCTTCGTCGGTCGACAGGCCATATTCGGCCAGAAAAACCTCCATCAGGCCGGGCTTCACACTGGCGCGGATGCGGCGAACAAGGTCGGCCCCGGCGGCGGTGATGCGCGCGCGCTGGCCTGCGTCCAGCCCCGCTTCGGCGATCAGCGATTTGACCAGCGCCGCCTCGTCGCGCAGGGACTGACGGTCGATGATCTGCCAAGAGGTTTGCGACGAGAGGACGGCCATGATAAACTCCATTTGACTTGGGCCTATGATAGCGCAGGTTTGACAGGCGGTTCGCCTTAAGTTAGGGCAATTGGCAGGCCATTTCCGCGAAACAAGGGAAAAGCACAATGTCAAACGCCCGCATCGAGCTTGACCGTTTCGACGATGCCATCCTGCGGGTTCTGGCGGTGGAGGGCCGAATTTCGGCCACCGAGCTGGCCCGCCGCATCGGGCTGTCGAAATCTCCCACGCAGGCGCGGATGAAGCGGCTGGAGGATGCCGGCGTCATCACCGGATATCGGGCCAATCTGGACCCGATCCGCATGGGGTTGGCGCATGTCGCCTTTGTCGAGGTGCGGCTGTCGGACACCCGCGAGGCGGCATTGCAGGCCTTCAACAAGGCGGTGATGGCCATCCCCGAGGTGGAGCAATGCCACATGATCGCCAGCCGCTTTGACTATCTGTTGAAGGTCCGCACCAGCGATATTCAGGATTATCGCCGCGTCTTGGCCGAGCGCATTTCTGCCCTGCCCCATGTCGCAGGCACCTCGACCTATGTGGCGATGGAAGCGGTGAAAGAGGTTTTCTAAGCCAGATCACCCGCCCCATTGCTAGCCCCTATTGATGGCGCAGCGCCTCGATCGGGTCCATCCGCGCCGCGCGACGGGCGGGAAAGAAGCCAAAGACCACGCCGACCACCGCCGAGAACCCAAAGGCCAGCGCGATAACAACGGGCGACGGTGTAAAGGGCACAGCAAGGTAGATCGACCCACCCCAAGCCAGTGCCAGCCCGACCGCGATGCCGATGGCCCCGCCGAGGACCGACAGCACGATGGCCTCGATCAGAAATTGCAGCAAGACCTGCCCGCCACTGGCTCCCACCGCCAGCCGGATGCCAATCTCGCGGGTGCGTTCGGTGACTGAGACCAGCATGATGTTCATGATGCCAATGCCGCCGACCAGCAGACTGACCGCCGCCACCGCCGACAAAAGCCCCGTCATCACCGAGTTCACACCACTCAGCAAGTTGTTGAAATCTTTCATGTCCGTGACCGAGAAATCATCCGCCTTGCCAAGATCGATATTCCGACGCTCACGCATCAGTGCCTGCACCGAACGGATGCCGTCGACCGACGATACCGATTTCAAGAGCGCGACCGAAATCGACCCCACCTCGGTATCCCCCTGCAAACGGCGATGCATGGCTTTGATCGGCAGCAGCACCACCTCGTCCTGATCTTGGCCGAAACTGCCTGCCCCACGGGCGGTCAATACGCCGATCACCTCGCAGGCCAACCCCTTTATGCGGAGGATCTGCCCCAAGGGATCGGTATTGCCAAAAAGTTTGTCGCGCACCGTTTGGCCCAGAATACAAACCGCCGCCCCGCCGCCTTCTTCACTGGTTTCGAAGTTGCGACCAAGCACAAGGGCCCAGTTTTGCACCATCAGATATTCCGCTGTAGTGCCATAGACTTGCGCGGATGTGTTCGCGTTGCCCGCCACAATGGAATAGCTGGCCATGGATTGCGGTGCGACATGGGCGATGATCGACAGGTCAGCCAGCGCCGCCGCATCCTTCATGTCAAAGCGCGCGGCCGGTTCGCCACTGGGCGGCCCCATCCGCACCCGCCCCGGCCGCAAGACCAGAACATTGGTGCCGAGCCGCTCGACCGAGGCCTGCACCTGCATGGATGACCCTGCCCCCACCGTCACCATGGCGATGACCGCCGCCACCCCGATCACCACGCCCAGCACGGTTAGAAACGACCGCAACTTGTTGCGAATGATCGCGGTAAAGGCCAGACTGATCGCCTCCCACAGCATGTCAGGCGCGCTCCTTTACCGGCTCGTCGCGCGTCAAATGGCCATCGGTAAAGACCATGAGCCGCCGGGCATAGGCGGCGATGTCCTCTTCATGGGTCACCATCACCACGGTGATGCCATCCTCTTGATTCAGCGTTTGCAACAGACGCATGATTTCATGGCTGCGCGCGGAATCGAGGTTGCCGGTCGGCTCATCAGCCAAGATCACCGAAGGACCGCCCGCCAGCGCGCGGGCAATCGCAACGCGCTGCTGTTGTCCGCCCGACAGCTGCGAGGGATCATGCCCCTCACGCCCCTGAAGGCCGACCTTGCGCAACGCCTCGGTTGCCAAGGCCCGACGCCTTGCAGCAGGCAAACCTTTGTAAATCAGGGGCAATTCGACATTTTCCAACGTCGTCTGTCGGGCCAAAAGGTTGAAGCCCTGAAACACGAACCCCAAGGCATGCCGCCGCAAGAGCGCGCGCGCGTCCTGATCCAGCCCTTCGACAGGGATGCCCTTGAACAGGTATTCCCCCGCCGTCGGCCGATCCAGACAGCCGATGATGTTCATCGCCGTCGATTTGCCCGAGCCGGACGGGCCCATGATGGCGACAAACTCGCCCTTGGCGATGTCAAAGCTGACACCATCCAGCGCCACCACCCGCGCCTCGCCCTCACCATAGCTGCGGGCAATGTTGCGAAAAGAGATCAGGGGCAGGCCCATCTTAATCGGTCACCGTCATCTGGTCGGTGATCGCCGCGTCGTCTTCGACCAGCCCTTCGCCCGCGACCATCGTGTTGCGCCCATCGGTCGGGCCAACTGTGACCGCCACCTCGAAAGGCACGCCATCGCGCAAAATCCAGATCGACTTGCCCGACCCCACGGCCTGCGCCGGATTGCGGCTGGACGGCGTGGGCAGGATCAACCCCGCCAGCCCCGAGGCGCCCTGCCCGCTGGCGGCCTTGGGCGGTGCCCAGCGCAAGGCGGAATTCGGCACCAAAAGCACATCGGCCTCCTCGGCGACGGTGATCGTCGCCGTGGCCGTCATGCCGGGACGCAGCCGCAGATCGGGGTTATCCACCGCCAGCACCGCCTTGTAGGTCACCACCTCATCGGTCACCTCCGAGGCATAACGCACCTGCGTGATGGTCGCGGCAAAGTCGCGGTTGTCAAAGGCGTCAACGGTGAATTCGGCGTTCTGCCCCACCTCGACTTGCCCGATATCGGCCTCGTCCACATCGGCAAGCAGTTCCATCCGCGTCAGATTTTCGGCCAGCACAAAGACCACCGGATCATTCAGCCCCGGCCCGACGATCTGTCCGGCTTCCGCCTTGCGGTTCAGCACCACCCCATCAATCGGAGACCGGATCACCGCCGTCTCCAGATCGGCCCGTGCCAGCGCCAGATTGGCCTCGGCCAGTGTCAGATCAGCCCGCGCCATATCCACCGCAGCACGGGCGCGGGCGTCATTCGCCTCGACCGTCACCATATTAGAACGGCTGGCAAGTCCACGATCCGAAAGAGTTTTCTGGGTCAATAGAGTTTCGGCCACCTCGGCCGCGGTTGCCTTAGCCTGCACCAGCCGCGCCCGTGCAGAGGCTTCCTGCGCCTCGGCATTGGCGACCTGTGCTGCGATTTTCGACGTATCCAACCGGGCCAATACCTGCCCGACCGCGATGGTATCGTTGAAGTCCACCTCCACCGTCGCCAGCGTGCCGGCAAGTTCCGATGACACATCAACCCGTGTTGTGGGTTGCAAGGTTCCGGTCGCGGTGACGCTGACGGTCAGATCGCCGCGTGTCACAGGGGCGGTGATGTAGCGCACCGCGCCCGCCGCATCAGCGCTGCCCCAAGCCCACCAGCTTCCTGCCCCTGACAGCACCGCAACCACAGCAGCCGCGCCCCAAAGCCCCCAGCGCCGCCGCGGTCGTGCCGTCAAGAGCCGCATCAGATCGGCATCCGCCCCGTGCGGCCCATCTGCGGGATCCTTGTCTCCGGTATCCTTGGCCATACGCACTGCCCTTACCTACAACCCCTTGCCTCAGACAGGAAACGTCGGTCCCGCCGATTTCCGTCGCAGACAAGTGATAGGCCGCAAGCCCCCATCCGGCAAGGCAAAGCGCCGGGATCAACTGCCCCGATAGGTCGAATAGGCAAAGGGACTGATGAGCAAGGGCACATGGTAATGCTGGCCCGCATCCGGCACGCCAAAGCGGATCGGGATTTCGTCAAGGAAAAGCGGCCCTTCGCCGGCCTGCCCGCTGGCGCGCAGATAATCGCCCGCAGAAAACACCACCTCGTAAATGCCCGCTTCCAAAGCATCGCCCGTCAGAAGCGGCGCATCGGTGCGGCCATCGTGATTGGTCACCACCTCTTTCAGCTTTTCGTGCTGCGCGCCGCTGACCCGATAGAGGCAAATCTTCACCCCCGCCGCCGGTTTGCCGCGGGCGGTATCCAGAACATGGGTTGAAAGCCGTCCGGGCATGGGGATCTCCATTGTCATCTTCGTGTTTCTACCGCAGCGCCATGAGATTGCCTTGCCCGTGGACAGCATAGGTGCTTCTTGGATTATTTGATAAATCCTATCCGCGCGCACGCCTATTCTGCCGCAAATGCAGGAGAAGAAAATGACCCGCTACCCTCGCGATTTCCGTGGCCATGGGCCGGACGCCCCGGATGCCGCTTGGCCCGGCGGGGCAAAGATCGCCGTATCGCTGGTGCTGAACTACGAAGAAGGGGGCGAGAACAACCTCTTGCACGGCGACGCGCAGTCTGAGGCGTTCTTGTCCGACATCGCCGGGGCGGCCCCTTGGGTTGGCCAGCGGCACTGGAACATGGAATCGATTTACGATTATGGCGCGCGCGCTGGGTTTTGGCGGCTGCACCGGCTGTTTACGGGGATGGAGATTCCGGTCACCATTTACGGCGTAACCTCGGCCCTTGCCCGGAACCCGGAACAAGTGGCCGCGATGAAGGCAGCGGGCTGGGAAATTGCCAGCCACGGGCTGAAATGGGTCGACCACCGCGACATGGACCCGGCCGAGGAGGCGCGCCAGATCGCGGAATCCTTCCGGTTGCACGAAGAAGTGGTCGGGGAACCGCCCTTGGGCTGGTATACCGGGCGCTGTTCGATGAACACGGTCCGGCTGACCGCAGAAACCCAGCGTCTTGCTTGGATTTCAGACACTTACGACGATGACTTGCCCTATTGGCTGGAGGTGGGGGATCATGACCAACTGGTCATCCCCTACACGCTAGAGGCAAATGACATGCGCTTTGCCACTGCCCCCGGCTATATCACCGGCGAGCAGTTCTATCAGTATCTGAAAGACAGCTTTGACACGCTTTACGCCGAAGGCTGCGACGGGCGCGCCAAGATGTTCTCGATCGGGTTGCACAACCGCCTGATCGGACGGCCGGGCAAATTTGCGGGGCTGAAGCAGTTCCTCGACTATGCAAAATCACACAGCGACGTCTGGTTCCCCCGCCGGATTGATATCGCCCGCCATTGGGAAAAAGCACATCCTCACAAACGGATAGAGCGACCTTCTCAGATGACGCGCGATCGGTTCGTTGCCCGCTTTGGTTCCATTTTCGAACATTCCCCCTGGATCGCGGAGCGCGCCTTTGATCTGGAGCTTGGCCCGGCGCATGACTGTGCCACCGGCCTGCACAATGCGCTGGCCCGTATCTTCCGCACCGCCAGCGCCACCGAACGGCTGGGCGTTCTGCAAGCCCACCCCGATCTGGCCGGAAAACTCGCCGCGGCCAAACGCCTGACGCCGGACAGCACCGCCGAACAGGCCAGTGCCGCCCTGGATGCGTTGACAGATGCGGAACGGGCAACCTTCCAGCGCCTTAATGCCGATTATGTCGCCAAACACGGCTTTCCCTTCATCATTGCCGTGCGCGACAACACCAAAGACAGTATCCTTGCCGCGTTCCGGACCCGCATCGGCAACGATACGCCCACCGAATTCACCACCGCCTGCGCGCAAGTCGAACGCATCGCGGAACTGCGCCTGAAGGATCAATTGCCATGACCGGATATTACGCCCCCACCGGTGGCCTGCCGCCGCAAACCGCGCTGATGACCGGGCGCGCCGTGTTCACCCCGGCCTATGCCTTCATCCCCAAGGGCTGTTTTTCCGACATCGTCACCAGCTTCCTGCCCGGATGGGACAAAACCCGGCTCTGGCTGATCGCCCGGCCGATGTCCGGCTTTGCCGAAACCTTCAGCCAATATGTGATGGAGGTGCAGCCCGGCGGTGGATCTGATGCGCCAGATGCCGAAACCGGTGCAGAGCATTGGCTTTTCTTCACCGAAGGCCTTGCAACCCTGACCATCGACGGCACCGGATATGAAATGGACGCTGGCGGCTACGCCTATATTCCTGCCGGCCGGCGCTGGACGCTGCTGGCCGAAGGCGCCACACCCGCCCGCTTTCACTGGCTGCGGAAACTTTACGAACCCGCCCCCGGCGTCGCCGCCCCCGACCCCATCATCACCAATGAGCGCGATGTCCCGATCCGTTGGATGCCCGACACCAACGAGCGCTGGGGCACAACCCGCTTTGCCGATCCCGAAGACCTTCGCCACGACGCCCATGTAAACATCGTCACCTTTCAACCCGGCGGCGTGATCCCGTTTGAAGAAACCCATGTCATGGAACACGGGCTTTATGTGCTGGAAGGCAAGGCGGTCTACAAACTCAATCAAGATTGGGTTGAGGTGGAGGCAGGCGATTTCATGTGGCTGCGCGCCTATTGCCCGCAAGCCTGCTATGCCGCAGGGCCGGGCCGCTTCCGCTATCTGCTGTACAAAGATGTCAACCGCCACGCCATCTTGCGCGGCCCGGGGGCCTATCGCCCCAGCCGCTGATCCCATCCACTCTGCCCAAATATCCTCGGGGCTCCGGGGGGTAACGCGCCCCCGGGGTTGGTCTGAGGCGAAAGGCCCAACATGCACGAAATCACGGCCCAGACCCTGACCGCCGCCGCCTTTGCCGCCTTTGGCGATGTGCTGGAGGCCACGGGCGATTTTCGCCTTATCAACGAAGGCCTGTGCCAGCGCCATCATGACCGCGCGCGGCTCTACTTCGGCGCGCAAGGCCGGGCGGGGATTTCGGTGTTCAATGCCAAACCTCGCGCCCTGCCCTATGACTTCTCTCTCGTTGAACGCCATCCCGAAGGTTCCCAAGCCTTTCTGCCGCTCAGCCAGCATCCCTTTTTGGTTATCGTCGCCCCGGATGTCGGCGGCACCCCCGGCACGCCGCAGGCCTTTCTGACCAACGGCACCCAAGGCATCAACCTGCACCGGGGCACCTGGCATGGCGTGCTGACCCCGCTCCATGCCCCCGGCCTTTTCGCCGTGGTTGACCGCATTGGCGCGACGCCAAACCTTGAGGAATATCGCTACGCCGATAGCTGGCGGGTCATCGCGGGCTGATCTTCCGGCAATCCCGCGCGCCCCCGTGACACCTTGCCCCTTCGCTTTCCCGTCGCCGCCCCCTAGATTGCAGCAGGCAAAAGGGGGCCGCAGATGGACCGTATCAAGACCGATATCCTTGTCTCGGGTGGCGGCGTCGCCGGGCTGACCGCTGCGGCGGCCTTTGGCACGGCCGGGTTTTCGGTGATCTGCACCGATCCCACCCCCCCGATCACCGATCGGGATGCCGACGGCGCCGATCATCGCTCGACCGCGTTTTTGCACCCTTCGATCCCCGTGTTGCAGGCCGCCGGTCTTTGGTCGCGCCTTTCTCCCTTTGCCGCCCCCTTGCAGATCATGCGGATCATAGATGCAGGCGGCCCGGTGTCAGAGCCCCGCGTCATCAAGGATTTCGATGCGGCCGAAATCTCGGACCAGCCCTTTGGCTGGAACCTGCCCAATTGGCTTTTGCGGCGGGAAATGGTGGCGCGGCTAGCCGAATTGCCGAACGTCACCTTTCTGCCCGGCACCGCAACTGCCCGCGTGACGCTGCGCGAGGCCGAGGCGCTGGCCAGCCTTTCCGATGGCCGCCGTATCGCCGCACGGCTTATCATCGCCGCTGACGGACGACATTCCACCGTGCGCGAACAGGCCGGAATTTCCGTGAAAACAACACGCTACGGCCAAAAGGCGCTGGCCTTTGCCGTCAGCCATACGATCCCGCATGGCAATGTCTCGACCGAAATCCACCGCTCGGGCGGCCCCTTTACGCTGGTGCCACTGCCCGACCGCGACGGCCAACCCGCCTCGGCCATTGTCTGGATGGAAACCGGCCCCGAGGTGGCACGCTTGGCCGCCCTGCCCGTGCCCGAGTTCGAGGCCGCCCTTAACGAACGCTCTTGTGGCATCCTTGGGCCGCTTCGTCTGGATTCGGCCCGCACTGTCTGGCCAATCATCACACAAGTCGCCGATCACATGGTGGCGACCCGCGTGGCCCTGATAGCAGAGGCGGCGCATGTCATGCCGCCCATCGGGGCGCAGGGGTTGAACATGTCGCTGGCAGATCTCTCTGCGCTTTTGGAGCTGGCCGTGGCCCGCCCCGCCGATCTGGGCAGCGCTGAAATGCTGAAACGCTTTGAAGAAAAACGCCATCTGGAGGTCAAGGCGCGGCTCGCGGGCATCGACCTTTTGAACCGCACCTCGATGCTAGGGGAGCCTTTCCTGCGCGATCTCAGGGCCGGGGCGCTGAACGCGCTTTACTCGCTTGGCCCGGTCCGCAAGACCTTGATGAAGGCGGGGCTTGGCGTGCGCTGACGTTTTCGTCGGCTTCGCCATTTGTGGTTGGGCGCCTGCGACAAGAAGCCGAAGGCGCCCGAAGCGGCATCACAAAACCTGATCGACCGCCGTTTTTAGCCGCGCCACCGTGCCATCGACATCTTTCAGCTTGTCCAGACCGAAAAGCCCCAGCCGGAAGGTGCGGAACTCGGCGCCTTCGCCCACCTGCAACGGCACCCCTGCGGCAATCTGATAGCCCAAGGCTTTGAACTTGCTTCCATTTTGTACATCTGCGTCGGCGGTGAAGCTGACCACCACCCCCGGCGCCTGAAATCCGTCCGCCGCAACCGAAACCACGCCCTTGGCCTCCAACAGCCCCCGAACCGCCCGGCCCAGCGCCCATTGCGCGGCCTTTGCGGCCTCAAACCCCATGGCTTGGGTTTCTTTCATCGCGGCATGAAAGCCCACGATGGCATCGGTTGGCATGGTGGCATGATAGGCGTGACCGCCTTTTTCATAGGCCTCCATAATCGAACGCCATTTCTTCAAATCAATGGCAAAGCTGTTCGAGGTCGTCTCGGCCAAGCGGGCCTCGGCGCGGGGCCCCATCACGACCACGCCCACCGCGGGCGAAGCCGACCAGCCCTTTTGCGGGGCCGAAATCACGACATCCACCCCAAGGGCGGCCATATCGACCCAGATGCAGCCCGAGGCGATGCAATCCAACACCATCAGCGCGCCGACCTCATGCGCCGCGGCCGCCATCGCGGCGATGTAACCATCCGGCAGGATGATGCCGCTTGAGGTCTCGACATGCGGGGCAAAGACCGCATCGGGTTTTGCCTCGTGGATCTTGGCCACCACGTCCTCAATCGGCGGCGGGGCAAAGGGCGATTGTGCGCCATTGCCAGCGGCCCGCGCCATTACAACGGTGGTGTCCTTGGCAAAGCCGCCTGCCTCAAAAATCTGGGTCCAACGGTATGAAAACCAGCCGTTTCGCACGATCAGCGCCCGGCCCTGGCCAAATTGCCGTGCCACAGCCTCCATCGCATAGGTGCCGCCACCGGGGATCAGAGCCACCGCGCTGCCGTTGTACACCTCGCGCAGGGTGGCCGAGACCTCGCGCATCACGGCCTGAAACCGGGCTGACATATGGTTCAGGCTGCGGTCGGTGAAGACGACGGAGAACTCTTGCAAGCCTCCGGCGTCAATATGGTCATGCGGCAGTTTCATCTGGGGCCTCCCTGTCATTGCGCGCCAAGACTAACCGCTTTCCCCGTTCTGGCAGCCCCAAAAGCGACCCCGGTTTTCGCAACAGCGCGAAAGCTGTTTCGCGCTGGGCCGAAAAACCCTGTGGACAAGGAAATTCGGCATGCCACAAAGCCATCGTAACGCTTGCGCCACGGGCGTTGGGGTGTATCCTGCGCCCGCAAAAGGAAGGTCGCCGCAGTGCAGAAACATTCGCCCCTCGACTATTGCGAGGTCACCCCCTCGGCTGCGATCACCCCCGCGGCACATGGGTGGCGTGCAAAATGCCTGCAACGTCTGGTGCGGCTGGATCTTCCGGTGCCGATGACCGTCGCCTTGCCAACCCAAACCGTGCGCGCCATCGCCGCGGGCCATACGCTGGACACCCGTGCCATTCTGGCCCATTTCGGTGACGCGCCGCTGATTTCGGTGCGCCCCTCGCCCGAGAACCCCGATTGGGGCGGCCCCGGAACGGTGTTGAACGTCGGCATGAATGCAGACCGCCATGCTGCCTTGGTTGCGCGTCATGGGCAAGAGGCGGCGGACGCGCTCTATCTTCGATTTGTGCAATCTTATGCCACGCACGTCGCCCGTCTTGACCCCGATATGTTCGATGACATCAAGCCCGGCCCGAACGCTTTGGACGAGGCACTCCGCCAGTACGAGCGTGAGATGGACGAGCCTTTCCCCGAAGACCCTGCCCAGCAACTGTCAGAAGTGCTGCGATCCATGGCGCGGGCATGGGAAGGCACCTCGGCCCGGCTGTTGCGGCAGGCCAAAGGCGCACCGGTTGAGGCCGCCCTGGGTCTGGTCGTGCAGGCCATGGCGCAAGGCATTGGTCAGGGCCTGTCGGGGTCTGGCGTCATTCAATTTGTCGATCCGGTCACCGGCTTGGCGCAGGTAACAGGGCGCTATTTGGGCAATTCGCAAGGCCGCGATGCGCTGAAGAAGACCGAGGCGATGTACCTGACGCGCGATCCTCGTGGGCCGTCGCTGGAAGATCTGTCGCCCGAGATTTTCGACCAACTGGCCCGCCACGGTGCCGCCTGCCGCAAACGCTTGCGCGAAGAAATGCAGATCGAATTCACCATCGAGGACGGGCATTTGTCGGTTCTCGATGCGATCAAGGTGCAGCGCTCGGCGCGGGCGGGGCTGAAAATCGCGGTGGCTTTGGCCCAGGACGGGGTGATTTCGCAGGATGAAGCAGTGCTGCGGGTGGAACCCCGCGCGCTGTCAGAACTGTTGCACCCTCAGGTCGATCCACGCGGGGCGCGTGACGTCTTTGCCAAGGGCATCGCTGCCAGCCCCGGCGGGGCCGTCGGGCGGCTGGTGTTTTCCTCGCCGGCGGCGCAGGCCAGTGCGGCACGGGGGGAACCTTGCATCCTTGTGCGCCGCGAAACCGCGCCGGAAGACATTCGCGGCATGCACTCCGCGGTTGGGGTGCTGACCGAACGCGGCGGGGTCACGAGCCATGCTGCGGTGATCGCCCGCGGGCTCGGCTTGCCTTGTGTGGTCGGGGCCTCGGGTCTGCGGCTGGATGCAAAAGACAAAAAACTGACGGCCGCCGATGGGCGCGTCTTCCGCGAAGGCGATCTTGTGACGCTGGATGGCACCACGGGCGAGGTGCTGGCTGGGGCGGCCGATATGCTGGCGCCTGCGCTGGACGACAGCTTCCGCACGCTGCTTGGTTGGGCTGATGCGGTGCGCGACATTGGCATCCGCGCCAATGCCGACACCCCCGCAGATGCCGCCCAAGCCCGCCAGTTCGAGGCGCAGGGCATTGGCCTGTGCCGCACCGAACATATGTTCTTCGACGAAGACCGTCTTGTGGTGATGCGCGAGATGATCTTTGCAGACACCTCGCATGACCGTGCGGCCGCCCTTGCCCGGCTGTTGCCGATGCAGCGCGAAGATTTTGTACAACTGTTCGAAATCATGGCTGGGCTGCCTGTCTGCATCCGCCTGTTCGACCCGCCCTTGCACGAATTCCTGCCGCACTCCCGCGAAGGCTTGCGCGAATTGGCCGAGGCGCTGGACAAACCCTTGTCCGATGTGACCCGCCGGGCCGAGGCCTTGGCCGAATTCAACCCGATGCTGGGCATGCGCGGCGTGCGTCTGGGTGTCGTGCTGCCCGAGATTTACGCCATGCAGGCGCAGGCGATCTTCGAGGCGACGGTGGCCGTCGCCAAAAAAGGTGCCCCCGTCGTGCCGGAAATCATGATCCCGCTGGTCTCTGCCCGCCGCGAGGTGGAATTGGTCAAGACCCATATCGACGCCGTGGCCGCGGCAGTGCGCGTCAAGACAGGCGTCGCCTTTGACTACAAACTGGGGGTGATGGTCGAAACCCCACGCGCGGCCCTGCGCGCCGGAGAGATTGCCCAGCACGCGGCATTCCTGTCCTTCGGCACCAATGACCTGACCCAGATGACCTATGGCCTGTCGCGCGACGACGCCGGGCGCTTCATGAACACCTATGTGCAGCAGGGCGTCTTCCCGGAAGATCCCTTCCATATTCTGGATGTGGATGGGGTCGGAGAGCTGTTGCACATCGGTGCGGAACGCGGCCGCGCCACCCGCAAAGACCTGACGCTGTCGATCTGTGGCGAGCATGGCGGTAACCCCGAATCGATTGCCTTCTGTCGCCAGCAGGGATTCGATTATGTGTCCTGCAGCCCGTTTCGGGTGCCTTTGGCCCGGCTTGCGGCCGCACATCTGGCCTTGGCTGATCGTGTGCCAATGCCAAAATCTGACACAAAATCATGATTTTGCGATAAGAAGCTCAGACGCCACGTTAGGATTTTCGGCGGAAACCCGCCGAAAAGCGGCAAAATTGCGTTGTATTTTGGCCACAGAGGTGGACTCGGGGCCGTTGGCTCTTTACGCACGGCCCCCGTTGCAGAGTTAACCATCTTTTTCGCGTTCTAAGCCTCTGACTGAAACAACCGGGACCACCCTAGACAATGCGCTTGCACCAAATCTGGACGGCCGCGTTTATCGCGCTTGGCCTCCACAGCGGAGCGGCCTTCGCCGAAGTGACGGTGAGCCAGTCCAACGATCCTAAGCTTCTATTGGGCGTGCAATTTGCCAGCCTGATGGATGCCGAACACGCCACCCTTGACGCTATGCCCGAGGGTCAGCGCACCGCTTTGGCCTCGGGGCCGCAAAAAGCCCCGGCGAAGCAAGACAAACGCAAGGCCAAAGCCGGCGCGCCGGTGGCCCTGTCCTACACGCACGCTTTTCTGGCCGGCCTGCCGCAGCCGCAAGGCGACGCAGAGTGGCAATGCCTGACCAAGGCGCTTTACTTTGAAGCCCGCGGCGAAAGCCTGAAGGGCCAGTTCGCCGTGGCCGAGGTGATCTTGAACCGCGTCGACAGCCCTGATTATCCCAAATCGGTGTGCGGCGTCGTTGAACAAGGTGGCAATGGCGGCTGTCAGTTCTCTTATAACTGCGATGGTGCGCGCGATGTGATGCGCGACCGTGAAGCGGGTGAAACAGCTGGCCGTATCGCCCGCCTGATGCTGGACGGCGCACCGCGCAACCTGACCTATGGCGCGACACACTTTCATACCCGGTCGGTCAACCCGTCGTGGTCGCACCAATTTGAACGCACGGCCTCGATCGGGGCGCATCTGTTCTACAAGCAGTAAACGCCATCGCGTCGTTTGGGTTGATCTTCATGCCGCCTTCGGGCTAGGCGGAAACCGGGGCAAGCCGTAGCTTGCCCCCAACTTTTTCGCGCCAGTGCAGCGCCAAGCCAATGGACGGCCTGATGACCAGCGACATCCGCCTCGCCTTCGCCCACCCAGAAGAACGCGCGGTCGCGTCGGCCAGTGCAGACCCGCGGGACCGGATTTCCTTGCGCGACCATGTGGTCGAGGTGGAAATCGGCGCGTTTCAAAAGGAACGCGGCCACACACAGCGGGTGATGTTCAACGTGGTGGTCGAGGTGCGCCCAGCACCCGCCCCCTTGGATGACGATGTCGACAAGATCCTGTCTTATGACCGGATCACCGAATCGATTGCCGATGAATTGGCTGCAGAACGGCTGAACCTGCTGGAAACGCTGGCGGAACGGGTGGCTGAACGCATTCTGGCCGAACCGCAGGCGATGCGGGTTTTCGTGCGGATCGAAAAGCTGGACGTTGGCCCCTATAAACTGGGCGTCGAGATTGTCCGCAGCCGCGCCGAGGCGGCGCTGCAAGTGATGGGCCAGGACGGCAAAGAATCTTCGCTGCATCCTTTGGTGGTCTATCTCGACAATGCCGCAATTGCCGCGCCAGACCTGCCCACGCGGCTGGATGCCTTGCAGGCCCAAGGTCTGCCGGTGATTCTGACGGTGGGCCTGCCCGATATGGTGCGCCCCGAAACTGGCCATAAACCCACGCAACGCCGGGTGGACATGCTGGCGATTGAACAAAACGCTTGGGTTCTGGCCGCGCGGGATCCGCGCTGTGTGGTGATGGCGACGCGAACCGAGATCGACTGGGCCGTGAAGCGCGGGCAGATGATGGTCTGGGCACCGTCCAAGCTGGTGCTGGACGCCGTAGACGGCCCGCACAGCCGTGAGCCTGTGGCCTTGGCCTTGTGGCTGGCCGAGACGATGGCGGCCGAGCGGTTGGTCGTTCACGGCGATGTTGCATTGCCGGCGGGAAGCCGCGTGCGGGTGGAAAAGGCGTAAAGCTTCCCCCTTGCCGGGTGAACGCAGGCGGCTTAATCCGATGCGCGAACCGCTTGCGGCACCCCCGGGGTTTTGCACCCCGGACCCCGCAGGATATTTGAGCCACATTGAAGGCATGCCGCGTGAGCCATTATCTGCGCCCGATTGCGATGAGCGACCCAGCCCGGCCCAAGGGCGCTTTGGCTTTGGCCGGCGGCTGGTGCTGGTTTGACCGGGTTGAGATCTTGTCCCGGGGGAAGCCCCCGCGGATCGTCGGCCTTGACGACCTGACCGAGGCGGAGCGGGAGCGTCTGTCGGCACGGCGGCCCGATTTTGGCGGACTGGCGATGGACGCGCCGCGCATCATGGGCATTTTGAACATCACGCCCGACAGTTTTTCCGATGGTGGCCTGTTCCTGCGCCCGGAAGCCGCCTTGATGCAGGCCCGGCGCATGGCGGCAGAGGCCGATATTCTGGACATTGGCGGGGAAAGCACGCGGCCCGGAGCCGCGGAGGTTTCCGTTGCCGAGGAAACCGCCCGCACAGCGCCGGTGATTGCGGCGCTGCGCGAGGGTGGGCTGATCCTGCCGATCTCGATCGACACGCGCAAGGCGGCGGTGGCGGGGGCAGCTTTTGCTGCGGGCGCCACCATTCTGAACGATGTGACCGCGCTGCGGTTTGATGCGGGCATGGCCGGGGCGGCGGCAGCGGCGGGTGTGCCGGTGATCCTGATGCATTCCATCGAGACGCCGGCCACGATGCAGGATGACCCGCGCTATGACGATGTCTTGCTGGATGTCTATGACGCCTTGGCCGCGCGGCTGGCGGTGGCGCGGGCGGCAGGTATCCCGGACGACCTTTTGGCCATTGATCCCGGGATCGGCTTTGGCAAGACGCTGGAGCATAATCTGGCGCTTCTGGCGCGGTTGAGCCTGTTTCACGATCTGGGCGTGCCGGTCCTGCTGGGGGCCAGCCGCAAACGCTTTATCGGCACCATCGGGGCAGAGGCCGAAGCCGCCCGCCGGATGCCGGGGTCCCTTGCCGTGGCGCTTGCAGGTGTGGCGCAGGGGATGCAGATGATCCGGGTGCATGATGTGGCCGAAACACGGCAGGCTTTGCGCCTGTGGCAGGCTGCGACGAGAGGATATTCCATATGACGCGTAAATTGTTTGGCACCGATGGGGTGCGCGGCCGGGCCAATACCTATCCGATGACCGCCGAGATGGCCTTGAAGCTGGGTCAGGCAGCGGGGCGGTATTTCCGCCGCGATGGCAGCAATGCCCACCGGGTGGTGATCGGCAAGGACACCCGGCTGTCGGGCTATATGCTGGAGAACGCGCTGACGGCGGGGCTGACCTCGACGGGCATGAACGTGCTGCTCTTGGGCCCGGTGCCGACGCCTGCGGTGGGGTTCCTGACAAAATCCATGCGCGCCGATCTGGGTGTGATGATTTCGGCCAGCCATAACCCGCACCATGACAATGGTATCAAGTTCTTTGGCCCTGACGGGTTCAAGCTGTCGGATGACGCCGAGATCGAGATCGAAACCATGGTCGCGGGCGAGATTGTTCCGGCCCAGCCGCAAAACATTGGCCGCGCCAAGCGGATCGACGACGCGCTGGGGCGCTATGTCGAATATGCCAAGACCACCTTCCCGCCGGGTCTGCGGCTGGATGGGTTGAAGGTGGTGATCGACTGCGCCAACGGGGCTGCCTACAAAGCCGCGCCCTTGGTCTTGTGGGAGTTGGGGGCCGAGGTCATTCCGGTGGGCGTGGCCCCGAATGGCACCAACATCAACGAAAAATGCGGCTCCACCTATACCCAGACTGCGGCCGAGGCGGTGGTGGCGCATGGGGCGCATGTCGGCATCAGCCTTGATGGCGATGCGGATCGGGTGATGATCTTGGACGAGCATGGTCAGGTGGCCGATGGCGATCAGATCATGGCGCTGTTCGCCGCCCGCTGGGCCGAGGAAGGCCGCCTGAAGGGCGGCACGTTGGTGGCCACCGTGATGTCGAACCTTGGGCTGGAGAAATTCCTGACCGGGCGCGGCTTGCGGCTGGAGCGCACCAATGTCGGCGACCGCTATGTGGTTGAGGCGATGCGGCGCAGCGGCTGGAATCTGGGCGGCGAGCAATCGGGCCATATCGTGATGACCGATTATGCCACCACCGGCGACGGGCTATTGGCCGGGTTGCAGTTCTTGGCCGAACTGGCGCGGTCGGGCCAGCCGGCCAGCACGCTGATCCAGCAGTTCGAAACCGTGCCGCAGATGCTGAAAAACGTGCGCTTTGAGGCAGGCAAGAAGCCGTTGGATGCCGCCACCGTGCAAGAAGTCATCAAAGCCAATGAGGCGCGGATTGCCGGCAAGGGCCGCATCCTGATCCGCAAATCGGGAACCGAACCCCTGATCCGCGTGATGGCGGAATGTGAGGACGCCGATATGCTGCGCGACGTTGTCGATGACATCGTTGGCGCGGTGGAAAAGGCCCTCTGACCCATCGTTTTGGATGCGGCACCGGGGGTTTCCCCTGCCACATCCGGCACAGATCAAATGAATAGGGCCGAGGGTTTCCCCCCGGCCCTGATTTTTTGTTCGAAAATCGCTTAGTTGCGCGCCTTGTCGACCATCTTGCCCTTGGAGATCCACGGCATCATGTCGCGCAGTTTCTTGCCAACGAGTTCGATCTGGTGTTCGTCGTTCGAGCGGCGCGAGGCCTTGATCGTCGGCTGGCCAACGGCGTTTTCCAGCATGAAGTCACGCACGAACTTGCCGGTCTGGATGTCCGAGAGAACCGCTTTCATGCGGGCCTTGGTCTCGTCGTAGGGCAGAATGCGCGGGCCGGACACATACTGGCCGTATTCGGCGGTGTTCGAGATCGAGTAGTCCATGTTGGCGATGCCGCCTTCATAGATCAGGTCAACGATCAGCTTCACTTCGTGCAGGCATTCGAAATAGGCCATTTCCGGCTCGTAGCCAGCTTCGACCAGGGTTTCAAAGCCCATACGGATCAGTTCGACCAGACCGCCGCAGAGAACAGCTTGTTCGCCGAACAGGTCGGTTTCGCATTCCTGACGGAAGTTGGTTTCGATGATGCCCGAACGGCCACCACCGATGGCGGAGCAATAGGACAGACCGATTTCCATCGCCTTGCCGGTTGCGTCCTGATGCACAGCCACCAGGCAGGGCACGCCGCCGCCTTTGGAATATTCGCCGCGCACGGTGTGGCCCGGGCCTTTCGGAGCCATCATGATGACGTCGACGCCGGGTTTCGGCTCGATCAGGCCGAAATGCACGTTCAGGCCGTGAGCGAAAGCAATCGCCGAACCTTCACGCAGGTTGTCGTGGACGTATTTCTTATAGGTGTCTGCCTGCAGTTCGTCGGGCATGGTGAACATGATGACGTCGCACCAAGCGGCAGCTTCGGCGATGCCCATGACCTTCAGGCCTTCGCCTTCGGCTTTCTTGGCCGAGGGGCTGCCTGCGCGCAGAGCGACGACGAGGTTCTTGGCACCCGAATCGCGCAGGTTCAGCGCGTGGGCGTGGCCTTGCGAACCATAGCCGAGGATGGCGACTTTTTTGTCCTTGATGAGGTTGATGTCGCAGTCGCGATCATAATAAACGCGCATGGGCGTATCTCCTTGAGTTGATGGCGTGACAATACGGGCGTTTCGGCGTTGTAGCGTGCATAATTTGACCATTCATCGAATTTCTGCGAAAATTCATTCTTGAAATAGCATATGAGTGAAAATTTCATGCAAGTCGATAACACGGACCGCCGTATCCTGCGGCAAGTGCTGGCCGAACCTTCCAGCCCGCGCGCCGATCTGGCGGCGCGGGCCGGTGTGACCGCCGCCACGCTGGGCAGGCGGTTGGAGCGACTGCGCGACGGCGGGGTGATCCGCACCGTTCAGGCGGCAATAGACTGGCGGGCCTTGGGATTTGAGGTGGAGGTCAGTCTGCGCTTCACGCTCGACAAGACCAACCCGCGCGCCTTTGACGAATTCATCGCCGCAGCGCGTGAGGTGCCAGAGGTGGTGGCGATTGAAACCTTTCTTGGCCGGGTCGATGTGCGGCTGAACGTGGTGGCCCGCGACATGGGCCATTACCAAGAGGTTTACCGCGCCCGCATCCTGTCGCTGCCCCATATCGCCGAGGTGGATGCGCTGATGCTGATCGCCACCATCAAGGACAGCGAGGGGTTGCCGCTATGACCAGCAGCGTGATCGACCTTGATGATCTTGACCGCGCACTGTTGCGGGAACTGTCGCTGGAGGGCGACCTCTCGGCAGGCGAACTTGGCCGCCGCTTTGGCCTGTCACAGCCCGCGACATGGCGGCGGGTGAAACGGCTGGAGGAGGCGGGCATCCTTTCAGGCCTGCGAGTCGAAGTGGACAGGGCCGCCTTGGGCTTTGGCGTGACGGTGTTTTTGGGGGTGAAACTGGCCACCAAGGGCCGCGTCAGCCTTGAGGATTTCGAACGCGCCGTGCAGGCCATCCCCGAGGTGCAGGTGGTGCAGCACGTTTTGGGCCTGTTTGACTACCGCCTGCGCGTCGTCGCCCGTGACATCGCGGATTTCGAACGTGTCTTGCGGCGCCGCATCATGACCCTGCCCGGTCTTGGCCAGGTCGAGGCCAATGTGCTTTTGACCGAAGAACGCAGGCCGGGGCCTTTGGGGTAGGCCCCCAAAGGCCGCCCTGCCCTTAGACGTCCAGTTCTTCCACGAACCGCGCGTTTTCCTGAATGTACTGAAAGCGCAGCTCGGGCTTTTTGCCCATCAGACGCTCCACCAGATCACCGGTCATGCCGGGTTCATCATCGTCGATCGACACCCGGATCAGCTTGCGCGTTGCGGGGTTCATCGTGGTGTCTTTCAAGTCCTTGGCGTCCATCTCGCCCAGCCCTTTAAAGCGCTGAACGTCAATCTTGCCTTTGCCGCCAAGACCTTTCTTCATCCAAATTTCTTTCTCGGCATCGTCGGCCACATAAAGCCGTTTCGCCCCTTGGGTCAGGCGATAAAGCGGCGGACAGGCGAGATAGAGATGCCCCTTGTCGATCATCGGGCGCATCTGGGTAAAGAAGAAGGTCATGAGCAGACTGGCAATATGCGCGCCGTCAACATCGGCGTCAGTCATGATGATGATCTTGTCATAGCGCAGATCATCGACCTTGAATTTGGTGCCCATCTGGACGCCCAAAGCCTCGCAGATGTCGCGAATCTCTGCGTTATCGCCCAGTTTGTTTGACGCAGCCCCCAGAACGTTCAGGATTTTACCGCGCAGCGGCAACAGGGCCTGCGTCTCGCGGTTGCGGGCGGCTTTGGCGCTGCCCCCTGCCGAGTCGCCTTCGACGAGGAAAAGTTCGGTCCCCTCGCGGTTCTTGGCCGAACAATCGGCCAATTTGCCCGGCAGGCGCAGCTTTTTCGTCGCCGTCTTGCGCTGGGTTTCCTTTTCTTGGCGGCGTTTCAGCCGCTCTTCGGCGCGCAGCACCAGAAAATCAAGGATCGCGCCCGCGGACTTTGGGTCACTGACCAGCCAGTTGTCAAAGTGGTCGCGGACCGCGTTTTCCACCCATTTTGCGGCTTCTTCTGTGGCCAGACGGTCCTTGGTCTGCCCGACAAACTGCGGCTCGCGGACAAAGACCGAAATCAACGCACAGCCCCCGGTGAGCATGTCGTCACGGGTGATCAGCTCGGCCTTGCGGTTCTTTGACAACTCGCCATAGGCGCGGATGCCTTTCAGGATCGCGGACCAAAAGCCGAATTCATGCGTGCCGCCCTCGGGCGTTGGCACGGTGTTGGTATAGGATTGGATGAAGCCGTCGCGTACGGGGCTCCAGTTGATCGCCCATTCCACCGAGCCCGGAACGCCGAACTTCTCTTGAAACCCCACCTTTCCGGCAAAGGGGCGGTCGGCGTAGGTGGTGGTCTTTTCCAGTGTGTCCGACAGATAATCCGCCAGACCGCCGGGGAAGTGGAACACTGCCTCCATCGGCATGTCACCGTCGGGGATCTGCGATTTCCAGCGGATTTCAACGCCTGAGAAGAGATAGGCCTTCGACCGCGCCATCTTCATCAGGCGGCTTGGCTTGAACTGGTGGCTGCCGAAAATCTGCGCGTCGGGGTGGAAGGTCACCGTGGTGCCGCGCCGATTGGGTGCGGCACCGATTTTCTCAATCGGCCCCAGCGGTTTGCCGCGTGAGAAGGATTGCTGGAACAACTCTTTGTTCTTGGCGACCTCGACCACCATCAAATCGGACAGCGCGTTCACCACCGATGAGCCAACCCCGTGCAAACCGCCCGAGGTCTCATAGGCCTTGCCGTTGAACTTGCCGCCCGAATGCAGCGTGCACAGGATCACCTCCAGCGCCGATTTGTCAGGGAATTTCGGGTGGGGGTCCACCGGGATGCCCCGGCCATTGTCGCGGATGGTCAGGCTGCCATCGGCGTTCAACTCCACCTCGATGCGGCTGGCATGGCCTGCCACCGCCTCGTCCATAGAGTTGTCGAGAATCTCGGCGGCAAGGTGGTGATAAGCGCGCTCATCAATCCCGCCAATATACATGCCGGGACGCAGGCGAACCGCCTCCAAAGGCTCCAGCACCTCGATCGAGGAGGCGTCGTAGGTCTGGTCGTTGCCGGAGAGAAGGTCTGCTGCCATGATACTCGTCTTGCCTTGGGTTGCCGAGCATTAGACCATTTTGCGGCGGGTGTCCGCAAGATGTTGGGGGCAACCACCTTGGGATTGCCCCCGATCTAGAGTGTGTCAGGTTTTCCTTGAAACAGGTCTTATTGATCGCGCTTTAGCGGCAGTCTTGTGTCGCTTACGCGGGCTCTGCCATGCGGCCGGCCCAAACCTTTTGGAAGGCAGGGCGGGCCTGGCAGCGGGCAAGCCATGCCTTGACGCTGGGGAATTCCTCAAAAAGGGCGGAATGGCCTTGGGCGTAGCGGACACATTCTGCGGTCATGATATCGGCGGCTGTGAACCTCTCACTCACGAGCCATTCCCGATCGGCCAGAAAAGCCTCAAGGCGCGCGAAAGGACGGCGCAGTTTTTCGGCGCTGACGGCAATGGTGGCCTGACCTTCAGGCGAGGCGGCATCCGGCCCCATCAGGGCAAAGGCAATTTCAAGCGCCGGTGTTTCCACCGAGGACATGGCGAACAGCGCCCATTGTTCCATCAGCGCGGTTTCCGCATCCGAGGCAGGGGCAAGCGGCCCTCCGGCACGGCGCGCGATATGCAGCGTAATGGCAAGGCTTTCGGTCAGCACAAGATCACCATCCACCAAGACCGGAATCTGCCCCATCGGATTGATCTTCAAGAAATCGGGCGAAGCGGTGTTGTCCGGCGCATCCGACGCGGCGGGATCGGTCAAGCGATAGGCCTGAATGGTCGGCGCGTGGTCAAACGCCAGCTCGGTTTCAAACAGCGCCCACAGCGGACGGGTGGCACGAGAGCGATAGCAGCCGTAAAGTCGGATCATGATTTTTCCAGTCCAGCAAAGCGTTTGCGGCAGGTTAGAGCCTGTCTTTCCAAAACGAAAGTGCCACGTTTCCTGCCCGGCCGGTTGTAACCCGCAAGTGACAGGCGCCGCCAAACTTCAGTCTCGGCCATGGGTTTTTGATGCGGATCAAGGCGCGGCCTTTTGGCGCAGGCTTTGGTCGGGCCGATCTTGATGAAAGGTGATTCATATGGACCAAGTTCTTTTCCCGAATGACGATCGCACGCCTGCGGCCGACCTTGCAGCAGAGGCCGAGGACCGCTCGGGCGAGGGCGAAGGTCTGACGGGGCCGCGCCAGTTTCCGGCCGTCAGCCCCGATGCGATCCGGGCCGCCTTTGAATCCGGCAAATACCCCTATGCCCGGCTGATGGGCCGCACGCCCTATGAGGTAGAAAAGGCCAAATTGCAGGCCGAGCTTTTGAAAGTGCAAATCTGGGCGCAAGAGACGGGGCAGAAATTTGTCATCCTGATGGAAGGCCGCGATGCGGCGGGCAAAGGCGGCACCATCAAGCGGTTCATGGAGCATTTGAACCCGCGCTATGCCCGCGTTTGTGCTTTGACCAAGCCCTCGGATGTGGAAAAGGGCCAGTGGTTCTTTCAGCGCTACATCGCGCATCTGCCGACGGCGGGCGAAATGGTGTTCTATGACCGCTCTTGGTATAACCGGGCCGGGGTGGAGCGGGTGATGGGCTTTTGCTCCCCCGCTGAATACTTGGAGTTCATGCGCCAGGCGCCCGAGTTTGAACGCATGCTGACGCGTTCGGGCGTGCGGCTTTACAAATATTGGTTCTCGGTCACCCGCGACGAACAGCGCATCCGTTTCAAGGCACGGGAAACCGACCCGCTGAAGATGTGGAAACTGTCGCCCATCGACAAAGCGTCCTTGGACAAATGGGAAGATTACACCGAGGCAAAAGAGGCGATGTTTTTCTACACCGACACTGCTGATGCACCTTGGGTGATCGTCAAATCAAACGACAAGAAACGCGCAAGGCTGAATTGCATGAAGCATTTCCTGTCGACCATTGATTATCCGAACAAGGATCATGCGGTGATCGGCCAACCCGACCCTTTGATCGTCGGCCGCGCCAGTCAGGTGTTACAGGGCAACGGCCATATTCTGGATGCAGCTCTGCATCCAGCGGTGCGGTTGGGCTGAACCCGCCTTGGGGGGACGGGGGTTGTGACAGACAGCCCCCGCCAGTACACCTAGGGCCATGAGCCACCTGTCCCCCCTCGCCCATGCCCGTGCCATTCTGGTTCTGGGTCTTCCGCTGATCGGCAGCCATCTGGCGCAAATGGCGCTCCATGTGACCGATACGGTTCTGCTTGGTTGGTATGGGGTCAATGAACTGGCGGCCGTGGTCCTCGCGACCTCGGCGTTTTTTGTGATCTTCATTCTGGGGTCAGGCTTTGCCCAAGCGGTGATGCCTTTGGTCGCAAGCGCCCTTGGGGCGGGGGATGAAACCCGGGTGCGGCGCGATGCCCGCATGGGGCTGTGGCTGTCCATCGGTTTCGGGGGGCTGAGCTATCCCTTGTTTTGGTGGTCAAAACCGCTGCTGCTGGCGCTGGGACAAAAGCCCGAGGTGGCAGGCCTGGCGCAAGATTTCTTGCGGATCGGCGGGCTTGGCATGGTGCCCGCGCTTTTGGTGATGGTGCTGAAAAGCTATCTGGCCGCGCTGGAGAAAACCCAGGTGGTCTTGTGGACCACGGTTCTGGCGGTGCTGGTCAATGGTGTCTTGGCCTATGGGCTGATCTTTGGACATTGGGGCTGGCCTGAACTTGGCGTGCAGGGGGCGGCGCTCGCCTCGGTCACGGTGCAGGGCCTGAGCTTTATCGTCTTGGCCTTTTATGCCCATCACCAACCCGACTTGCAGCGGTTTCATCTGTTCCAACGCTTTTGGCGGGCCGATTTGGAGGCCCTGAAATCGGTATTTCGACTGGGCTGGCCGATCGGGCTGACCGGGTTGGCCGAAAGTGCGCTGTTCACCGCGACGGCGCTGATGATGGGCTGGGTCGGCACAGTAGAACTTGCGGCCCATGGCATCACGATGGAGGCGGTGGCACTGACCTTTATGGTGCATCTGGGCCTATCCAATGCGGCCACGGTGCGGGCTGGCAAGGCGTCGGGTGCTGGCGACACCGCCGCCTTGCGTGAAGGCGCCAAGGTGGCGATTGCGATGTCGGTCGTCTTTGGTCTGGCGATGATCGCGCTGTTTCTGAGCCTTGGCACGCCGATCATCAGCCTGTTTCTCGACACCTCGAAACCCGGCGCGGCCGAAATCCTGACCTTTGGCGTCAAACTCTTGGCGGTCGCCGCGCTGTTTCAGATGGCCGATGCCATGCAGGTCATGGCGCTTGGCCTGTTGCGCGGCATCCATGACACCAAGGTTCCGATGATCGCCGCCACCGTCAGTTATTGGCTGATCGGGATTCCGGCAGGCTATGTTTTGGGCTTCAGCTTTGGCATGGGCGGTATTGGTCTGTGGCTTGGGCTGGTGATCGGGCTCGCCTTTGCCGCGACCCTGATGATGGGGCGGTTCTGGCGGCGGGTCAGCGTTCAGGTGACTGCGCCCGGCACTTGAGGCACAAGCGGCCACGATGGCGCGCAGACCTTCGATTTTAGGGCGGTAGGTCCGGCCTATTCGTCGGCGGCTTCGGCCTTCAGCAGTCTTTCAGACTTTTTGCGGACCAGCACGGTACGCAAGTCATGCATGGCCATAAGAAGGCTGTCAGTGACCTGCTCCAGCGCGTCGTCACTGGCTTTTGACTGCGCCCATTGCGTCGTCAGGTTCAGGTGATCCACCGCGCGCAGGATGTCGTCGACATCGCGGGCGGCAAGAACGGCGCGGCGCTCTGCGACCCAAGCGGCAATCACCGCGTCTTCTTCAGCGCTCAGCGCCTCATCGCCATGCGGCTTCACCTTGCCGTTGTTGATATTGACGGTGGCGATCTCTTCCATATCGATACGGCGCTGGCGGTTTTCGGTATCGATCCGAAACACCACCGCGCCGTTGTCGCGCACCCGAAAGTAATAATCCGGCAGATCAGCCGACATGGCGCCCCTTACTTCAAACCCGCGCAGAAGGTCTGGATGCGCTTGCACGCTTCCTCCAGTACGCTGTCGGCCGTAGCGTAGCTGACACGGAAGTTTGGCGAAAGCCCGAAGGCCGCACCAAAGACGACGGCAACCCCGGTTTCTTCCAGCAGCGCGCTGGCAAAAGCCTCGTCATTGGCAATCATCACACCACCCGCGCTGGTCTTGCCAATGCAGCCCGAAATATCGGGGTAGACGTAGAAAGCACCTTCGGGCTTGGGGCATTTGACACCCTTGGCGTCATTCAGCATGGAAACCACCAGATCACGGCGCCGCTGGAACAGTTTGCGGTTCGGGGCAAGAAAGTCTTGCGGGCCGGTCAGCGCCTCAAGCGCGGCATATTGCGATACCGAACAGGGGTTGGAGGTGGATTGTGACTGAATCGTGCCCATCGCCTTGATGAGATGCACCGGACCACCTGCATAGCCGATCCGCCAGCCGGTCATCGCATAGCTTTTCGACACGCCGTTGCAGGTCAGCGTACGGTCATAAAGGGCCGGTTCCACCTGCGCGGGCGTGGTAAATTCAAAATCGTCAAAGACCAGATGTTCATACATGTCATCCGACATGATCCAGACATGCGGGTGTTTGACCAGCACATCACACAGCGCCTTGAGTTCTGCGCGCGTATAGCCCGCCCCGGTCGGGTTCGAGGGCGAGTTGAAAATGAACCATTTGGTTTTTGGCGTGATCGCGGCTTCCAACTGCGCGGGCGACAGCTTGAAATCGTTTTCGATGCCACATTCGACAGCCACCGGGGTGCCACCGGCCAAAAGGACCATATCGGGATAAGACACCCAGTAAGGTGCTGGAATGATGACCTCATCGCCGGGGTTACAGGTGGCCATCAGCGCATTGTACAAAATCTGCTTGCCACCGGTGCCGACCGTGATCTGGTTCGGCGCATATTTCAGGCCATTTTCCCGCTCGAATTTGGCGCAGATCGCCTTTTTCAGCTCGGGGATGCCGTCAACGGCGGTATAGCGGGTCTTGCCTTCGTCAATCGCCCGCTTGGCCGCCGCGCGGATGTTTTCCGGGGTGTCGAAGTCAGGCTCGCCTGCGCCAAGACCAATCACATCACGGCCCGCCGCCTTCAACTCTTGCGCCTTGGTGGTCACCGCGATGGTGGGCGAGGGTTTGACACGGGAAAGCGTATCAGACAGGAAGGCCATGAAGGGGCTCCGCAACTTATGGGTTCGCGAAGTTCATAGGCGCGAGGCGCGCATGGTGCAAGCGGGGATGGGCATGGAGACGGCAGAGGCACGGCTGAAACGCATGGGCATGCGGTCTTGGCGACGCGGTACCAAAGAGATGGACTTGGTGCTGGGCCCCTATGCTGACGCGCATCTGGCGGGCATGGATGAAGAAAAGCTGGCGCTTTACGATCTGCTGCTTGCTGAAAACGATCAGGATCTGCTGCCTTGGGTCTTGGGCCAAACGGCCGCCCCGGCCGACTATACCACACTGATCGCCGAAATCGGCGCGTTCGCACGGGCGCGACTGGGGCGATAAGATCACTCTCTGCACGAAACCCCCTTAAGGATTGCCCGCCCGCAACAATGCAGTCTATGGTGGTGCGACTGAGGGTGGGTGGCGATGCGTAGTTTTTCCTGGGTTAATGAACTTCCTCAACTCAATGATGCTGTTTCCAAGTCTTCTCGCTTGTCCTCATCTGACAAGCTTGTCGACGAAGACATCGATGATTTACCGCGGGACTACGGAACCCTTGCTGATATTTTCCTCTATATCGACTATGTCGGTGCAAATGGGCAGCCCTCACATCGTGCAATAACCATTAAGAGTGAAACGCAATCAGGAGGACAGCCAAGCCTTTATGCTTGGTGCCATATCCGCAAACGTATCAGGCAATTTCGCCTCGATCGCATCCATGCCATCACGACAGAAGACGGCGAGCACTTTTGTCCTCCATCCTTGTTTTGGAAGAGCATTGGTTTCGAGCCAGGTTTTAACATCGCAACTGACAGACCCGCGCGCAGCGAAGACCACTTAGACGTCGACATAAAGCGGGAATTTGCGCCAGAACTTGTTGTACTTGCAGCCTTGGCCAAATCGGACGGCGACATGCACCCACGCGAACTCGATAAGATCGTCAACCATGTTGAGCGCGAGTTAGAATGGTCACGCCGATCCTTATCAAAAGAAGAAATCAGTGCCTTGAAGGCCCATATCGGCCGAATGAGGGTAACAAAAGAACGCTTAGAGGAGTGCATAGACAGCCTTCTCGCCAGTCAAGGCAAGCATCGTCTTTACGGCAAACAACTTGAGCGTTTTTTCAAGGCCGCGACAGAAATCGTGGCGGCGGACGGGCGACTTCATCCGTCCGAAATGGAATTCATAGAATACTTACAGGCACATCTTGCATAGCTACCGGATTCATCCGTTCGCAGCTCGGCTTAATCGTGCCGTGGCGCCTTGCCTGACACCGCGCGATAAGGCCGCGTGGTGTCGCGCAGGCTGATCTCCAGCGCCTCGACCGCCAGTTCAATCGCCCCATCCCCGGCAAGGGTCAGCGTGATGGTTCCCGGCCCCTCGGCCGGACCATCATAGCGCAGGTCGAGCAAGGACAGGATGGTATCCCCCTGCCCCCGGTCTATGCCTTGGGTCCGCACCGCGGTCACATTTTCCACGGCCAAAAGCGCCTGCACCCGCTCATAAGGGCGCTTTTCCCGGGTCGCGGCCTCGCGATCTTCCCAGCGAAAGCGGTTCAGCAGCACGGCAAAGCGGCGGCGCGGGCGGGCATAGGTCATTTCCGTGATCGGAAACACTGCGTCCTGCACCAGCGCCGCGATCACCGGCAGATCGTCCGGCCCCAGCGCCTGAAGACGCAAGGGGGCCTCGTCACCATCTTCGAACCGGGCGTCGGTCATCCGGCGATCCGTTCGATCTGCGCCCCACAGGCGCGCAACTTTTCCTCAACCCGCTCATAGCCGCGATCAAGGTGATAGACACGGCTGACCACCGTCTCGCCCTCGGCGGCAAGGGCCGCAAGGATCAGGCTGACCGACGCGCGCAGATCCGTCGCCATGACCCGCGCCCCTTTCAGCTTTTCCACCCCGGTCACGGTGGCGGTGCCGCCATGCACGTCGATTTTCGCCCCCATGCGCAAAAGTTCGGGCGCATGCATGAAACGATTCTCGAAAATCTTTTCTTCCAGAACCGAGGTGCCATTGGCGGTGCAAAGCATCGCCATCATCTGGGCCTGCAAGTCGGTCGGGAACCCGGGGAAGGGTTCGGTCACCACATCCACGGCGCGCACCCGGTCGCCCCGGCGTTTGACCTTCAGGCCGCGCGCGGTTTCCGTCACCTCAACCCCGGCCGCATCCAGCTTTTCGGCAAAGGCGCCGACCAGCTCCAGCCGACCGCCCAGACATTCCACCTCGCCGCCAGCAATGGCCGGCACCAGCATATAGGTGCCAAGCTCGATCCGGTCGGTCACCACCGGGTGGGTCGCGCCGTGCAGCCGGTCCACACCCTGCACGGTAATCGTGCTGGTGCCCTCGCCCTCAATCTCGGCGCCCATCTTGCGCAGGCATTGCGCCAGATCGACAATCTCCGGCTCGCGCGCGGCGTTCTTGATAACCGTGGTCCCTTTGGCCAAGGTGGCCGCCAGAAGCGCATTCTCGGTCGCACCGACCGACACAAACGGGAATTCGATCACCGCCCCCTTCAGCCGCCCTCCGGGCGCGCGTGCATGGACATAGCCATCGCGCAGATCAAGCTCTGCCCCCATCGCCTCGAACACCTTCAGGTGCAAATCAACAGGCCGCGCGCCAATGGCACACCCGCCGGGCAGCGAGACGATGGCATGCCCATCGCGTGCCAGCATCGGCCCCAGCACCAGAATCGAGGCCCGCATCTTGCGCACGATGTCATAGTCGGCGGTATGGTTGGTGATCTGGTGGCTCGACATCGCCAGCACCTGACCGTCCTGCAAACTCGCCACCTCGGCCCCAAGGCTGCCCAGAAGCTGGGTCATGGTGCGAATGTCCGACAAGCGCGGTGCATTGGTCAGCGTCAGCGGCTCATCACTGAGCAGGGTCGCAGGCATCAGCGTCAGGCAGGCGTTCTTCGCCCCTGCAATCGGAATCACCCCATTCAGCGCGCCATTGCCTTTGACCAGAATCGAATCCATTGGCTACTCGTCCTCTTTATCGTTGTCCGCGCCCGTAACCGCCCGCGCCTTGGCCTGCGCCTTGCGCCGGGCCATGTTCGCCTTGAGGGCCGATTTCAGCCGATCGTCACGGCTATCCCGGCCTTTCGGCTTTGGTTTTCCTGCTGTGGAAGGGGTCGCATTGTCTTGCATGGCCCCTTCCATAACGCAGGGCGCAAAAACCGTCCAGAAGGGATGCGAAAAGCCTCTTGCGCCCCCCGGAATTTGCGTCTAATCACCCGCCACGCCCGGCAAGAAACGTAGCCGACGCGCCCCGGCGCTGCAGTAGCTCAGTGGTAGAGCACTCCCTTGGTAAGGGAGAGGTCGAGAGTTCAATCCTCTCTTGCAGCACCATTTATCCCCACGATTTCACGAAGATACGCCAAGAGCGGCAGATGCAGAAACGCCGCAGGTCTGCCAAACGCGTTTGGCAGAGATCAGCGTTGCAGATTTTTCGTTCTGGGGTCTTTGCTGTTCTGGAGTCACGGCGGCCGGGGTTGCCCCCGGCCACGGCGCTTAGCCTTCGATCTTGGTCAGATCGGCCACGCCCGAACAGGTGGCGCGGATGCGGTGCAGAAGATTCAACCGATTGCGGCGCACGATCTGGTTGTCGCTGTTGACCTGAACGGCCGTGAAGAATGCGTCGATCGGGGCGCGAAGCTTGGCCATCGCGGCCATCGCGGCGGGAAAATCCTCAGAGGTCATGGCGGGGGTGATCGCCGCCTCTGCCTGATCGAGCGCGGTAAACAGCGCGCGTTCTTCGTCGGTTTCTGCGAATTTCACATCCGCGCCGAAAGAATATTCAACACCGTCCTTGGCCTCTGCTTGGCTGAGAATCGTATTCGCCCGCTTGTAGCCTTGCAGGAGATTCGGGCCGTCTTCGGTTTTCAGGAAGGCCGCCAGCGCCTCGGCGCGTTTCACGAGAAGCGTCAGATCGTCATTGCCGGGCATGGCAAGGCAGGCGTCGATGACGTCATGGCGGATGCCTTGGTCTTTCAGGAAAACTTTCAGGCGGTCATGGAAGAACGACAGCAGATCGTTGGTGCGGCTCTCGGGGTTATCCACGGTTGCACTGATCGTCGCGCGAATTTCATCACGGAAGAACTGGTAGTGCTCGGCAACCGCGCCAAACAGCGCACGCGCACGCGCCGCAACCGAACCGGTCAAATCCTTGATCGAACTGTCGGCAAAACCCGACGGCACGCCATGGGCTTCACCAACGGCGATGATGTTCCGCGACAAAGCCAAAAGCATCGTTGAGGCCAGATCAAACCGCGCGCCATTGCCCAGCACCAAGCGAATAACGCCCAACGCAGCACGGCGCAGCGCGAAGGGGTCTTTCGACCCCGTGGGCTTTTCGTCGATCGCCCAGAAGCCGGTCAGCGTGTCGATCTTGTCGGCCAGCGCCACGGCGACCGAGACGGGATCGGTTGGCACAGTGTCGGTCGGGCCAAGCGGCGAATAGTGGTCGCGGGCCGCCAGCGCAACAGCGTCGGGCAGGCCTGCGGCACGGGCGTAGTACATGCCCATCAAACCTTGCAGTTCGGGGAACTCCCCCACCATGGCAGAGCGCAGGTCAGCCTTGGCAAGGTTGGCGGCCTGTTCTGCCAGATCAGCATCAGCGCCAACCAAGGGCGCGATCTCGCGTGCCAAAGCGGCGATACGGGCGATGCGGTCGGCCTGAGAACCAAGCTTGTTGTGGAACGTGACAGACTTAAGGCCGTCCAGCCACTCGCCCATGCCAGCCTTGGCCACCCGCAAATCGTTTTCATAGAAGAACCGGGCGTCCGACAGACGGGCCGTCAGAACCTTTTGGTTGCCCTTGAGGATCGTGGCGCCATGGTCGGCGGGCTGGGTATTTGCGACGGTAACAAAGCCTTCGATCCGCCCAGTTTTCGGGTTTCTCACCGAAAAGAACTTTTGATGTTCTTTCATAGAGGTCTGCAGAACCTCGGGCGGCAGGTGCAAAAAGTCTTCGGCAATGCGGCCCAACAGCGGCACCGGCCATTCGACAAGGCCAGCAACCTCGGCCAAAAGACCTTTGTCTTCAACCACCTCCATGCCCGCGGCAAAGGCAAGGTTCTGCGCGCCTTGCCAGATGGCGGCCTCGCGTTCGGCGGTATCAAGCACGACATGCGCGCGTTTCAGGCGTGCGGCATAGTCGTCAAACCCGGTCACGGCAAAGCGGCCGGGGGAGAGGAAGCGGTGGCCCTCGGTCGTGTTGCCCGACGCGATCCCTTCGACCGTCAGCGGCACGACGCTGCTGCCCGTTTCATCACCCAAAAGGCACAGGATAGAATGCAAGGGCCGCACCCATTTCAGCGTGCCTGCGCCCCAGCGCATGGATTTCGGCCACGGGAAATTGCGGATGGCCGCTTCCAGCACTTCGGCGATGATCGCGGGCGCGGCGCGGCCGGGCGGCTGTTTGCCGGCGCGGTCGGTGCAGGCGCCTGGGTCGAGGACGCGCAGGGCCGGCGCCCGATCCATTGTCGCCCGGTGCCC
>CALBSG010000029.1 GCA_937927675.1 uncultured Paracoccaceae bacterium | reverse complement strand
TGCAGGGCTTGGACGGGCTGGACCGCGACAGCTACCGGCTGACCGAGGCCGAAATCAAGGGCTGCATCGACGGGTTGACCAAGCAGGAACGCAAGGATCTGGATTTCGCGCAGGATCAGGTCCGCAACTTTGCCAAGGCGCAGCGCGCTACCATGCTGGATCTGGAGGTTGAAACCCTGCCGGGCGTGGTATTGGGCCACAAGAACATTCCGATCGCCAATGTCGGTTGCTATGTGCCGGGCGGGAAATACCCGCTGCTTGCCTCTGCCCATATGACGGTGCTGACCGCCAAAGTCGCCGGATGTGATCGCGTTATTACCTGCGCCCCTCCTTTCAAGGGCCAGATCGCGCCGAAGATCGTGGCTGCGCAGGCGCTGGCCGGGGCGGATGAGATCTATGTTCTGGGCGGTGTGCAAGCAATTGCCGCAATGGGACATGGCACGGAAACCATCCGCCCGGTCGATATGCTGGCGGGACCCGGCAACGCCTATGTGGCCGAGGCCAAGCGGTTGATGTTCGGGCGTGTCGGGATCGACCTTTTTGCCGGGCCGACCGAAACGCTGATCATCGCCGACGACACCTCAGATGGCGAGGTGGTGGCAACAGATCTTCTGGGGCAGGCCGAACATGGCGCCAATTCGCCTGCGGTGCTGATCACCAATTCCGAAGCCTTGGCACGCGACACGCTGCGCGAGATCGACCGCATCCTGCAAATCCTGCCCACAGCCGAAATCGCCGGCAAGGCTTGGCGCGATTTCGGCGAGATTATCCTGTGCGACACGCTGGAGGAAATGGTGGCCGAGGCCGACCGACTGGCCTCGGAACATGTGCAGGTGATGACGGCCGATCCGGATTACTTCCTGAATCACATGAGAAACTATGGTGCTCTCTTTCTGGGGCAGCGCACCAATGTGTCCTTCGGAGACAAGGTGATCGGCACCAACCATACGCTGCCCACCCTGACCTCGGCGCGCTACTCGGGTGGGCTATGGGTCGGCAAGTTCCTGAAAACCTGCACCTATCAGCGCATCCTGACTGACCAGGCTTCGGCCGAAATTGGCGCCATCGGCTCGCGGCTTTGCCACATGGAGGGCTTTGTCGGCCATGCCGAGCAGTCCAACCTTCGGGTCCGTCGCTATGGCGGGCGCAATGTTCCCTACGGTCAGCCCGCCGAAGCGATCTGACCCCTATCAAGCCCGACAAGAGACCAAAGCCAGCGGGCACTTTCCATCACAGAGAGGAGACGACATGTCCAAATTTACCAAATTCCTGATGGCGACAGCGATGGTGCTGCCATTCGCTTCGGCCGCCCATGCCGAGGGCAAGGTGGAGGGTATCCACCACTGGGTGTCCGAAAGCGAAGTCGGCGCTTTGAAGGTGCTGACCGACAGCCTCGCGACCAAGGGCTTCACTTGGGAAGATAGCGCTGTGGGCGGTCTTTCAGGCGCCAATGCGACCCAGGCGCTTCGGACCCGCCTGGCTGCAGGCAACCCGCCGGCGACCATGCAGTTTCTGGGCTATGAAGGCGTGGAATGGGCCAACGAAGGCGCCTTGCGCCCTCTGACCGAGCTTTATGCCAAAAACGGTTGGGAAGCCGCAATCGCGCCGGCAATCCTGCCCTTTGTCAAAGCCGGAGATGACTACTTTTCGGTGCCGATCAACATGCACCGCCAGAACTGGCTCTGGGTCAACAAGGCCATCTTTGACAAGCATGGCATCACCGAACCGAAAAGCTGGGATGAACTTATCGCCGCAGGCAAGAAGCTGAAAGAGGCGGGTGTCACCCCCTTTGCGCTGTCTGACGAAAGCTGGCAGATCCTTGAAGTATTCGAAGCGATCCTGGCTGACCAGAACGGCACCGATTTCTACAAGAAAGCCGTTGTCGACCTCGACGAAGCCGCGCTTTCCGGGCCGGAAATGCTGAAAGCCTTCGACACCCTGCGAGAAGTGCGCGGGTTGGTCGATGATGGGTTCACAGGCCGGGATTGGGCCGTTGCGACTGGAATGGTGGCGTCGGGCGATGCTGCCATGCAAATCATGGGCGACTGGGCCAAGGGTGAGTTTCTGGCCAAGGGCATGAAACCGGGCGTCGACTTCCTGTGCTTCCCCACCCCGGCGGCAACTCCGAACTTCAAGTTTGTGATCGACTCCTTCGGCACTTTTGCAAACGAAGATCCGAATGTGACGGCCGGGCAGGACGCGTGGGTCGAAACGGTGATGGATGTCGAAAATCAGAAGAAGTTCAACCTGATCAAAGGCTCGATCCCGGCCCGGACCGACGTCTCGGTTGACGATTTCGACGATTGCGCCAAGCGGAGCTTTGCCGATCGCGAGGCTGCCGTGGCGGCCGGTACGATGGTGGGCGGTCTGACCGAAGGCTTTGCCGCGCAACCGCAATTCGCTGGCGTCTTCTTTGACGTGGTCGGGCAGTTCTTTGTCACCGAAATGACCTCGCAAGAGGCGGTGCAAATGTTGGTTGACGGCATCAACAACGCGCGCTGACAGGCGCTCCGGTTGGCCTGCTGGAGCGTGCGATCTCCGGCAGGCCCTGCCATTCTTTTCGACCCTTAGAAGGAAGCCGCAATGCAAAGACGTTCCAGAACACAGCCGTGGTTGGCTGCGGCGCTGCCAAAACTGGTGTTAAGCCCAAGCGTCCTTTTCGTTTTCATCGGGGTCTATCTGTTCATCTGCTGGACGATCATGATCTCGTTCAGCTCGTCCAAGATGCTGCCGCGCTATGACTTCGTCGGCCTAGAACAATATGTCCGGCTCTGGTCTACCCCGCGCTGGATCACCGCCGTGGAGAACCTGTTTGTCTTTACCGTCCTGTTCTTGTGCATCACCATCGCGGTCGGTCTTTTCATGGCCATTCTACTTGACCAGAAGGTGAGGGCCGAAGGTGCTTTGCGCGCGATTTACCTTTATCCAATGGCCCTGTCCTTCATCGTGACGGGCACGGCGTGGAAATGGATCCTGAACCCTTCGCTCGGCGTGCAAAAGGTGATCAACGATCTTGGTTGGCAGAATTTTGTCTTCGACTGGATCACGCAACCCGACTTCGCGATCTATTGCGTCGTGATCGCCGCGGTCTGGCAATCGACGGGATTTGCCATGGCGATCTTTCTGGCCGGGCTGCGCGGGATTGACAATTCCATCATCAAAGCCGCCCAGATCGAAGGCGCAAGCCTGCCGCGCATCTATCTGTCGATCATCGTGCCCATGCTGCGGCCGGCCTTTTTGTCGGTGATCGTGTTGCTGTCCTACATATCGATCAAGAGCTTTGATCTTGTGCTGGCTCTGACCAATGCGGGACCGGGATCGGCGACCGAGATGCCCTCGACATTCATGTTCTCGGCCACGTTCCGGCGCAATCAGATGGGCGTGGGGGCCGCAAGCGCTGTGATGATGCTGATGACGGTTGCCGCAATCATCATCCCCTATCTTTATTCAGAGCTGAAGGAAGACCGCAATGGCCACTGACCTCCGCTCGGCGCGCATGTCCCGCACATTCGGACGGCTGTTCATCTATGGCAGCCTTGCAGCGCTGGCCGCCTTCTATCTCATGCCGCTGTGGGTGATGCTCGTCACCTCGCTCAAATCCCTGGACGAGATCTATGCCGGTTCTTTCATCGGCCTGCCCCAAACCGTGACCTTCGAAGCCTGGGCAAAGGCTTGGGGAACCGCCTGTATAGGCACCAAATGCGATGGGTTGCAGCCCTACTTCATCAATTCGCTGGTCATGGTTATTCCGGCCGTCATCCTGTCGTCGGGGATCGGAGCGATCAACGGCTATGTGCTGACAAAATGGCGGTTCCGGGGATCGAACATCGTGTTCGGGATGTTGCTCTTTGGCTGCTTCCTGCCGTTTCAGGCCGTGCTTTTGCCGATGGCGCAGGTGCTGGGCTGGTTGGGACTGGCTGGCACCATTCCCGGGCTTGTGATGGTGCATACGGTCTACGGCATCGCCTTTACCACGCTGTTTTTCCGTAACTACTTCATCACCATCCCGGATGAGTTGACCAAGGCGGCGCAGATTGACGGGGCGGGCTTCTTTCGCATC
>CALBSG010000028.1 GCA_937927675.1 uncultured Paracoccaceae bacterium | reverse complement strand
GGCCCGGTCATGGGCCGCAATGGTCGCCAAATGGCCCCGCACCTCAACCTGTGGATCGTGGCGCGCGGCATCAACATCGGGCTCAACACCCGGATGTATTTCGAAGATGAGGACAACGCCGCCGACCCAGTGATGAACCTCATCGAACAGGTCCATCGCCGCGAAACGCTGCTGGCCCGCAAAGTTGCCCCCGGCCACTACCGCTTCGACATCCGCCTGCAGGGCGACGGCGAAACCGTGTTTATGGATATCTGAAAATGACCGATGTCAAAGGCAAACCCTGCATCATCTGCGTGGCGATTACCGGTTCATTGCCCACCAAGGCAAACAACCCCGCCGTGCCGATCACCGTTTCCGAACAAGTGGAAAGCACGCATGAGGCGTTCGAGGCCGGGGCCACCATCGCCCATTGCCATGTCCGCGATGATGAGGGCAAACCGACCTCAGACCCCGAACGCTTCGCCCGCCTGAAGGAAGGCTTGGAAAAGCATTGCCCCGGCATGATCGTCCAGCTGTCCACCGGCGGGCGGTCAGGCGCGGGCCAAGCGCGCGGCGGCATGCTCTCCCTGCGCCCGGACATGGCCAGCCTTTCCGTGGGGTCCAACAATTTCCCGACGCGCGTTTATGAAAACCCACCCGATCTGGTGGATTGGCTGGCCTCGGAAATGCTGAACTATGGGGTAAAGCCCGAGGTCGAGGCGTTCGACCTGTCGCATATTCTGAAAGCCAAAGAGATGCAGCAGAAGGGCCAGCTTGCCGGCACGCCTTATGTGCAATTCGTCATGGGTGTGAAAAACGCCATGCCGGCCGACCGCGATGTGTTCGACTATTACATCCGCACCGTTGAACGGTTGTTCGGAAAAGATGCGCCGTGGTGTGCCGCTGGTATCGGCCCGGCGCAGATCATTTTGAACGATTGGTCGGTATCCTCGGGCGGCCATGCCCGCACGGGGCTGGAAGATAACGTCCGGCTTGACCGCGACCGCCTTGCGCCCTCCAACGCCGCCCTTGTCGCCCGTGTGGTGGACCTGTGCCAGAAATACGAACGCCCGGTTGCAGATTGGCGGCAGGCGCGGCAGATACTGGGTCTTGCCGCCCCGCGTTAAGGAAACCAGATGCCCGCCGCCCCCGCCGATAGCCCGCTTTATGCCCGCCTTTTCGGCGATGACGATGCCGCGCGTCTGTTTTCTGACAGCGCCGAGGTGCGCGCGATGCTGTTGGTCGAAGGCGCTTTGGCCAAGGTACAGGGCGAATTGGGCCTGATCCCGGCGGAAAGTGCGGCCTTCCTGCATCGCGCCTCGTTCGAGGTGCAAATTGATCCCTCGGCGCTGGCCACGGAAACCGCCATCAACGGTGTACCGGTTCCCGCGCTGGTGACCGCCTTCCGCACCGCCTGCAATGCGCCCGACCATGCCGCCTATGCCCACTGGGGCGCGACGAGCCAAGACATCATGGACACCGCCTTAGCCCTGCGGCTGAAACGGCTGATCGAGTTGTGGGAAACCCGGCTGGACGCCCTAACCGCAGCACTTGGGACATTGGCCGAAACCCATGCCACCCTGCCGATGGCCGCCCGCACCTATGGCCAAGTCGCCACCCCCACCAGCTTTGGCGCTGTGATCGCAAGCTGGGGCTGGCCCGTGCTGGCCCAACGTCAGGCCCTGACGGCCCTGCGTGCGGCACTCCTGCGCGTTTCCCTTTCGGGGGCTGCAGGCACGCTGTCGGCCATGGGCGAGAAGGGGCCAGAGGTTCGCGCGGCGCTGGCCAAGGCCTTGGGGCTGAGTGACCCCGGCCACAGCTGGCACAGCGACCGCAGCGGGATCGGCGCTTTGGCTGGGTGGATGGCCACCACCGCCGCCACCCTGGGCAAAATCGGCGAGGATCTGATCCTGATGACGCAGTCCGGCATCGGTGAGGTTCTGATTTCAGGCGCAGGTGGCTCCTCCACCATGCCGCAAAAGCAAAACCCGGTCGGCCCCTCGGTTCTGGTGGCCTTGGCGCGGCATGTCACGGGGCTTGCCGCCACGCTGCAAGGAGCAGCACTGCACTGCCAGCAGCGCGACGGGGCGGCATGGTTCACTGAATGGCTGACCCTACCGCAAGCCGCCATCTCTACCAGCCGCGCCCTTGGCCTTGCGCTGGACATCACGGCAAAAATCACCCCCGACCCCACCGCCATGATGCGAAATCTGAACGCGGACGGCGGGCTGATCCATGCCGAAGCGCTGACATTCGCCCTTGCCGAAACCCTGCCCCGTCCCGAGGCGCAGGCCACCGTCAAGCGCCTCTGCCATGAGGCGACCGACACCGGCACGCCGCTTGCCACCCTCGCCGCCCGCGACTTTCCGGGGCTCGACTGGGCAGACCGGCTGGCCACGTCGGGCCTTGGCCAAGCCCCAGTCGAGGCACGCGCCTATAGCGCCGCCGCCAAACGCGCGCCCTGATCAATCGCGCGTTTGGCGTCCAATTCGGTGGCCACATCCGCCCCGCCGATGACGTGCGCCTTGAGCCCAGCAGCGATCAACCGCTCATAAAGCCCGCGCTCAGAGATTTGCCCGGCGCATAGCACCACATCATCCACCGGCAAAAGCTCTGCCTCGCCGCCTCGGGTGATCCACAGCCCTTCTTCGGTGATCCGATCATAGCTGACACCGCCCAGCATCTTCACACCCTTGGCCTGCAAGGCCGCACGGTGAATCCAGCCTGTGGTCTTGCCCAAGCCCCGCCCGGGCTTTTCCGCCTTGCGCTGCAACAGCCAAACCTGCCGGGCGGGCGCATCAGGCGCGGGCGCCGCCAAGCCCCCCGGCGTCAGCGCAGGGTCGCCGACCCCCCATTCGCGCCGCCAATCCTGCGGCGACAGCGTGGGGGAATGGCCCCCCGCCACCAGATATTCGGCCACATCAAAGCCAATCCCGCCCGCGCCGATCAAGGCAACCCGGCGGCCCACCGCCGCGCCGTTCAAGACTTCGATATACCCCAAGGCCCGGTCCTGCCCGGCAATCTCGGGATCGCGCGGGGCGACCCCGGTGGCCACCACAACCTCGTCAAACCCCGCGAGGTCCGCCACATCCACCGCCCGGCGCAACCGGCACTCCACGCCCAGTCGATGCACCTCATGGGCGAACCAAGCGACCAGCCCGTGAAACTCTTCTTTCCCCGGCACCTGACACGCAAGGTTCAATTGCCCGCCCAGCCCCTCGGCGCGGTCAAACAACACCACCTGATGCCCACGCCCCGCCGCAACCATGGCGCACATCATCCCCGCAGGGCCCGCGCCCACCACGGCAACCCGCTTTGGCACCGCAACGGGTGCATAGCTCAGCACCGTCTCATGGCAGGCACGCGGATTCACAAGGCACGATGTCAAACGTCCGGAAAACGTATGATCCAGACAGGCCTGATTGCAGGCGATGCACGGGGCAATCTCTGCCGCCCGCCCGCTTGCCGCTTTGGCCACAAAGTCAGGGTCCGCCAGAAACGGCCGCGCCATGGACACCATATCAGCCATGCCATCGGCCAAAAGCCCTTCGGCCACCACTGGCGTGTTGATCCGGTTCGAGGTGATGACGGGTATCCCAACCGCGCCGCGCAGCCGCCCCGTCAGATGTGCAAAGGCGGCCCGAGGCACCGATGTGGCAATCGTCGGCACCCGGGCCTCATGCCAGCCGATCCCTGTGTTCAAAAGGCTGGCCCCGGCCGCCTCAACCGCGCGGGCAAGCTGCACCACCTCGTCCCAAGTCGATCCGTTCGGGATAAGATCGATCAGCGAAATCCGGTAGATCACGATGAACTCTGGCCCCACCGCCGCCCGAACACGCGCCACCACCTCAACGGGCAGGCGCATCCGGTTTTCATACGCCCCGCCCCAGCGATCGGTGCGGCGGTTGGTATGGCGGACAAGGAACTGGTTCAGGAAGTAGCCCTCAGACCCCATCACCTCGACCCCGTCATAGCCGGCTTCCCGTGCGCGCATCGCCGCCGTGACGATGTCAGAGATCTGCTTTTCGATCCCCTCCTCGTCCAACTCCTTGGGCACGAAAGGCGAGATCGGCGACTTCACCGCGCTGGCCGACACGCAATCCGGCCCATAGGCATAGCGGCCCGCATGCAGGATCTGCATGGCAATCCGCCCACCCGCCGCATGGACCCGGTCCGTCACGAGCCGATGATTTGCAATGTCGCGGTCCGAAAACAGCCCCGCCGCGCCGGGGAATACCCCGCCTTCACGGTTCGGAGCCATGCCGCCTGTCACCATCAGCCCCACGCCGCCCCGCGCGCGGGCAGCGTAAAACTCTGCCACGCGGTTCCAGTCGCCGGTTTCTTCCAACCCCGTATGCATCGACCCCATCAGAACCCGATTCTTCAGGGTGACGTGGCCCAGATCAAGCGGAGCGAGCAGGTGGGGATATTGGGTCATGGCGGTCTCCTTGGGCCAAACATGCACCGCAGGCCCCCGCCTGTCACGCCCAACGCCGCGTCACGCGGTTGACCGCGCCCGCGCCGCCGCCTATCCAAGCCCCGAACCTTGGGGGACCGATGCCAGACCTTTTCGCCTATACTGACGGTGCCTGTTCCGGCAATCCCGGCCCCGGCGGCTGGGGCGTCTTGATGATCGCCCGCGACGGCGGCGCGGTGGTCAAGGAACGCGAGATGCAAGGCGGCGAGCAGCTGACCACCAACAACCGCATGGAATTGATGGCCGCGATTTCCGCGTTGGAGGCTTTGACCAAACCGGTCGAGATCACCATCGTCACCGACAGCGCCTATGTGAAAAATGGCGTCACCGAATGGATCCACGGCTGGAAGCGCAATGGCTGGCGCACCGCGGGCAAAGACCCGGTGAAGAACGCCGAGTTGTGGCAGCGGCTGGATGCGGCGCAAGCCCGGCACACGGTGGTGTGGAAGTGGATCAAAGGCCACGCGGGCCACATCGAAAACGAACGCGCCGATGCCCTTGCCCGCGCTGGGATGGCGCCGTTCAAGCCCTGAACCTCTTCAAGCATGTCATGCTTGAAGAGCGACCCGTTCAAATCCGGAAAATCGGCTGCAACAGCCGAGGAATCAGCGCCATGAAACGCAAGGGCGCATCGGTGGCTGCAAGACAGATGCAATCTGCCCCCGCCTCGGCGATGGGGGTGTGTTCATCGCTTTCATCGGCAATTTCGACATCGCCGGGCCCAAAGCGGTCCTTGTCGTCCCGAAACGCGCCTTGCAGCACCAGCGTCAACTCCAGCCCCCGGTGACCGTGGTCGGGTACGCTTTGCCCGGCGGGGATATACAACAGCCGCGCCGAAGCCCCCTTGCCCGTAGGCAAAATAGCCTGCCGCACGCCCATGCCCAAAGGCTTCCAACGCACCTGCGCAAGATCGCCGCCGACATAATCGGCCAGGGGCGTTGGGAGAAAACCCCTACGCGGCACAGGTTTTTGCGGGGCCTCGGGCTGGCCCAGACGCGCAAGGCAGGCTTCAAGGCTGGCCTCGCTCATCTCGGCGGTTTCGGTTTCCAAAACCGCACCGCCGACAGCCTCATAGGCCCCCAGCCGCGCACGACATTCGTCGCAGAGTGAAACATGTGTGGCGACCACCAGCGAAAACGCCTCCGGCAGATTGCCGGCCGCGTAGCCCATCAGAAGTTGATCAGAGAGGTGATGTTTGATCGTCATGGCCTTAGCTCATCTTCGTCCGCAGGCGATCCAGCGCCAAACGGATCCGTGATTTTATGGTGCCCAACGGCAGCCCGGTTTCTGCGGCAATCTCACTGTGCGAAAGATCGCCGTAAAACGCCCGTGCCACCAAGGCGCGCTGCGCATCTGGCAGGATTTTCAACGCTTCGGTCAGCCGCGCGGCTTCCTCGGCGGCTTCGTAGATATCGGCCTGATCTGGCTCTTGCCCTTCACCGCCCCAATCCAGTGCTTCGGGTTCGGGACGGCGGTCGCGGCGGGCAATGTCGATGCGGCGGTTGCGGGCAATGGTAAAAACCCAGGTCGCAACAGAAGCGCGCGTCGGGTCAAACAAATGCGCCTTTTGCCAGACCGTTGCCAGAACGTCCTGCGCGCAATCCTCGGCCAATGAGGCTTCGGTACCTGATTTCATCAAGAACGCCTTCACGCGGGGCGCAAAATGACGAAACAGCGCAGCAAAGGCGGCCCGGTCTTGCCGGTCGCGCACGGCCAGCATCAGTGCCGCCCAATCGGTCTCGTTCGTTGCCGCCAATCGCCTGCCCTGCGCTACCTGCCTTGGCCCAACATAGGCCCTCTGCGGCGGAGCCGCATCGGAATAGTGCAGGGTTATGGCTTGGCTCATCATCATGCAAGAGATACGCGGCAGGTTGGCTGTTGGATCACTCGGCCGGTGATCCAACAGCAGCCCATCGCCGTAAGCCTTGAAAAGCATGAAAAAGGGAAAGCTGATGCCGTTCGAAACCCTGGGTCCACCGCCGCGTCGCATTGCCATTGTTGGCGGGGGTATCTCGGGGATGGCTGCGGCTTATCTGATGGCCGGAACCCATGCCGTCACGCTGTATGAGGCCGCCCCCCGACTGGGTGGCCACGCCCGAACCGTGGTCGCAGGCAAGCGGGGCGATCAGCCGGTCGATACCGGCTTCATCGTGTTCAACAAGGTGAACTACCCACATCTTCTGGCCATGTTCGACCGGCTTCAGGTCCCGATTGTGCCAAGCGACATGGGCTTTGGTGCCTCTTTCGGTGGCGGGCGGCTGGAATATGCCCTGCGCGATCTGAACAGCCTGTTCGCCCAACGCCGCAATGCGCTTTCGCCGCGCTTTCTGCGCATGATCCGCGACATCCTGCATTTCAACGCCAATGCAGAAGCAGTGGCCAAGGACACAGGCCTGACGATCGGCGGGCTGTTGCAGAAACTGGGCGCTTCAGACGCCTTCCGTGACCACTATATCACGCCGATTTCCGGGGCGATCTGGTCAACGCCGGTGTCGGGCATCCTCGATTTTCCAGCCGAGGCGATGATCCGGTTCTTTAAGAACCATGCGCTGATGCAAACATCGGGCCAGCACCCGTGGTATACGGTGCAGGGCGGGTCGGTGGAATATGTCCGCAGGCTGGAAGCCCAGCTTCGGCGCCAAGGGGCAGAACTGCGCACCAAGACCCCTGTCACCGCCATCCAGCGCACCGACAATGGGGTGATGCTGCGGACCCATGGCAGCGAATGGGAGCTTTATGACGATGTGATTATGGCGACCCATTCCGATGACACGCTGGCCATGCTGTCAGACCCCACCCCGCAGGAACGCGCCGCGCTTTCGGCTGTGCGGTATCAACCGAATGAGGCAGTTTTGCATGCCGATCCGTCTGTCATGCCGCGCAATCGGCGGGCCTGGGCGAGTTGGGTTTACGTCGAGCCCAAAGGCCCCAAGCCAGACCGCATTGCGCTGAGTTACTGGATGAACAATCTGCAACCGATCCCGCAGGAAGATCCTTTGTTCGTCACGCTGAACCCGGTCGCAGCAATCAATCCGGCCCTGATTTATGACCAGACAACCTTCCGTCATCCGGTGTTTGACCATGCCGCCTTGGCCGCGCAGGCCAGCATTCGCGCGATGAACGGTACACGGAACACATGGTTCTGCGGGGCGTGGATGCGGAACGGGTTTCATGAGGATGGCTTTGCCTCTGCGGTCGATGTGGCCGAGGCCATGGCCGCCCGCGTTGCGCTGCGGCTTGCGGCGTGAGCGCGGTCGATCATATCGCGGGCCAGACATTTCATGGCCGGAAAGGCACGGTGCAGAACCGCTTTCGCTATTCGATCGATTATGTGCTGCTGACACCAGAAACCGCCAAAGGACCGCGTTTGTTTTCCCGCAACCGCGCCAATCTGATGGGAATCCGGGATCAGGATCATGGCGGCGCACCGGGGCGTGGCACTGGCACCGCGTGGGTGCGGCAGGTGTTGGCAGTCCATGGCCTGTCTGTCCCCGCCCGCATCGACCTTTTGGCCCAACCCCGCGTCTTGGGCCATGTGTTCAACCCCGTGTCCTTTTGGCTCTGCCACGATGAACATGATGTTTTGCGCGTGGTGATTACCGAGGTGACGAACACGTTTGGCGATCGTCATTCCTACCTCGTCCACCACCCGGACCAAGGCCCGATTACCGCCGAAGACCACCTGACCGCGCGCAAGATCTTTCACGTTTCACCCTTTCAGCCGGTTGAGGGGAGCTACCGCTTTCGTTTCGACATCCGCCCGGACCGCATCGGCATATGGATCGACTTTTCTGCCGGAGAAAATGGCGTCATCGCCACACTGACCGGGAGACGCACACCGCTGACCAATCGCGCCATCCTGTGGGCCTGCCTGCGCCGCCCCTTTGGGTCGCGGCGCGTCTTGGCGCTGATCTTTTGGCAGGCCTTGAAACTGCGTCTCAAAGGGGTGGCCTATCGCCCGCGCCCCGAGCCTCCGGCGAAAGAGGTCAGCCGATGAGCTTTGCCGGTAAGCGGTATTGGCTGGTCGGTGGCAGCGAGGGGTTGGGGCTGGCGCTGGCGCAGCGATTGCGGGCCGAAGGGGCAGATCTGGTAATTTCGGGCCGCGATGCGACGCGGCTTGGTGCCGTTTGCACCGCGTTGGGGGCAACCCCTGTGCCAATGGATGTGGCCGACCAGAACGCGGTGAACCATGCGGCGGCTGCGGTTGGGGCGATTGATGGACTGGTGATCCTTGCGGCGGTCTATTGGCCGATGACAGCACAATCCCTTGATCCTGCACGCCTTGTGCAAATCTGCGATGTGAACCTGACCGGCACCGCCCGTGTGATTGGTGCTGTTTTGCCCAGCATGATCGCACGCGGAACAGGGCATGTGGTGCTGACCGGATCGCTGGCGGGGTATCGCGGCTTGCCCGGTGCAATCGGCTATGCCGCATCGAAAGCCGGGGTCATGGTGCTGGCCGAAAGCCTTTATGCCGACCTGCGCGGTTCAGGCATCAAGGTGCAGATCGCCAATCCCGGCTTTATCGCCACAAGGCTGACGGCGCAGAACCGCTTTGCCATGCCCTTCCTGATGTCCCCCGAACAGGCCGCGGACCACATGCTGCGCCTGATGCGCTCGGGGCGTTTCAAATCCAGTTTCCCTGCGCCGTTTTCATGGCTGTTCCGGCTCGGTCAGGTGCTGCCGGATGGGCTGTGGTATCGGCTTTTCTCGCGCGGTTAACCGGGCTGCAAACAGGCCATGAAGAACCCGTCCATCCCGCCCTTGTCGGCCCAGTAGTCGGGCCGCAAACGCAGACCGCCTTGCTCGGTGATCCAAGCCGGATCAAGACCCGGCAGGGCGGGTGCAACCACCCGCAGCCCCGGATGACGCGCCAAGGCAGCGGCAAGCTGACCCTCGCCCTCCTCGGGCAACAGCGAGCAGGTGCAATAGACCAGCCGTCCCCCCGGTCGCAGCCAGCCCAAGGCGCGATCCAAGAGCTGGGCCTGCAAGTCGACCAGCCCCGCGATTTCTGAACCATCCTTCACAAAGGGCAGATCGGGATGGCGTCGGATGGTGCCCGTCGCGGAACACGGGGCGTCAAGCAGGATGGCATCAAAGGGCGCATCGGGAACCCATTGCAACGCATCCGCCACCACGCATTGCGCGACAAGCCCGGTGCGGGCCAGATTCTCAGCAACCCGCGCCATGCGGGGCGCGGAAATATCCAGCGCCGTTACCTCTGCGCCCATTGCCGCCAATTGCATGGTTTTGCCGCCAGGGGCTGCACAAAGGTCTAGCACACGCAGGCCTTTCACGTCGCCCAAAAGCGGCGCGGCAAGGGCTGCAGCGGCGTCCTGCACCCACCAGCCGCCCGCCTCATATCCCAGCAGCGTAGACACTTGGCCACGATCTGCCAGACGCAAACTGCCCGTAGACAGCACCTCGCCCTCGGGGGCCTCTGCGCCAGCACGCAACGTCAGATCCATCGGTGGGGCCGTGGCCTGCACCGCTTCAATCGCCGTCACCACATCCCGGCCATAGGCATGCACCAAAGGCTGTCGCAGCCAACGCGGCAGTTTCTGGACGGGGGTCAGGGCCACAGCTTCGGGCACCTGCCGCAATACGGCATTCACCAGACCCGACAGATGCCCGGTCTTGCGACCTGACCGTGCCAAGCCGACGGCCTCATTCACCACGCCATGCGGCGCAGCACCCCCGGCTAGCTCCACCACGGCAAGCCGCAGAATATTCAAAACAGCCAAAGGCGGGGCCTTGCGCAGCAGGGGCTTCAGCACCTTGTCGGCAGGCTCCATCGCGCGCAGCACGGCGGCGGCCAACCGCTGGGCGCGGGCGCGCTCGGCAGGCCCCAGACCGGCAAAGCCCGGCACATCCAGTGCCTGCGCCAAAAGCCGCCCTTCGCCCAAAATGACATTCAACAGCGCCACTGCCCCGCCGCGCGCTGATCCGGTCTTGCCTTGCGTCATCACATGTCCTTGCCGCACCCAATGGCCCGGCCTATATCATCGGAACCGCCAAAAGGGATAGACCATGTCTGAAACCCCCGACCTTCCCCCTGCCGCCCAGCGTGCGCTGGCCGAGGCAGAGGCCCGCCGCAAAGCAGCCAAAGCCGCTGAGTTGCCGCCAGAGCTTGGCGGGCGGGACGGGCCGGAACCGGTCCGCTTCGGCGATTGGGAAAAGAAAGGGCTGGCGGTGGATTTCTAATCCACGCCTTCCCAGATCAGGGTCTTACAGGCCCAAAACATCCATCATGTCATAGCGTCCGGGCTTTTGCCCCTGCCCCCAAAGCGCGGCGCGCAGCGCCCCACGGGCAAAGATCGTGCGATCGGTCGCGACATGGCGCAGGATGATCCGCTCCCCTTCGCCCGCGAACAGCACATCGTGTTCGCCTACGATATCCCCGCCCCGGATAGCCGAAAACCCGATGCTGCCGCGTTCGCGCGCGCCGGTGATGCCATCGCGGCCTGACACCTTTGCCGTCTCCAACGCCACGCCGCGCCCATCAGCGGCGGCCTGCCCCAACATCAGCGCAGTACCGGACGGCGCGTCAACCTTCATGCGGTGATGCGCCTCGATCACCTCGATGTCCCAATCGGCATCCAAGGCCGCCGCAACCTTTTGCGTCATCCGGGCCAAAAGGTTGACGCCAAGGCTCATGTTGCCGGCCTGAATCACCACCGCGTGGCGCGCCGCCGCATCAAGTTTGGCGTGATGCGCCGGTTCCAGCCCCGTGGTGCCGACCACATGCACAGCACGGGCTTGTGCGGCAAGAGCGGCAAACTCCACCGTCGCGGCGGGCGCCGTAAAGTCGATCACCGCTTGGGCGCGGGCAAAAACCTCCAGCGGATCATCGGTGACCACCACGCCCAAAGGCGCGCCCCCCATCGCCTCGCCCACATCACGGCCAAGCCAAGGGTTCCCCGCACGCTCGACGCAGCCGACCAGCCGCGCCTTGCCCGAGGCGGTGATCGTCTTGACCAACATCTGCCCCATCCGGCCAGACGCCCCGGTGACAACGATTCCCGGCAGGTTTTCCATGGCACACCTCTTTGCTCCAAGGCCCCCTTTAGCGCCCTTCGACCCATGCGAAAAGCCCGGCGTTGCGGGCAAAGCCAAAAGGGCTTAGATGGCGGCCATGTCGAACAAACGCTCCCACTCCGCCAACGGCCCCTCGCAACGCCAGCTTCGCGTCGGCGAACTCATTCGGCGCACCTTGTCTGATGTGCTGAACCGGGCAGAAATTCATGACCCCGAGTTGAACGCCATGTCGATCACGGTCGGCGAAGTGTCCTGCTCGCCCGACCTCAAGGTGGCCACGGTTTACGTCATGCCGCTGATGGGTTCGGTCCCGGTTGAAGCCGCCATTGCAGCCCTTGCGCGCAACAAGGCTGAACTGCGCCACCGCGTCGCCGATGGCCTGACGCTGAAATACGCCCCTGACCTGCGCTTTCGCCCGGACGAAACCTTTGACCGGCTGGATGAGACGCGGCGCATGTTCTCTGATCCTTCGGTGGCACGCGACCTTGGCCCTGAGACCGAAGAAGATGACGACTAAGGCGGCACTGGTTGCGCTGTGCCTGCCCGGCATGGCGCAGGCGGTGACCTGCCGGGACGATATCTTTGAGGACGCCTCTTATTCAGTGTGTGAGGTTGCGCCGGGCGAAGACCTGCGGCTGTTTCTAAACGGGCCAGACGGCCCCTATGGCAGCTTTGCGGCCCTTGTCACCGGATTGGAACCGACGGGTCTGACATTAGACTTTGCGATGAACGCCGGGATGTTCCACGAAGACCTCGCGCCGGTCGGGCTTTACATCGAGAACTTTCAGCAAAAGGCGCGCATTGTCACCTCGGACGGGCCGGGCAACTTTGGTCTGCTGCCGAACGGGGTGTTCTGTGTCGGCGACAGTTTTGCGGTGATCGAAAGCCGCGCCTTCAAGGCCGCCCCCCCTGCCTGCCGCTACGCCACCCAAAGCGGCCCGATGCTGGTCATCGACGGCGCGCTGCATCCCAGTTTTGCCCGTGAGTCTGACAGCTACAACTATCGCAACGGCGTTGGTGTGGCCGAGGATGGCCGGGCGATCTTTGTCATCTCGAATGATGCGGTGAATTTTCACGCCTTTGCCCGCTATTTTCGCGATATTGTCGGCGTGAAGAACGCGCTTTTCCTTGATGGCTCTGTCTCACGGCTTTATGCGCCTGAGCTTGATCGCGATGATATCGGCTTTCCGATTGGGCCGATCATTGGCGTTGTGACGGCAAAGGACTAAGATGGCACGCAGTAAAAAGGGTCGGCCGGTGAATGGCTGGCTGGTGGTGGACAAGCCTGCGGGCGTCGGGTCGACCACGGTGGTCAACAAGGTGAAATGGGCCTTTGGCGCCCAAAAGGCGGGCCATGCCGGCACGCTGGATCCGGCGGCGACGGGTGTTCTGGCCGTGGCCTTGGGTGAGGCGACCAAGACGGTGCCCTACATCACCGATGCGCTGAAATGTTACCGCTTCCGGGTAACTTTGGGCGCTTCAACCACAACGGATGACGCCGAGGGGGACGTGCTGGAGACGCGCGACACCCGCCCGACGGATGCCGAGATCAACGCAGCTTTGGGGGCATTCCGCGGCGAGATCGCGCAAGTGCCGCCGCAGTTTTCCGCCGTCAAGGTGGATGGCGAACGCGCCTATGATCTGGCCCGCGAGGGCGAGGTGATGGACCTTGCCGCCCGCCCCCTTTGGGTCGAGCGGCTGGAGGTTCTGGCCCGCCCGGACGCCGATCATGTCGATCTGGAAATGGTATGTGGCAAGGGTGGCTATGTGCGCTCCATTGCCCGTGATCTGGGCCGCGCCTTGGGCTGCCTTGGCCATGTGCAATGGCTGCGCCGGGAATGGTCGGGACCGTTTTGCGCCAGTGAAGGGGTGTCCTTGGAAGACATCGACCGTCTGGCCAAATCGCCCGAGATTGACGCCTTGCTGAAGCCCTTGGAATTGGGGCTGGCCGATCTGCCCGAACTGCCCTGCACGCCGGAAGGCGCGGTGCGGTTGCGCAATGGCAATCCCGGCATGGTGCTGACCGCATCCGTGCAATATGGCGACGAGGCTTGGGCCAGCTATCAAGGGCGTCCGGTGGCGGTTGGGATTTACAAGGCGGGCGAACTTCACCCGTCGCTCTTCCCCCACCAACGCGACCTCGTGAACTGGGCTCTGCGCCGCGGCCGCGCGGCGGTGTTCGCGGACACCGGGCTCGGCAAGACGGCAATGCAGATCGAATGGGCCCGGCGCGTCAACGAGGAAACGGGCGAGCCGGTACTTATTCTCGCCCCATTGGCCGTCGCCGCGCAG
>CALBSG010000027.1 GCA_937927675.1 uncultured Paracoccaceae bacterium | reverse complement strand
CGCGGTATTCGGCGCGCACGCCCGGCCTAGTGGGGGTGGGGTACCTGTGTACTCCAGTTGTGTACTGGGCTCGCGCTGCATACGTATATTCTTACATATGTCCGCGGCACAGCGACATGCCCACGCCCCGCCCACCGCGCCGGCCCCCGGCCCCTGCCCGCCCGGCCGATAGACATGCCGCGCGCCGTCTATTTCAGGCTCGCGCCGTGACGCGTCCAGCTTGGCACTTACTGATAGTAAGTAGGGCCCTTGCGCCCCGCCGTAGTGCCCTATTTCAGGCTTCATCTACGCGCCGGATCTGGGCGCTTTCGAGTCGACAGCCGGCCCCTTCCCGGGCCACTGGTGCGCCCTGGTAAGCCCCTACACACTACACGCATGGGCGCGGTTCCATCCGGCGCGCTGTGACGCGCTAGCGTAGCAGGGGCTACGATGCCCTAGGGACGGGGTTTACGGGGCTGCGATGTGCCCCAGACGCGCATGCCTAGGGCTTTAGGGCGTATGTAGCTATATACGACGGATTCGGGACCTAGCCAGATCAGGCCTTAAAGCGCCTAACCGCGGGCGTCTCCGGGATCCGTGATCTGGGAGCCGTAAGCCGTGGTCAGGCCGTAGTCGATCACGGCGTCGACCGACTCGGTCATTCCCGCCCTCAAGACCGCCCGCGCCGCCGGCGTCCTGGTGATCGCGCTCGACACCCCGCTGGCTGATGCCGAAGCACAAGACATGACCTTCGCGACCGACAACTTCGAAGCTGGTCTGCGCATCGGCAAATGGGCTGCTGCCCAGTTGGGCGCCGAAGCTGCGAACGCCAAGATCGCCATGCTCGACATCAACAAGGACAACATCTCGGTTGACGTTGCCCGCGACACCGGCTTCCTCGTCGGCTTCGGCATCGAAGTGCCGGATCTGACCGTGATGGGTTCGGAAACCGACGCCCGCGTTGTCGGCCACGAATCGTCGGACGCAAACCCCGAAGGCGGTCTGCGCGCGATGGAAACCCTGCTGGCCAAAGAGCCGGGCATCAATGTGGTTTACACCATCAACGAACCGGCTGCCGAAGGTGCCTTCCAGGCGCTGAAAGCCGCAGGCAAAGAAGGTCAGGCTCTGATCGTTTCGGTTGACGGCGGCTGCCCCGGCATCGCTTCGGTCAAGTCGGGCGTGATCGGCGCGACCTCGCAGCAGTATCCGCTGCTGATGGCAGGCAAAGGCATCGAAGCGATCGCCGCTTACGCCAAGGACGGCACCAAGCCGGTCGCCTCGGAAGGCCTGTCGTTCTTCAACACCGGTGTGAACCTTGTCACCGACAAGCCGGCTGAAGGCGTCGAGTCGATCGACAGCACCAAAGGCACCGAGCTGTGCTGGGGCTAATCGCCCCTCACGTCTGACTTGATTAACGGAAGGGCGGCGTTACTGTCGCCCTTCTTCATAGGCGGATCACGTCATGGGGTCCGCCCCGTCATTACGACCTGTTTTCACAGGGGGGGAGACCGCCGCGATGAGCGCAGAAGACGCACCCACAAAGACCATCTCCGATTTCGAAGCCACGTTGACCAAAGCCGATACGGCGGTCGCGAGCTTTGAAAAGGATGACAGAACTCTGTCCCATATTCTGCGCGCCCAGTTGCGCAAGAACCCGACGCTGATCCCGGCGCTGGTGCTTTTGATTTCGATCCTGGCCTTTTCCATCGTGGCCCCGCGCTTTTTCGGCATGGGTGCGCTTTCAACGGTGCTGAAACAGACCACGGTGACCGGCTTTGTGGCACTGGCCCAGACGCTGGTGATCCTGACCGCGGGCATTGACCTGTCGGTTGGTGCCATCTTGGTGATCTCCTCTCTGATCATGGGCAATCTTGCCGTCATCTCGGGTCTGCCGGTGCTGCTTGCCGTGCTGGTAGGCTTTGGCTTTGGCGGTTTGATGGGGCTGGTCAACGGCGTGCTGGTCGCCAAGATCAAGCTGCCGCCGTTCATCGTGACCCTTGGCACGCTGTCGATCTTCAACGCGCTGAAGCTGTGGTATTCGCAGTCCGAATCCATTCGCAACGCCGATATCGAGGCCAATGCCCCAAGCCTGTTGTGGTTCGGGCAGGGGATCAACTTCGGCGGCGCCTCGCTGTCTTTTGGCGGCATCATGCTGATCCTGTTGGCGGCTGTGCTGTGGTATGTGTTGAACCACACCGCTTGGGGCCGCCATGTGCATGCCATCGGCGACGATCCGGATGCGGCGATGCTGTCGGGCATCAACGTCACCCGCACGCTGATTTCGGTCTATACCGTCGCCGGTCTGATCTGTGGCTTCGCTGCCTGGATCGCGATTGGCCGGGTGGGGTCGGTGTCGCCCATCGCCTTTGACACAGTGAACCTTGGGTCCATCACCGCCGTGGTGATCGGCGGCACCTCGCTGTTCGGCGGGCGGGGGTCGATCATCGGCTCTGTCCTCGGGGCCTTTATCGTGGGCGTCTTCAACACCGGCCTGTCGCTGGCTGGCGTGGACGATTACTGGCAAATGTTTGCAGCCGGATGCCTTGTCATCGTCGCGGTTGCACTGGATCAATGGCTGCGGAGGGCTTCGCAATGACCGCTGTAAAACCCATCCTCGAAGCGCGAGGCCTGATGAAGCGCTATGGCACGGTTGTTGCCATGAACGGGGCCGATTTCGATCTGATGCCGGGTGAGATTTGCGCGGTGATCGGTGACAACGGTGCGGGCAAATCGACCCTCATCAAGGCGCTGTCGGGGGCCGTTAGCCCCGACCACGGCGAAATCCTTCTGGACGGCAAGCCGGTGAACTTCCGCAGCCCCGACGATGCCCGCGCCATGGGGATCGAGACGGTCTATCAGAACCTTGCCATGTCCCCGGCGCTGTCGATTGCCGACAACATGTTTCTGGGCCGCGAATGGCGCAAGCCCGGCATCATGGGGCAGGTGTTCCGCCAGATGGACCGCCCGCGGATGGAGGCTTTTGCGCGTCAGAAGCTGTCCGAACTCGGCCTGATGACCATTCAGGATATTTCCCAAGCGGTGGAAACCCTGTCGGGCGGCCAGCGTCAGGGTGTGGCCGTGGCCCGCGCCGCCGCCTTTGGGTCAAAGGTGGTGATCTTGGACGAACCGACCGCCGCCTTGGGCGTGAAGGAATCCCGTCGCGTGCTGGAACTGATCCGCGATGTGCGCGCCCGCGGCATTCCGATCATCCTTATCAGCCACAACATGCCGCATGTGTTCGAAGTGGCCGACCGCATCCACATCCACCGCCTTGGCCGTCGCCTGTGCGTGATCCGCCCGCAGGATTATTCGATGTCTGACGCAGTTGCCTTCATGACCGGCGCAAAACTGCCCGACGGCGTGACGGAAGCGGCATGACGCCTGCCGATCTGGCAAAGACCATACGGGCGAAAGCCCAAGGCAAAGGGCGGTTCCTCGCCGCCCTTGCCGGCCCCCCCGGTGCGGGCAAATCCACGCTTGCCGCTGAATTGGTCGCGGCTCTTGGCAAGGGCGCAAAGGCCGTGCCGATGGACGGCTTTCATTATGACGATGCCGTGCTGATTGCCCGCAACGCCCGTGATCGTAAAGGTGCCCCGGATACCTTTGATGTGCAGGGGTTTCGCCATCTGCTGACCCGCCTGCGGGTTGAGGAGGAGGTGGCCATTCCCCTCTTTGATCGTGATCTCGAAATCAGTCGGGCTGGCGCCGATATTATCGGGCCGGATGACCGCATCCTGATCGTCGAAGGCAATTATCTTTTGCTGAACGAAGCCCCTTGGCCCGAGCTTGCGCCACTTTTTGACCTGACGATCTGGATCGACGTCCCCGAGACGGAACTGGACCGCCGCCTGCTGGACCGCTGGGCGCATTATGGGAAAACACCTGCCGAAGCGCGGGCTTGGATCGACGGCAATGACATGCCGAACATTCGTCGCGTCAGCCAAGGTTCACGCCCCGCCGATCTGGTGATCCGGCAGGGCTGAAGCGGGTCAGATCACTGATTTCGCAGTCACTTCCAACGCATGCAGCAACCCTTGGGCCGACGAGCGCGGACCATAAAGTGTGACCGATGTGGCCGAATGGCGGATCAGATAAACGCCCAGATGCTCCATCACCGTGCGGCTGGCAAAACCATCGGGCAAGGTTGCCAGATCAAGGTTCGAAAGCCGCTCGAACACCGCCACCAGCCCCTCGCCCGACACATCGAACCGCACCCATGCATCGGTCTGCTCGGTGATCGAGGCGGCTTCACCAAAGGCGGGTTTCAGCGCCGCAACGATATCTTCATGCGTGGCGAAATCGGCCTCGACAAACCACATCTCAGGCGTGGCCCAAAACGCGCCAAAGACCTTTCCCGCCTCGTGGGTGGATGCGCCCGGCAAAGGCACCCCGGCCTTTTTTGCCGCCGCAGCAAAGGCCTTGTCCTGCCCCCGCCGCATGGCAAGGGACGCCAAAGCCACATCAAACCGTTCCGCAATCCGGTACGGACCGATCTGCACCACTTCCGCCGTGTCATGCCCCAAGGCGGTCAGGGCGTTCCATTGATTAGCCACGAAGACGCTCTCCCTCAGGATCAAAGAAATGCGGGCTGACGATTTCAACCTCGGTGTCAGTCTTGGTCAGGAAGTTCACCGCGCGCATCCGGCGACCGATCTTTTGATCTCCCGCTTTCAGATAGCCCAGCGCGATGTCTGACCGCAGATGCGGGCTATAGACCTTTGAGGTCAGCCAGCCGCCATCCGACGCCAATTCCACCGGCGCGCCGATTTCCATGAAGTGGCTGCCCGCCGAAATTGACGCCTTTGGATCGACGGGTTTCACCCCGACCAACCGATAGCCATCGTCGCGGTTCATCCCCTCACGCTGGCTTAGCACCATGCCGATGGAGTCTTTCTTCTTCGACACCATCTTGCCAAGACCCATGTTCAGCGCAGTGGATTGGCCATTTAGCTCCCCACCCGCGACATGGCCCTTTTCGATCCGCATCACGCCCAAGGCCTCGGTGCCGTAAACCACGGCATCGAACTCAGCCCCCGCGGCCACCAGCTTGCGGATCAAGGCATCGCCATAGCGCGTCGGAACCGCGATTTCATAGGCCAACTCCCCCGAGAAGGAGATGCGGAACAACCGCCCGCGCTGACCCTGAATGGTGATATTGCCAGCCCCCATATAGGGGAATGCGGCGTCGGAAATGTCCTGATCGACAATCTTTTGCAGCACTTTGCGCGCATTGGGCCCAGCGACCGAGAATTGCGCCCATGCCTCGGTGGTCGAGATCAGTTGCACATCCATATCCGGCCACAGGCACTGACGGCAGTATTCCAGATGTCGGAACACCGTGACAGCATTCGCCGTGGTGGTGGTCATGACATATTCATGCTCGCCCATCCGCGCCGTGGTGCCATCGTCAAACACCATGCCATCTTCGCGCAGCATCAAACCGTAGCGGCACTTGCCCACGGCCAGCGTCGAGAAGGTGTTGGAGTAAACGCGATCCAAAAACGCCCCGGCATCGGTGCCCTGAATGTCGATTTTTCCAAGGGTGGTCACGTCACAAATGCCCACGGATTTGCGCGTCGCCAGAACCTCGCGGTCCACAGATTCACGCCAAGTCGTCTCGCCCGGTTTTGGCAACCATTGCAGGCGCAACCAGTTGCCGACCTCGACAAAAATCCCGCCCTGTTCACTGGCCCATTTATGCGAAGGCGTCAGGCGGAAGGGTTTGAATTCCTTGCCACGCGACCGTCCCGCCAGCGTACCCATGGCAACGGGCGTATAGGGCGGACGGTAGATCGTGGTCCCGGTGGCGGGAATGGATTGGCCCGTCAACTCCGCCATCACCGCAAGGCCCAGGACGTTCCCGGTCTTGCCCTGATCGGTCGCCATGCCCAACGTGGTATAGCGTTTCAGATGCTCCACGCTGGTGAAGTTTTCCTTATGGGCCAGCTTCACGTCTTTGACCGTCACATCGTTCTGCGGGTCGATCCATGCCCGGCCTTTGCCCTCATGCACATACCACAGCGGGCTGATGGCAATTGGCGCATCTTCGGCGCGTGGCAGATCGCCCGCCGTGGCGCTGATGCCAAGGCTTTCCAATGCGGCCAACGCCTGCGCCTGACCACTGGCCAGCGCGCCGTGGGTCGACATATTGCCCCCCGCAGCCCCCGCGGCCACCAGATTGGCAGGCCCGCCAGCGCCCGGCACAAAAGCCGCAATATCCTCGCGCCATTCGGGGCGAGACCGGTGATGCGAGGTGATGTTGACGTTCGGGTTCCAGCCACCTGACACGCCCAGCGCCGTGCAGGCGATGGTCTCGGTCTTGCCATTGGCCGTCCGCACCGTGATGGATTTCAGGCCCAGACGGCCCGAAGAATCCACAACCTGCGCGCCCTGCAGATGCCGGATACCGGGCAAGAGTTCGCCGCCCGTGCGGCTGTCGATCACCGCCGCGACATCCACGCCTTTGGCCTGCAGGTCGCGCGCCGTGCGCAAACCGTCATCGTTGTTGGTGAACACTGTCACCCGGTCGCCCGCAGCAACGCCCCAGCGGTTGCCATAGGCCCGCAACGCCCCCGCCAGCATCACGCCGGGCCGGTCATTGTTCTCGAACGCGATCGGGCGTTCGGTCGCCCCACCCGCCAAGATCGCCCGCTTGGAATAAATGCGCCATAGTGTCTGACGCGGCTTGCCCGCTGCAGGCACCGCGAGGTGATCCGACACCCGTTCGACCGCGGAATAAATCCCGTGGTCAAAGGCCCCGACAATCGTGGTGCGGTTCATCAGGCGCACATTCGGCAGGCTGGCAAGTTCTGCCACCGCCGCTGCCGCCCAATCGGCCCCGGCCTGACCGCCGACCTCAAAGCTCTCGGCGTTCAGCCGACCGCCCATACGGAAATCTTCGTCGGCAAGGATCACCCGCGCGCCCGCACGGCCCGCCGTCAAAGCCGCCATCAGACCGGCAGGCCCGGCGCCGATCACCAACAGATCGCAATGGGCGAACCCCTTGTCATATTCGTCCGGGTCTTCCTCTTTGGTCAGGCTGCCCAAGCCCGCAGCGCGGCGGATGATCGGCTCATAGACCTTTTCCCAAAAGGCCGCCGGCCACATGAAGGTCTTGTAATAGAACCCGGCGGTGAAAAACGTGTTCAGCCGGTCATTGACCGCCATGGCGTCCAGCTTCAGGCTGGGCCAAGCGTTCTGGCTGGTCGCCTCCAACCCGTCGAACAACTCGGCCACCGTGGCCCGGGTGTTCGGTTCCTGCCGCGCACCCGAGCGCAACTGCACCAGCGCGTTCGGCTCTTCCGACCCGGCCGAGATCGGCCCGCGCGGACGGTGGTATTTGAAGCTGCGCCCCATCAACCGCACGCCATTGGCCAGCAAGGCCGAGGCCAACGTGTCACCGGGGTGGCCGGTATAGACATGGCCATCAAAGCTGAAGCGGAACGTCTTGGAGCGGTCAATCTGGCCGCCGGAAATACGATTGGACTGGCTCATTTCGAACGCCCCTGCGCCTTGGCCACATCGCGGGCCAGTTCCACCTTGGTGATTTCATGGGTCACGGTGTTGCGCGTCACCACCAGCCAAGACCGATCGCCCTGCTCGTGATACCACAGCTCACGATGCTCTCCCGCCGGGTTGTCGCGGTTGTAAAGATAGTCGTGAAACGCCTCGATCCCGGCCGTCGTGCCGTCAGGGCGGTTGATGAGGTTGGCATCGCCGAGATAGACGAATTCCTGCGCGTCACGCGGCCCCAGGATCGGATGATTGATAATCATGTCTTGCTCCTAGTGCAGGTTCGGCTGGGCGCCTTGGCCCTTTTCGTCGATCATCAACCCCTTGAGGAAGCGATCAAACCGGTAGGCCGTGGCGGTCTTGTGCGGTTCGTCCTTGGCCAGAAGATGCGCGAAACACCAGCCAGAGGCAGGCGTTGCCTTGAACCCGCCATAGCACCAGCCGCCGTTGAAATAGAGACCCTCGACCCCGGTCTTGTCGATGATCGGGCTGCCATCCATCGACATGTCCATGATCCCGCCCCAAGTGCGCAACAGACGCGCCCTGCCAATCGCGGGCATCAAGGCCATGCCACCTTCGGCCACGTCTTCGATCACCGGCAGGTTGCCGCGTTGGGCATAGGAGTTGTAGCCATCAATGTCGCCACCAAAGACCAAGCCGCCCTTGTCGGATTGGCTGACATAGAAATGCCCCGCGCCAAAGGTCATCACCCCGTCGATAAAGGGCTTCAGCCCCTCGGACACAAAGGCCTGCAAGACATGGCTTTCAATCGGCAGACGCATACCCGCATGGGCCATCACCTTGGACGACGATCCGGCGACGGCAACGCCAACCTTCTTGGCACCAATAAAGCCGCGGGTGGTTTCCACCCCTTTGATGCGGCCATTTTCAATCCGCATCCCCGTCACTTCGCAGTTCTGAATCAGATCGACGCCGCGCAGATCGGCCCCGCGCGCATAGCCCCACGCCACCGCATCGTGGCGCACCGTGCCGCCACGGCGCTGCATCAGCGCGCCTTTGATCGGGAAGCGGGCGTTGTCAAAGTTCAGGAACGGATACATCGACCGCACCTGATCCTTGTTCAGCAATTCGGCATCGGCACCATGCATGATCATGGCATTGCCGCGCCGGGTATAGGCGTCACGCTGCGCGTCGGTGTGGAACAGGTTGATGATGCCGCGCTGCGACACCATGGCGTTATAGTTAAAGTCCTGCTCCAACCCTTCCCACAGCTTCAGCGAAAATTCATAGAACGGCTGGTTGCCATCCAGCAGGTAGTTTGACCGGATGATCGTGGTGTTGCGGCCGACGTTGCCGCCGCCCAGATAGCCCTTTTCCAGCACGGCGATACGCGCCTGCTTGAACTCCTTGGCCAGATAATAGGCCGTGGCCAACCCATGCCCGCCGCCACCGACAATGATGTAATCGTAGGATTTTTGCGGCTCTGGGTCGCGCCACGCCGGTTGCCAGCCTTTATGGCCGG
>CALBSG010000026.1 GCA_937927675.1 uncultured Paracoccaceae bacterium | reverse complement strand
CAATCGTCCGCACATCGCAGCCGTATTGGTCGGCAATCGCCTGCGCGGCCGCCGGGAAGGCGTCGGCCACGGCAACCAGTTTGGCACCCGCATCACCCGTCACCGCCTTGGCATGCACCTTGCCGATGCGCCCTGCACCAAGTAGTCCGAACCGAACTGTCATCTCGCTGATCCTTTGTTGCGGCGCGTGGAACGCGTGTCCTCGGCGCGGTTGAATTTGGAATATTTGTTCCATATGCTATGGGCTGGGCTGGGCGAAGCGTCAAGAGGGGCGACCATGCGGGCTGACGAAAATCCATCAGGGGCAGCGCCGCAATCGGTGGAAGACTTCCGCATGCGATTGGCAGATCTGGGCGACACTTTGCCAAAGCGTTTGCAGCAATGTGCAACCTATGTCGCGGCCAATCTTGACCGCATTGCCGTATCGACCGTGGCCGAAATGGCGGCAGGGGCGGATGTGCCGCCGTCTGCCTTTATGCGGTTTTGCCAGATCATGGGGTTTTCTGGGTATTCGGACCTGCAGCGCCTGTTTCGCGAGGCTTATGCGCCGGGATTTCCCGATTATGCCACGCGTCTGGCCAATCTGAAATCAGGCGCGGGCGGGGCGGGGCGGCTTTTGGCGGAATTCGTCGAGGCGGGCCGCATGTCGCTGGAAGGTTTGGCGAAATCAGTGGACGAGGCGGCGTTGGCGCAGGCGGTTGACGTGCTGTCGCGCGCTGGTGTCATTCATGTGGTCGGCATGCGCCGGGCCTTCCCGGTGGCAAGCTATCTGGCCTATGTCTTTGAAAAGATGACAGTTCCAGCCATGCTTCACGAGGGCGCGGGCAAGCTGGACCAGCGCCATGCGCTCAGGGAGGGCGATGCGGTGCTGGCAATCAGCTTTGCGCCCTATTCCGAGGAAACCCTGTCGCTTGCCGCGGATGCCCGCGCGCGCGGGCTGGCGGTGGTTGCACTGACCGATACGCTCTCCAGTCCCTTGGCACGTGCCGCCGATGCGGTTTTGACCGTGCAAGAGGTGGATTTCGGGGCCTTTCGGTCCTTGTCGGCCACGATTGCCATGGCGATCACGCTGGCCGTGGCGGTCGGCACGGCGCGTAAAGCTTAGGCCCAGCGGCCTTCGAAATCTTCCGGCACCAGAAGGTGTTCGCGCGACAATTCCGTGGCCTTTTGCACCCCGCACAGTGCCATGGTGACGTCGAGCTCTTTCCACAAGATCTCCAACGCGGCGGTCACGCCCGCCTGACCCATGGCGCCCAAGCCGTAAAGATAGCTGCGGCCGATGAAGGTGCCTTTGGCGCCCAAAGCCAGCGCCTTCAGAACGTCTTGACCAGAGCGGATGCCGCTGTCGAGGAACACCTCGGTCCGGTCGCCCACCGCCTGAACGATCTGCGGCAGCATGCGGATTGAGGATAACGCGCCGTCCAACTGTCGCCCGCCATGGTTCGACACGATCAAACCATCTGCTCCGACATCGGCGGCCATGCGGGCATCTTCGGCATCCAAAATCCCCTTCAAGATCAGCTTGCCGCCCCATTGGTCGCGGATGCGGGCGACCTTTTTCCAGTCCAGTTGCGGGTCGAATTGCTCATTGGTCCAAGAGGTCAGACTGGCCAGATCACCCACGCCCTTGGCATGGCCGACAATATTGCGGAAGGTCCGCCGCGAGGTCGCCAGCATCCCCAAGGACCAGCGCGGTTTCAACATCATGTCCAGAATGTTCGGCAAGGTCAGACGTGGCGGCGTCGTCAGCCCGTTCTTCAAATCCTTGTGGCGCTGGCCGATGATCTGCAAATCCAGCGTCAAGACCAGCGCCGAACATTTCGCAGCCCGCGCGCGTTCGATCAGGCGATCAACGAAATCTTCGTCCCGCATGACGTAAAGCTGAAACCAGAAGGGCGTCGGGGAATATTGCGCCACATCCTCGATCGAACAGACCGACATGGTGGAAAGCGTAAAAGGCACGCCAAAGGCGGCCGCGGCGCGGGCGGCCTTGATCTCTCCATCGGGGTTTTGCATGCCGCACGACCCGACCGGGGCCAAGGCGACCGGCATGGCAACCTTTTCCCCGATCATCTGGCTTGCCGTTGTCCGCCCCGTCAGATCGCGGGCCACACGCTGGCGCAGGCGGATCTTGGCGAAATCGCTGACATTCTCGCGGAAGGTCTGCTCGGTATAGCTGCCCGATTCCATGTAATCGTAGAACATCTTCGGCGTGCGTTTTTTGTGCAGCGCCTTCAGATCGTCGATGCAGGTGATGACAGCCATGGCAAACCCCGAATTTGGTCAGGATACATTGCCAATCTTGCAGGCCGATACAAGCGCAGTCGGTCGCAAGCTATGGCTAAAGCGGCGTGACTTGCCCAATCAGCGCGGCTTGTCCAAGCCGGTCCCCGGTCGCGTCATAGATCGTCCACAGCACTGTGCGGCTGATGCGAAACCGGCGGCCGTCGGCGGCTTTGCGGATGCCGGAATAATCCGCCACCCAACCGCGTTCGGCGGCTTCACGCAGGAACCGGCTGCGGTCGGTCTGGATGGCCGGATCTTCCTCAGCCGAGAGCCGCGAGGGCAGGCGGGTGAACGTCTCCCACCCCATTCCCCAAAGCGCCAACGCAGCGGCATTGGCATAGCAAAACACCGGGTCGGCTTCGGCTCCGTGACTGACCAAGGGCAGGGGGCTATGAAACAAGCGGTGGGCATAATCCTGCGCGGTGGGGGCCGCGCCGTCGATCAAGGGCTTGCCAGTCTGGGCGGCAAAGCTTTGTCCCAAAAGCCGCGACCAATCCTTGACCGCAGCCCGGTTGCAAACCTCATCCATGGCTCAGGCCGAATGGGCGCCTTTGGCCAGAGCGGCGACAAAGGCCAGCACCTCGGCCGGGGTCTTGCCCGCGCCGATTTCCTTGACGATGGCGGAGCCAACGACGCAGCCATCAGCAACCGAGGCGATGGTTTGGGCCGCATCGGGGGTGTTGATGCCAAAGCCAACGATGACCGGCAGATCGGTGGAGCGCTTGATCCGCGCCACTTCCGGCGCCACATCGGCGGCTTGTGCGGCGGCTGCCCCGGTGATCCCGGTGACCGAGACGTAATAGACAAAGCCGCTGGTGTTTTGCAGCACTTTGGGCAGGCGTTTGGCGTCCGTGGTGGGGGTTGCCAGACGGATGAAGTTCAGCCCGGCCTTTTGCGCCGGGATGCACAGCTCGTCGTCCTCTTCGGGCGGCAGATCGACCACGATCAGCCCGTCGATCCCTGCCTCATTCGCCTCGGCCAGAAAGCGGTCAACGCCGCGCGAATAGATCGGGTTGTAATAGCCCATCAGCACGATCGGGGTCTTTTGATCCCCAGCCCGGAAGTCGCGCACCATTTGCAAGGTGGCATCCACCGTCATGCCGTTTTCCAGCGCGCGTTGTCCGGCAAGCTGGATGGTCGGGCCATCTGCCATCGGGTCTGTAAAGGGCAGGCCCAGTTCGATGATATCCACCCCGGCGGCCGGAAGGCCGTTCAGCACGGCCTGCGCCGTGGCCACATCCGGATCGCCCGCCATGATGTAAGACACAAAGGCCTTTTTGCCCTCTGCCTTCAGCCGCGCGAAAGTGTCATCAATTCTGGTCATGGCCGGTCCCCGATAGATTGCACCGGGTTTCGCAGGTGCAGGGGCGAAAATCAATGGGCCAAAGGCGCGGGCCAAGCAGTGACTTGATCCTTGCCCCCATCCCCCCTATCAAGCGCGCGACCAAGCCAAAGGAGCGGGATCATGGGGTTCAAGATGGGCATTGTCGGGCTGCCGAATGTTGGCAAGTCGACGCTTTTCAACGCGCTGACCCGCACCGCTGCCGCGCAGGCGGCGAACTTCCCGTTCTGCACGATCGAACCCAACGTCGGCGAAGTGGCCGTGCCAGACCCGCGTCTGGACAAACTGGCCTCGATTGCTGGCTCCAAGCAGATCATCCCGACCCGTATGACCTTTGTCGATATCGCGGGTTTGGTGCGGGGCGCGTCGAAGGGCGAAGGCCTTGGCAACCAGTTTCTTGCCAATATCCGGGAATGCGACGCCATTGCCCATGTGCTGCGTTGCTTTGAAGATGGCGATATCACCCACGTCGAAGGCCGCATTGACCCTGTGGCAGACGCCGAAACCATCGAGATGGAATTGATGCTGGCCGATATGGAAAGCATCGAGCGCCGCCTGACGGCGCTTGGCAAAAAGCTGCGCGGTGGCGATCAGGACACGCTGGATCAGGACCGTCTTCTGCGGGCGGCCTTGGTGGCCTTGGAAAAGGGGCAGCCGGCCCGCACCCTGACCATCGCGGACGAAGACCAGAAACAATGGCGCATGTTGCAGCTTTTGACGGCCAAGGCTGTGCTTTACGTTTGCAATGTCGAAGAGGCCTGCGCGGCCAATGGCAACAGCCAATCCGCCCGCGTGGCCGAAATGGCCAAGGCCCAAGGTGCAGCCTCTGTCGTGATCTCGGCCAAGATCGAAGAAGAAATTTCGCAGCTTGCCGATGACGAAGCCGCGATGTTCCTCGAAGAAATGGGCCTGCACGAGGCTGGGCTTGACCGTCTGATCCGCGCCGGTCACGCGCTTTTGGGCCTCTCCACCTATTTCACCGTCGGCCCGAAAGAGGCCCGCGCTTGGACCATCACCAAAGGCATGCTGGCGCCGCAGGCGGCGGGCGTGATCCACGGCGATTTCGAAAAGGGCTTCATTCGCGCCGAAACCGTCGGCTATGACGATTATGTCGCTGGCAATGGCGAGGCCGGGGCCAAAGAGGCGGGCAAGTTCCGCGTCGAAGGCAAGACCTATGAAGTGAAAGACGGCGATGTCTTGCACTTCTTGTTCAACGCGTGAACTAGCGCCTGACGCCCTGCACCACCTCGGCAATTGCTGCCAATTGCCGGGCAAGTGGGCTTGACCGCCGCCAGACCATGCCGATCTGGCGCGCGGGGGCGGGCGCTGCAAAGCGGGTAACCGCCACCGGGGCAAGGCGGGTTTCCACCGCCACGGCCATCTCCGGTATCAGCGTCACGCCGATACCTGCCCCCACCATCTGCACCAAAGTGGTCAGAGACGAGCCATCCATCACCTCGCGCGGGGCGGCGGCTTGCAGCTTGCAAAACGACAGCGCCTGATCGCGGAAACAGTGCCCTTCCTCCAACAAAAGCAGCCGCATTTCCCGCAGATCGCGGGCATTGGGGGCGGGAAGACCTGCCTCGGCCAAGGGGCGAACCAGGACGAAATCCTCGGCGAACAGCGGCACCTCGATCAGCGCGGGTTCTGACACTGGCAGGGCGACGATGGCGCAATCCAACCGCCCTTCGGCAAGCTCGGCCAGCAGTTTCGGTGTGATGGTTTCCCGCAGCTGCAAGTCCAGTGCCGGGTAAACCCTTGTCAGTTCCGCAATCACCTGCGGCAAAAGATAGGGGGCAACGGTGGGGATCACCCCCAGACGCAGCCGGCCTGCCATCTGATCACGGGCGATGCGGGCGCTGTCCTCCAACTCCTCGACCAGCCGCAGGATGTCGCGGGCGCGGGTGGCGAATTCCTCGCCAAAGCTGGTCAATCGGATCGCCCGTGCCGAGCGGTCAAACAGCGGCGCACCCAGCCCGTCCTCCAACTCTTTGATCTGCATCGAAAGCGCAGGTTGCGAGATCGCAGCGGCTTCGGCGGCGCGGCCGAAATGACCATGACGTGCCAGCGACTCGAAATAGCGCAACTGTTTCAGGGTCAGGTTTGCCATCAGGAAAACTTATCAAGACAATCAGGAAATGCAAGTTCACCCAATGGTGAAACCCTGTTAGAACCATTCCAGAGACGAGACTCGGCCCCTTAGGGGCGCGGGCCCGATCGGTATTTGAAAGGGAGTTGACGATGGACGACAAAAGCGCAGGCAAATGCCCGGTGATGCACGGGGCCAAGGCCGCAACCCATGGCGGTCGGGGCAACAAGGATTGGTGGCCGAACCAATTGAACCTGTCGATCCTGCACCAGCACGGGCCAGCTTCGAACCCTTTGGGCGCGGATTTCTGCTATGCGGAAGCCTTCTCGAAAGTCGACTATGCAGCGCTGAAGGCTGACATCGCCAAGGTGATGACCGACAGCCAAGACTGGTGGCCGGCAGACTGGGGCCACTACGGCGGCCTGATGGTGCGGATGGCGTGGCACTCGGCCGGGACCTACCGTACGGCAGACGGGCGGGGCGGGGCCTCGACCGGGACCCAGCGCTTTGCGCCGCTGAATTCTTGGCCTGACAACGGCAACCTCGACAAGGCGCGTCGCCTCTTGTGGCCGGTCAAGCAGAAATACGGCAACGGGATTTCCTGGGCTGACCTGATGATCCTTGCCGGCAACGTCGCGATGGAAACCATGGGCTTCAAGACCTTTGGTTTCGGCGCGGGCCGTGAAGATCTTTGGGCACCGGAAGAAGACATCTACTGGGGCGCCGAAGAAGAATGGCTGGCCACGTCGGACAAGCCGAACAGCCGCTATTCGGGCGAGCGTGAGCTGGATAACCCGTTGGCCGCAGTGCAGATGGGTCTGATCTATGTGAACCCGCAAGGCCCCGATGGCAAACCCGATCCGGTCGCCTCGGGTCGCGATGTGCGCGAAACCTTTGGCCGCATGGCAATGAACGACGAAGAAACCGTGGCTCTGGTCGCAGGTGGTCACACCTTCGGCAAGGCGCACGGCGCAGGTGATGCAGCACTGGTTGGCCCCGACCCGGAAGCCGCCCCGATCGAAGCGATGGGCTTTGGCTGGGCCAATAAATTCGGCACCGGCAAGGGCATCCACACCACCACCTCGGGCTTTGAAGGCGCGTGGAAGCCGAACCCGACGACCTGGGACCACGGCTATTTCACCGTGCTGTTCAAGTATGAGTGGGAACAGTCGACCACGCCCGCAGGCGCCATTGTCTGGCTTGCCAAGGACGTCGAACCGCAAGACCTGATCCCCGATGCGCATGATCCGTCGATCAAGCATCGCCCGATGATGACCACGGCCGACCTCAGCTTGCGCTTTGATCCGATCTACGGTCCGATCTCGCGTCGCTTCCTGAACGACCCGGCGGCGTTCGCCGATGCCTATGCCCGCGCTTGGTTCAAACTGACCCACCGCGACATGGGGCCGAAGGCGCTCTACCTTGGCCCGGAAGTGCCGGCCGAAGACCTGATCTGGCAAGATCCGATCCCGGCCCGCGACCATACCTTGATCGACGCGACCGACATCGCGGACCTGAAAGCCAAGATCCTTGCCTCGGGCCTGTCGACGCAGGACCTGGTGTTGGCCGCTTGGGCCTCGGCCTCGTCCTATCGCGGTTCGGACAAGCGCGGCGGGACCAACGGCGCCCGCGTGCGTCTGGCCCCGCAAAAAGATTGGGCCGTCAACGATCCGTCCAGCCTTGCAAAGGTGCTGAAAGCGCTGGAGGCCATTCAGGCGGCCTTCAACGCCTCGGCCACCAGCGGCAAGAAAGTCTCGCTGGCCGATCTGATCGTTCTGGGTGGTACGGCTGCGGTGGAACGTGCGGCTGTGGCCGCTGGTCATCCGGTTGCGGTGCCTTTCACCCCCGGCCGCATGGACGCCAGCGCAGAACAGACCGATGCAGCCAGCTTCGATCCGATGGAGCCGGTGGCGGACGGTTTCCGCAACTGGCAAAAGCAAAGCTACCGCGTGACGGCGGAAGAAATGCTGGTCGACCGCGCGCAGCTTCTGACGCTGTCGGCCCCGGAAATGACCGTTCTGGTTGGCGGCATGCGCGCACTTGGCGCCAATGCTGGCGGCTCGAAGCAAGGCCTGTTCAGCGCCCGGATTGGCGCGCTGACGCCGGACTTCTTCACCGCCCTTCTTGACATGGGCACGGTCTGGTCGCCGGTGGATGAGGCGTCTCAGGCCTTTGAAGGCCGCGATGCCAAGACCGGGGCTGTCAAGGCAACGGCCAGCCGCGTGGACCTGATCTTCGGCTCGAACTCGCAACTGCGGGCTCTGGCCGAAGTCTACGCCCAGTCTGACAACGCTGGTAAGTTCGCGGCTGATTTCGCCGCCGCTTGGGCCAAGGTGATGAACCTCGGCCGCACCGACATCTAAAACGGCAAAGGCGCGGGGAACCCCCGCGCCTTTTTCCTATTTCCCGTCCCGATTTCTTTGACGAAATTGGCTTAACGCTTCAGCGTGATCGCCTCGCCCGGCTGCGCCGCAACCCAATCGGACGCCTGTCCATCCGGCCAGATCACCCGCACCTCGGCGCTGTCGGCCGTGCCGATGCCAAAATGCCAAGACACCAACTGCCCCGACATATGCCCCCCACCTACCGTGATTTCGCGCCGTTGCAGCCCTGCCTCTGAGCGCAGTTCAACCCATGCCCCGATTGCATCGCGATTGGCTCCGGCTTGGCTCAAGCGCACGCTGACAAAACCGCCCAAACCCTCCGAGACATTGCGCCAGATCTCTGGCGCTTCCCTGCGGTTGACGACCAAAAGATCCAGCTTGCCGTCGGCATTGAAATCGGCGACCGCGCCGCCGCGCCCATTGGCGAAACTCAAGGCTCCAGCGGTCTCGGCCACCTCTAGAAAGGTGCCATCCGCGCGTTGCAGCATCAGGTTGTTGGGGTCTTTCTGGGCAAAATCGGGCATCTTCGACACATTGCCCTTCACCACGAACACATCGGCCAAACCGTCGTTGTTCACGTCTTCAAACTGTGCGTGCCACGCGGTCGAGGGGCGCAGATCGCCGCCCGTAAAGGGCCGATGTGCGGTTGCCCCGCGCTTGAAAGCCTGATCGGCATATTGCGGCAGCGTCTGGTCTTTGGGCGGGACCAACACCTGCAATTTGTTGTCCGCCATCGAGGTCAGGAAGTATTCGTTGAACCCGTTGGCATCCAGATCGCGCGCGGCAATCCCCATGCCCCAGATGCGCAACCGTTTCCAGCCTTCCTTGTCGGTCCAAAGGCGGGGTTCGGCTTCCATATGCCAAAGCTGTTCCTGCCCGCCCTTGTAATATTCGCGGTCATTCGACACCCGAAGATCACGCGTGCCGTTGTTGGCCCAGTCGGTGAACAGCATCGACAGCGCGCAGAAACTGGGTTTCAGGGGCAGGGGCGGCGCAAAGCCCTTGTCTGCGGGGCGGTGCAACCAATTGTCGGTGCAAGAGCCCCAAGGGAAAGCCTCTTCCTTGCGATCGATGTAATTGCCAACGGCAAGGGTCGGCCACGCAGCACCCGTCTCCCATGTGGCGGCAAAGGCGGTGGACCATGCATCGCCGCCATCAAATCCCCATGCCGCATTGGCATTCTCAAACCGGCAATCCCCCAATCCCCGCATCAGGTGATTTTCACCGACCCGCAGCACCGCCAGATCGGTGACGCCATCAGAGTCGATATCCAAGGGGTAAGCCCCGGTCACGCCGGTTTCCGACACCCCTTCGACGGGCGCAAACTTTAGCGTCCCGCCCGGTTCTGACAGATTGCGGTAAAGTCCTGCCGGGCCTTCGCCACCCGCGATGAAAACATCAGGGCGGGCATCTGCATCACAGTCGAACACGGCCGCCCCGCCCCCGACCATATATTGCCAGTCTCCCATGTAAGGCGTGGCAAGGCCGGTCGTCTCTTTGGCAAATTGCGGCGTGACAGGTTCGTCGGCCAAAGCCGGAGAGGCCAACAGCAAAAGGGGCAGAACCTTACGCACGGGTCTTTAGCTCCAGAATATGGCTCGCGATGCAGCGGCCTTGCTCCAGCCCGTTCTTGTTGGCTGATGGAAAGTGGATGCCGCCATAAAGTCTTGATATCGCGGCCTCTTCGGCGGCCTCTGCGAACCCGGCAAAGGGGCGGGGTGCGATGCCATCGTCTTCGTGCGTGGCGTCTTCAAAGGCAAAGTCCGGTCCGTAAAAGGCCTCCAGAACCCCTGCCGCGGCGCCGGATTGCGTGGAATGGCCCGAGGGGTATTCCGGGAACGGGGGGGTGTTCAGCAAAGGCTCCCAGTTCGGGTCGATCACCCGGCGGATATAGGTGATCGGGCGCAGCAGGTCATATTCAAACTTTGACCGCCAGCACTGCACGAAACCATCTGACACCGCCATGCCCAACATTGCCAGCACTTCGGCCTGACGGTCGACCGGGGTCGCATCACGGTCAAAAATTTGCAGCATGATCGACACCCAATGCCCCGGCGGCGTGGGTGACAGCATCGGGTCATCAGACCAGAAACGGGCGATGACCTTTTGCTCGTCCGTCAGCGATTTCGAGATGTCATAGACCGTCTTTGCCTCGGCATAGAAGGCCGAGGCCGGATCTTCGCTATACTCCAGTGCCGGGGGCAGGCCGCAACCGCCGGTCATCGGAATGGCAAAGGTGCGGTTCTGGCCCCATGTCGGCAACAGGGGATGTTGCTGCACGGCCGTGGTGTTGGTCGGCACCCAATGACCCGGGCCTTCGGTCAGGGTGTATTCATAGGGAAATCCCATGTTTTCAATCACTGCCCCACCATCGCTGGCCGACCAATCCAGAATGGCCTGTGACACAGCAATCCCATGGGCCAATGAGCGATCGGCCACATCCTGACCCACGCCGGCCATCGCCACCTCTGACAGGCGCTTTTCCATCGCTTGCATGGCCCGCTGCCCCGTCGGGCCGGTGTTGCCGAAATGCGCGGCGATGGCATGGGACAAGGCACCTTGCAGCACGCAAGCCTCGTCATGCGGGGCGGCGTCGCGGGCGGGCAGGGCGGTCAGGCCCGCGACTTGGCCTGCCAAACTGCGCAGGGCCGGGGTGCCGGTGGCCTGCGCCTCAAAGGCGGTGATCCCAAGATAGGCAAAGGATCGCGCGGCCACGGGGGGCGAATAGGTGGCGGTGTGGCGGATCAACTCCAACAGCAGTTTATACCACTGCCCCAGCACCTGCTCTGCCCGGCGCTCGGCCGCGAAGGCGGGCCGGGGCGCAAGGGCTGCGGGCAGGGTGGCCATGGCAACGCCCGCCAGCGCCCCTTGTAAAAAGCTACGACGAGCAGGGCGGGCGGGATTTTTTGCCATCAGATGTACCGGTTCCAGAGGTTTTCCAGCCGCTCTTGCCGGCCAGATTTCGGTTCAGGTTCAAGGCCTTCTGCTGTCACCCGTGCCGCCGCAGCCTCAAGGCCGCCTGCCAGCATCGCCTTGGCCTTGTCGCTTTCCCAGCCCGCATAACGCGCCTTGCGGGCGGTTTCCAATTCCCTGCTTTCAAGCAGCGCGGCGGCCGCTTTCAGCGCGCGGGCGCAGGTGTCCATGCCGCCCACATGGGCCAATACGAGGTCTTCGGCATCCAGCGACTGGCGCCGGATCTTGGCGTCAAAATTGGTGCCGCCGGTGCTGTAGCCGCCCGCCTTCAGGATTTCATAGAAGGCCAGCGCCTTTTCGGCATGGTTGTTGGGGAATTGGTCGGTGTCCCAGCCGGACTGATAGTCATTGCGGTTCATGTCGATCGACCCGAAAATCCCCAAGGCTGCCGCCGTGGCGATTTCGTGTTCAAACGAATGGCCCGCAAGGATCGCATGGCCCTGCTCGATATTGACCTTGACCTCTGCCTCAAGGCCAAAGTCCTTCAGGAAGCCGTAAACCGTGGCGACGTCATAGTCATACTGGTGCTTTGACGGCTCTTGCGGTTTCGGTTCGATCAGGATGGCACCTTTGAAGCCGATCTTGTGCTTGTATTCGACCACCTGTTGCAAGAAGCGGCCAGCATGGGCGCGCTCGGCGACAAGGTCGGTGTTCAAAAGCGTCTCATAACCTTCGCGGCCGCCCCAAAGCACATAGTTCGCGCCGCCAAGGCGGTGGGTGGCATCAAGGTTGGCCTTCACCGATGCCGCCGCATAGGCGTAAACGTCGGGGTCGGGGTTGGTGGCCGCGCCCGACATCCAGCGCTTGTGGCTGAACATGTTCGCCGTGCCCCACAGCAGTTTGGCCTTATGCTTGCCCTGCTTTTCCGCAAAATACTCGACGATCTCATCCAGATTGCGCTTTGAATCCGCAAATGTCGCGCCTTCGGGGCGCACATCCGCATCGTGGAAGCAGTAGAAGGGCACGCCCAGAATATCGAACAGCTCAAACGCCGCATCGGCCTTGGCTTTTGCCGCCGTCATGCTGTCGGCAAACCACGGACGGTCCAGCGTCTGGCCGCCAAAGGGATCGCCGCCCTGATAGGCAAAGGAATGCCAGTAGGCGACGGCAAAGCGCATGTGATCTTCCATCCGCTTGCCCAAAACCACCTCATCGGGGTTGTAGTGACGGAAGGCGAATTCGTTGCTGGAAGACGGGCCTTCATAGCGGATCGCGGGAATGCCGTTGAAATAGCCGGGCATGGGATGTCCTTAAAGTTTCAAGCCCCGAAGGGCGGTTTGGGCGGCGCGGAACCGGGCGGCCCCTGCGTCGAAAGCGTCAATCAGAGATGGGACAGGATCGACCGAACGGGCGATCTTGGGGCGGGTGGCCACCTCGGCCCCTGCGCCCGTGGCCGCCATGATGGCCAGCCGCGCAGCACCATAAGCGCCCCCGAAATCGCCTGCCACGGGCAGGTCAACCGGCACATTCAAGGCCGTAGCAATGGCAGACAGCCAGTAATCAGACCGCGATCCGCCGCCCACAGCCAAGAGCCGTTCAATCTTGGTGCCGGTGGCGGCCAAGGCATCGCGACAATCGCGGATGGCAAAGGTCACGCCTTCCAGCACGGCGCGGGTTCCGGTGGCGGTGTCGGTGGCGTGTTCCAGCCCCATGAAACTGCCGCGAATGGCGGCGTCATTGAGCGGTGTCCGCTCCCCGCCCAGATAGGGCAGGAACAGCGTCTTGCCGGGGGCCACCAGCGGGCCAAGACCCGCGGTCAGCTTGGCCGCATCTTGCCCCACAAAGCGGCCATACCAGTTCAAGGCATCGGTCGCGGCCAGAATGACCCCCATCTGATGCCACGATCCGGGCAGCGCGTGGCAGAAGGTATGGACCGCTGTTGCCGGATCGGGCTGATAGCCATCATTGGCCGCAAACAGCACGCCCGAGGTGCCAAGCGAGACAAACGCCTCGCCCGCGCGCACAACGCCCACCCCGACGCCCGAGGCGGCATTATCGCCGCCCCCGCCTGCCACAACCACGCCCTTCGGCAGGCCCCAACGGGCCGCCAAAGTGTCGCGCAGCTGACCCGATACGGCCGAGCCTTCGACCAAACGTGGCATCTGTGCGCGGGACAGCCCCGTTGCGGCCAAAAGATCATCTGACCAGTCGCGCTTGCCGGTATCCAGCCAAGACGTCCCTGCCGCATCCGACATCTCGGCCACATGATCGCCGATCAGCCATAGCCGCAGATAATCCTTCGGCAACAGCACCTTGGCGACCTTGGCCCAGATCTGCGGCTCGTGCGCACGCACCCAATCGAGTTTTGGTGCGGTGAAGCCCGGAAAAACGATATTGCCCGACAGCGCCCGAAACCGCGGATCGGCGTCAAGCCTTGCGGCCTCGGCATGTGACCGGGTGTCGTTCCACAAGATACAAGGCCGCAGCACATTGTCCGCCGCATCCAAAAGTGTTGCACCATGCATATGGCCCGACAGGCCAATGCCCTTGACCGCCGCCAGCCCATGGGCCGCCAACTGGTCCAGCACCGCCTCTGCCGCGGCAATCCAATGCGACGGCTCTTGTTCCGACCAGCCCTCTGCCGGGCGCGACACGGTCAGGGGGGCGGTGGCCTCGGCCACCACCTCTTGCCGGTCGTTGATGAGAATACCCTTCAGCCCCGAGGTGCCAAGGTCCAGTCCGATAAACATGTCAGTAGGCCTGCGGTGGTTTCTTGCCCATGATGATCATGCCCAGAATGTCGTCATCGGTGACATCCTTGACGTTCACTGTGCCAACCCGCTGGCCGTTTTTCATCACCACAGCGCGGTCGCACAGCTTCATCACCGAATGGATGTCATGCTCGATCAGGAAGATGCCAAGGCCTTGGGCCTTCAACTCTTGGATCAGCTCGGCCACCATCTGGGTTTCATGCGGGCCAAGGGCGGCGGTCGGTTCGTCCATGATCAGGATCTTGGCGTTGAAATAGACCGCGCGGGCAATGGCGACCGACTGGCGCTGACCGCCCGACAGGGCCGAAACCGGAACGTTGAACTTTTTGAAGTTCGGGTTCAGTCGCCCCATGATCTTGCGGGTTTCGGCCTCCATCCGGGTTTCATCGACGAACCCGAAAGAGTTCACCAACTCGCGGCCCAGAAACAGGTTTGACGCCGCATCAAGGTTATCGGCCAGCGCAAGGGTCTGGTAGATCGTCTCGATGTTGTGGGCGCGTGCGTCGCGCGGATCGTTGATGTCGACCTCTGTCCCGTTGATCAGGATCTGCCCGGCATCTTTGCGATAGGCGCCTGACAGGCACTTGATCAGCGTCGATTTCCCGGCGCCGTTGTGGCCAAGAAGGCCCACGACTTCGCCCGGATGCAGGTCGATCGACACATGGTCAACCGCCTTGATGCCGCCAAAGGCGATCGAGATGTCGCGCAACTCGACAAGCGGGGTTCCGGTGTTTGGATTGCTCATGTCAGCCCCCTTACTTGATGCGCTTGCGGTAGATGATGTCGAGGAAGACGGCGAGGACGAGTGCCACACCGATCACGATCTTGCGGTAAGACCCGTCGCCAAAGCCGATCAGCACCATGCCGGTTTGCAAAGAAACCAGCACCAAGGCGCCGATGATCGCGCCATAGATGGTGCCAACGCCGCCAGCCAGCGAGGTGCCGCCCACAACCGCCGCGGCAATGACCATCAGTTCGTCAAGATCGCCAAGCGCGTTGGTGGCCGAGTTCAGGCGGGCCGACGCGATGACGGCCGCAAGGCCAGCCAAGGCGCCCATCAAGGTGAAGATCTTGACCGTCATGGCGCGGGTGTTGATGCCCGACAGTGCGGCCGCTTCGGGGTTGCCGCCGATGGCGAAAACATAACGGCCAAAGCGGGTGCGGGTCATCAGTATGGTCATGGCCAGCGTGACAACGGCCAAGATCAGCACCGGATAGGCAAAGCCATGGGCGATGAACGCGCCTTCCGGCACCTCTTGGTTCAGCGTGGCGTAATAGTCCTTCAGGATGCCTTTCGGCCAGCCATAGGAATTCACCACCAGCGTGGCGATCACGATCAGACCGCTGCTCAGGCCCACCACGAAATACTCTGCCCACATCGGGCGCAGGGCAAAGCCGTGCAACTTGCGCGCGGCGCGGCCCGAAATGGCCAACCAGATCACCCCGGCGCAGGCAATGGCGCAGACGATCCAGCTGCCCGTGGCGCCGATGGCCCCATAAGGCCCGCCGCCCAACAGCGCAAAATTGGTGTCCACGGGCGAGATTGTCCGCCCGCTCGAGGCAAGAAAGGCCGCCCCGCGCCAAACCATCAGGCCGCCCAGGGTAACGATAAAGGACGGGATGGTCAGATAGGCGATCATCGCGCCTTGCAGCATGCCGATCAACGCTCCGAGCGCGATGGCAAAGACCACGGCGATGATCCAGATGGCCGGATGGCCGATCCCCATCGACGGCGGCAGCCATTCGACCTGCAAAAGCCCGGCATACATGCCGACCACGCCGACAATAGAGCCAACCGAAAGGTCAATGTTGCGGGTGATGATGATCAGCACCATCCCCGTTGCCATGATCCCGATCGAGGCCGTCTGCACCGACAGGTTCCACAGGTTGCGCGGGGTCAGAAAGGCGCCATCCCCCAAGACCAACTCGCCATAAAGGTGGAACCCTGCCCAGATCAGCAGCAGGGCGCCCACCATGCCCAAAAGGCGCGGGTCAATTTCGGTGGCGCGCAGGAAACGGGTAAAGGCCCCATCGGCCTTGGTCGCGGTCTGCGGGGAATGTGGGGTGTCGGTCATGTCTCGTCCAACGTCATGCAGGGGGACTCCCGGCGGGACATTTGCCCTGCGCGCCGGAGGGGTCCGTTAAGGACGTAAGGGGGCGATAGAGGACGCACCCTCGGGGTAGGAAAAGGGCGCCAACCCATCGGCTGGCGCCCTAATATCAAGCGATCACTCGCAGCCCTTCACACCAGCAACAGCGCCTTCGCAGGCCTGTTCTTTGGTGATGTGGCCCGCGTCGATGGCAACGTTCAGGTTGTCCTTGGTCAGCGGGGTCGGCGCCAGCAGGATTGCGTTCATTTCAACGCCCTTTTCGCCGCCCGAGAACTTGGTCGCACCTGCAATGGCATCCAGTGCGGTGCCATCGGCCAGCGCGGCCGCGATTTCGCCCGCAGCTTTACCCAGCTGACGCGAGTCTTTCCAAACCGAAACGGTCTGGGTGCCACGTGCCACACGGTTGATGGCAGCAAGATCGCCGTCCTGACCGCCCAGCGGAACGTTCAGGCCCTGAGCTGCCAAAGCCGCTGCAGCGCCACCGGCCATGCCGTCATTTTCCGACAGAACAGCATCCACCGCGTTGTTGTTGGCGGTCAGGATCTGCTCCATGTTCTTTTGGGCATTTTCCGGCTTCCAGCCGTCCGAGTTGGCCTCGCCGACAATCCTGATCTTGCCAGCGGCCACATCGGCGCCGATCACTTCTTCCATGCCAGCGCGCAGGAACTTGACGTTCGGATCGCCGGGGTCGCCCAGGATGATGGCATAGTTGCCTTCGGGCTGCGCCTTTTTCACTTCTTCGGCAATGATGCGGCCGACGCCGACGTTGTCGAAGGTCAGATAGAAGGTGCGGTTGTCTTCGATCAGGCGGTCATAGCCGACGACCGGAATACCTTCTGCAGCGGCCTTTTCGATGGCCGGGCCGATGGCGTCTTTGTCCCAAGCGTTGATGATCAGCGCGTCAACACCCTGCGAAATCAGCGCGTCGATGTCCGACAGCTGCTTTTCCGCCGAAGATTGTGCGTCGGCCGAGATATATTCGTCGCCAGCCGCTTCAATGGCTGCCTTCATGGCTGCTTCGTCGATCTTCCAGCGCTCTTCTTGGAACTGTGCCCAGCTGACGCCGATTTTCTTGCCCTCAGCCAGCGCCGCCGACGAGAAGCCAACCGCCGCGATCACGGCAGCGATGAGAACCTTTTGCATATGTATCCTCCCATGGATGTCGGCCCGCAAAAAGCCGGTCCGGCGGATTCGCCGATACCAAAGCAGGCTGCGCTGAATAATTTCAGTTGTCAAAATATATTTGCCAGCTCAAACTAAGCATGCCCGAGTTTTCACCAGTTTTCGCCGCGATGCAGCATAATTTTGGCGAGATTTGTACAAACGCCCGCCTCTTTTCTTCAGGGATAAAATAAATGACGCAGGTCGCGGATATGGCAGAGGGGGCAGAACGCCGCAAAGGCGTCGGACCGCTGATTCCGCCGCTGACAGAAACCCAGCGTCCCCTGCGCCAGCAAATCTTTGAACGCATCCGCGCGGCGGGGCATATACCGCGCGTCACCCTTGCGCGGGAACTGGATGTCTCGCCTGCCTCTGTTACCACGATCTGCGCCGAATTGATCGAGGCGGGGCTGATCGAAGAAATCGCCGCTCCCCGTGATGCCGACAGCCCGCGTGGGCGGCCTGCCGTGGCGCTGGGTGTGCGGGCCGATGCCCATCTGGTCGCAGGTATGAAACTGTCAGATCGCGAACATACGGCGGTGGTGGTTGATTTCGCGGGCAATCTGATCGCGGATGAGGCGGTGCCGCGCCAACCCGGCGCCATGACGCTGGAGGCTCTGCTCGAGGCGATCGAGGCGCTTTTGGTGCGGGTGTGCGCCAAGGCTGGGATTGCGCCGCGGGACCTGACTGCCGTGGGCATTGGCGTGCCGGGCTTCGTCGATGTGGCCGAGGGGCTGGTGCATTGGTCTTCGGTCCTGCAAGACCGCGCCGTGCCGCTTGCTGCGGCCGCGACCGCGCATATCGGTGTGCCGGTCACCATCGACAACGATGCCAATCTTGTGGCCCTTGCCGAGCTTTGGTTTGGGGCAGGGCGGGGGCTGTCAGACTTTGCGGTTGTCACCATCGAACATGGCGTCGGCATGGGCTTTGTGATGAATCACCGCATCTTTCGCGGCTCTGGCCGTCTGGGGATGGAGTTGGGCCATACCAAGGTGCAGCTGGATGGCGCGCTTTGCCGCTGCGGCCAGCGCGGCTGCCTTGAGGCCTATATCGCCGACTATGCCCTTGCGCGCGAGGCGACGACGGCACTGAACCGGCCCGCCACTGACACCCTGTCGATCAATACCCTGCTGGAAAGCCTTTACGATCATGCCAAGGCGGGCAATGCCACCGCGCGGTCGATCTTCCGTCGCGCCGGGCGCTATCTGGCGGTCGGGCTGTCGAATGTGGTGAACCTCTTTGACCCCGAGCTTATCATCCTGTCGGGCGACCGGATGCGCTATGACTATCTCTACGCCGCCGAAACGCTGGCCGAGATGGACGCTTTGGCAATCCACACAGGCCGCCCCCGCCCGCCGATCGAGATTCACGCTTGGGGCGATTTGCTTTGGGCGCATGGTGCGGCCGCGCTGGCGCTGTCTGTGGTCAGCGAAAACTTGCTGGCCCCCCCGCGTGAAATTGCAGCGCAATAAGTCTCAGCGCCCGATCAGCCCCAACATTTCCGCGGCCGCTGCCTCTGGCGTGGCCTGACCTGCGGCCACGCTGGCGCCAAGGCGTTCCATGATCCCCTTGGCAGGCTCGCGCGTCAGCGCGGCAAGCAGTCCCTGCCGCACCTCGGCTTCGAACCAATGCCGTGCCTGCGCCGCGCGCCGCGTGTCCCAATGCCCGTTCTCGCGCCGCCATGCGGCCAGAACCTGCATTTCACCCCAAGCCTCGCTCATGCCCGATTGCTCGACCGCCGACACCATCATCGCCTTTGGAAACCCCTCGGGGTCTTGCGGGCGGCGGCGGAGCAGACGCAACGCGCCCGCATAATCGCCGCAGGTGCGCGTGGCGGCAGGTTTCAAATCACCATCTGCCTTGTTGACCAAGATCAGATCGGCCATTTCCATGATGCCGCGCTTGACGCCTTGCAACTCATCCCCCCCCGCCGGGGCCAGCAGCAACAGGAACAGATCGCACATTTCGGCCACCATGGTTTCCGACTGGCCAACGCCGACCGTCTCAATCAGCACCACATCGAACCCCGCCGCTTCGCACAGCGCCACCGCCTCGCGCGTGCGTCGCGCGACGCCGCCCATCTGTGCCTGAGAAGGCGAGGGCCGGATAAACGCCAACGGATCGCGGGAAAGCTCCTCCATCCGGGTCTTGTCGCCCAAGATAGATCCGCCCGACCGCGCCGATGATGGGTCCACGGCCAGAACCGCCACCCGCTTGCCCATGCCGGTCAATTGCTTGCCAAAGGCTTCGATAAAGGTGGATTTTCCCACGCCCGGCGTGCCGGAAAGCCCGATCCGCAAAGCCTGCCGATCACGCCCCAATGAGGACAACAGCGTCAACGCCTCGGCCCGATGATCAGCCCGCGCGCTTTCGACCAAGGTGATCGCCCGCGCCAAAGCCCGTCTGTCGCCTGCCCGAATGGCTTCTGCCGAAATCATGCCAACCCCCGCCGTTTGCCCTCTTTTGCCTGATGCATGGGCGCAGCGCCAGTGGCCGCCGTCGCTTGTGGGGCTGCGCGCCCCCCAATGCGGGATTGTGTCAATCCCGCTCCCCCAGCGGAGTATTTCCAAAGGCGCAAATCACGGGCGCAGCTTTTTGCATTTGCGCCTTTCCAAATACTCCCGCCGGAGGCGTCTGCCGGTGACAAGCGCTGCACAATCACCGATAAGGCGCCATGTCTGACCGTCTGCCCATTGATGATGCCCTGCCCGCCCTGACCGCTGCGATGGCCACGCGCGGGATGGCCGTATTGCAGGCACCGCCCGGTGCGGGCAAAACCACGCGGGTGCCTTTGGCGCTGCGGACGGCGGTGGCAGGCCGGATCGTCATGCTGGAACCGCGCCGCCTTGCGGCCCGCGCCGCTGCCGAACGGATGGCCGAAACCTTGGGGGAAACCGTTGGTCAGACGGTTGGCTACCGGATCAGGGGCGAGGCCAAGGTGTCGAGCGCGACCAAAATCGAGGTCGTCACCGAGGGGATCCTGACCCGGATGATCCAGTCGGACGCCGAACTTTCCGGCATCGGCTGTCTGATCTTCGACGAATTTCACGAACGCAGCTTGAACGCCGATTTCGGTCTTGCGTTAGCCTTGGAGATCCGCAGCGCGCTGCGCGAGGATCTGCAAATTCTGGTGATGTCTGCCACGCTGGATGCCGCACCAGTCGCCGCCTTGATGGGGGATGCGCCGATGATCACCTCGGAAGGCCGCGCATTCCCGGTGGAAACCCGCTGGCTGCCGCGCCCGGTCGATGCCTCGATGCGCTATGACGCCGCCGTTGCCAACCTGGTTCTGCAAGCCGCCGAGGAAACCGCCGAGGGCGGGCTTTTGGTCTTTTTGCCGGGGGAGGGCGAAATTCGCCGGGTTGAAACCGCGCTGCGCGGGCGGTTGGCCGAGTGTTTCGACATTCGCCCCCTGTTCGGCGCGATGGAATTTGCCGCCCAACGCGCCGCACTTGCGCCAGCGACCACGGGGCGCCGCAAGGTGGTGCTGGCAACGTCGATCGCAGAAACCTCGCTGACCATTCCTGATATTTTGGTGGTGGTGGATGGGGGCCGCGCCCGCCGCGCCCGGTTTGATCCCAATTCGGGCATGTCGCGGCTGGTCACAGAACGCGTCACCCGTGCCGAGGCGGAACAACGCCGGGGCCGGGCCGGCCGCGTCGCCCCCGGTCTTTGCTATCGGCTCTGGACGCGCGGCGAGGAGGGGGGGCTGCAAGCCTTCCCCCCGGCGGAAATTGAGGCGGCCGATCTGACCGGGCTGGCCTTGGAGCTTGCACTTTGGGGGGCGGATGATCTGCCCTTCCTGACCCCGCCGCACCCCGGCACCTTGGCAGAGGCGCGGGCGCTGCTGACGGGGCTTGGGGCGCTGGATCAGGGTGGCCGCATCACCGCCCATGGCCGGATCTTGGCCAAGCTGCCACTGCACCCGCGCCTTGGTCACATGCTGGCCATTGCCGGGCCAAAGGCTGCGGCCTTGGCCGCCTTTTTCGAAGAAGA
>CALBSG010000025.1 GCA_937927675.1 uncultured Paracoccaceae bacterium | reverse complement strand
CGCATCGAGCGGGCTTCGCGGTTGCCGACAGTGGCGGGCGCGCCCAGCGGCACCGAGGGCAGAAGGCTCAGGACGCCCTCGCGCTGCTCGATGACGATGGATCGCTGGGTGATGCCCTCGAAGCGGAAAAGGCCGATCTGGCCAAGGCGTGTGTAGAGGTTGGGCAGGATGTTGATGGCCTGCGTCATCTCGGCGAGCGAATAGCCGCCCGCGTCAAACGGGTTGCGGGTGATGGTCATGGGGAACTCCGGGGAAAGGGGTGATGCGCAGCTGCGCGAGTGGGATCAGGGGCCGATCAATCGGATCAGGCGGCGTCGCGTGGGACGATGCCGATCGCTGTCAGCTGGGCGTGCTTGGCGGCCTTCTTGGCTGCGTCATCAACACTGGCGTCGAACACGAGCGCGGCTTTTGAGACGATGGCGGGGCCGCGCAGGACGACGATGCCGGTCGTATCAGCCGCTGTCGCGTCCACGTCGTAAAGCAGGACAGCGGCCGCGTTCTGCGCGCCGTCGGTACCAGTGGCGGTGCTGAGCTTCATCTTGCCGCTGGCGGTGATGCGACCAAGAACAGCGCCAACGGCGTAGCTGGTGCCGGCCAGCAGCGTGACGGTCTCGCGGGTGAAGTTGTGGTTCAGCTCGTATTTTAGGACGTCGCCCATCGTGGGCGGTTGGGTCAGCACGGACATGGGCAATCTCCGAAGATGTGGGGGTCAAAAAGAAATCCCCCGCCGGGGAGGAGCGGCGGGGGATCAGGTGGGCGGTGCAGAAATCAGGAAAAGCGGCTCAGCCCCTGGTGCCCGCCGAAGCAGCCTTCTTTGCGGCCGCCACAATCGGACTTTCCGCGGATTTTGGCAGGACGGGCGAAGGTGGGGCCGCGACGATGTCGCGCGCATCTGCCGCTGCGGCGGCCCGCTGCAGGACAAGCTTGCGCAGGGCCTCCGGGGCCGTGCCCTGGCGGAGCGCCTTCGCCGCGTCAATCGCGATGCCGAGCCGGCCTGCTTGCGCTGCGATTTCCGCGATCTCCGCTGCCGACTCTCGCAACTGTGCCGAGAGCTCTGCGAGATTGCTGGGCGCTGGGGCAACAGCCTCTGGTGGCTGCGATGCTGCCGAGGCCTGGGTTGACGTGGATGATGGCGCAATGGCGGCATTGGTTTCGCCCTCTGCAGTGTCCGTCACATCAGCGTCGGTGTCCTGCGGGCTGTCGTCGGGCTGGTTCTCTTGGGCCATGAGTGCCTCCTGTTTGGGCTGAGGAAGGGATGCGCGTCGCGCGCGGAAGGATGAAAGTGGTGGGGGGCTGGACAGCATCTGGCGAAAGCCGGCAAAGCCGCGCGCCAGATCTGTGACTTCATCGGCGAGGCCTGCGGCGACGGCATCCGTCCCGCGATAGGTCGCGGCCTCGGTCACCAGCGCCGCTTCCTGGCTCAGCCGACCGGCCCGACCAGCGGCGACAGTCTCGGCGAAGAGGAACCGCAGCACATCAATCTCGCGCTGGATGTCATCGCGGACTACTTCGGGGAGCGGCTCATAGGGATTGCCTTCGACCTTATGCTGACCCGAGTGGATCAGCGTCACACGCACCCCGTCCTGATCCAATTGGCCGCTGAGGTCGGCATGCATGACCACGACGCCGATGCTGCCCACGGCACCGGTGCGCGGCAGGAGGATGCGGTCGGCCTGGGAAGCCAGAGCATAGCCTGCCGAAAAGGCGTGTTCTGCCACGAAGGCCCAGACTGGCTTGTTAGCTCGGACGGCGCGGATCTGATCTGCCAGGTCAAAGACACCCGCCACTTCACCGCCAAAGCTGTCGATTTCCAATGCAAGGCCGCGCACGCTGGGATCCTTGGCCGCTGCCTCGATCTGCGCCGCGATCCCTTCATAACTGGTCTGGCCCGAGGATTGTCCGATCCAGGATCCGCGATGAATCAGCACACCCGAAATCTCGATCACGGCGACCCCATCGACGATCGGGTAGGGAACGTCGCCATGGTGTTGCATGCGTTCAGTGAGGTTTCCACCTAAGATGCTGGCGCGTGCAGGAAGAACAGTTTTGCCCTCTGGTGTGTCGACGCCATCAGCCAGTTCGACCTGCCGTCCCAGGATGCGCGGCCCAAGCCCCGACAGGAACGCCATGGCCTTGGACGGTTCGACCAGCAGCGGCGTATTGAAGGCTCGCGCGGCAATTCGTGCGTGGAGCATCAGGGTTTGTCCTCATCAGCGCGCGGGAGATCTTCCGCGTCATCGGCTTCATCCTCGGTCTCTGGTTGGTCTCCCTCGGCCAGTACGGCCTGAACGCCTTGCGCGGGCGATCCCGGCCGACGGAAATCGAGGCCCAGCGCGCGCTCGCGGTCCCGTTCAGCGGCAATCTCACGATCGACCTGCTCGGCGTCGTAGCCGCGCTCGGCGATGGCTTGAGTGCGGGATTTTAGCCCGGCCTCGATCTGGGCGATCTCGGCATTGGCGTCTTTCAGCGGATCGACCCAGTCCCATTTCGTGGGGAGCCAGTCGGCGGCCAGCATGCGCGGGCGGTCTGCTTCATAGCCGGGCAGGGGTAGCGCGCCGGACAGCACCGCCAGATCAAGCCAGCGCGCGTAGACCGGGCGGCAGAGCTGATAGACCATCACCGAATGCTGCCAAGCCGAGACGCGGCGGCGGAATTCGATCAGCGCAAGGCGCGAGTTCGAGAAGTTCCCCTTCACCATGTCATTGGCGAGGTAGGGGTAGGGGATGCCAAGTGCTGCCGAGATCTGCAGCAGCGTCCTGTACTGGAACGGCTCATAGGTTGCCCCGCTATCAGCTGGTTGGCCCACGGTCACATCCTCACCTGGATCCAGCCGGACGATCTGGCCCGGACTGATCTCGACGCCTGACGGCACCTCTTCGTCGTCCAAGGGCGCCAGTGGGTTCTCCGGGGCAGGCGAGGTGACGAACATCGCATACATCGCCGCGACCTTTTTTCGGTCGAGTTCGGCATCGTCATATTGATCGAGCAGGAAGAGCTTCACGATCGCCGGGGCGAGTTTCGACACACCGCGCAGTTGTCCGCCCTCGACTGGGTCAATGACGTGGATCACCTCCGAGGCGGGAACGCGCACAATCTCACCCGAGAGACCCGGATCGGTGCTGTCGCCCGGATGGCGACGGAAGAAGTGATAGGCCACACGCCGCCCGATCCGGTCGAACTCGATCCCCTGGCGGATCGCGTTGCCGTTGCGCGCCACGCCGGTTTCATGCAGCGGCAGCATTTCCGAGGGCAGCATCTGGAGTTGGAGCGGTACCGTGAGGCCGTCCTCCACCCGCCGCGGCCTGATCCGAACAAAGACTTCACCTGCCAGGAACACCTCACGCGCGGCGCGGCGCTGCAATCCGTAGAAATCTGTCAGTCCCTCGGCATCCGCCTCATCGGTCCAGGCGAGCCAAAGCCGCTGCAGCTCTTCTTTCCGGGCGGCATCGGCCAGTTTCGAGATCGGTTTGATGCCGTCGCCCACGGTATTGGCCGCCCAGCTTTCGACCGCATTCACGGCATAACCGTTGTTGCGCACCAGCCAGCGCGCGCGGGCGGTGATGTCAGGCCCGGATGCCGCGATCAGCGCGTTGACATGTGCGCGCGTGGCCTGGAACCCGCGCAGGCGTCGGTGGTGCTGTCCCGCATCGAAGCCGCCAATGAAGGCGCCTAAGCGCTGCCGCCAGTTCATCACAGATCCTTCACGGCAAAGGGGCGGAGCACGCGCCCAGCGCCGCGTTCGAGTTTGGCGATACGCCGTTCGACGTCGCCTATGGCTGCGGCGAGCTCGGCATCGGTGCCGTAATTCACGGTCTTGCCGTCATAGCTGACCGAGCGTGTACCGCTGTAGCGCGCGGACAGCAGCGTGCTGTGGCGAAGCTTCAACTCGTCGAGGGTCATTTGTCATTCCATGTATTTAGGCGTGCTGATCTTCCAGCCGCGCCGCCGGGGCGTAGCAATCCGCCCCGCCCGAGGTTCGCTCGGTTTCTCGGGCTCAGTACCCTGAGCTTTGACAGTCGTTTCTACGCCGGCCTGTTTCTCCAACTGACGCCACATCCGTTCGTCAAAGCGGTCGGCGCCGAGGATCCACGCGGCGGCCCGCGCATAGACCCGTGCGTCCAGCGCTTCGTTCCTCTCGCGCATCTTTTG
>CALBSG010000024.1 GCA_937927675.1 uncultured Paracoccaceae bacterium | reverse complement strand
GGTCAGTGCGGGGTCGCAGATGGTGACGACGGGCAGCAATTTGGGGTGGAAGATGATCTTCTTTTTGTGGGTGGCCGAGTTGGTCAGCACGCCCGCGCGGCCCACTTCGCTGCCGGTTCCGGCGGTGGTTGGCACGGCGATGATCGGCGCGATTTTCGCGGCATCGGCGCGGGTGAACCAATCGTCGATATCTTCCAGATCCCAGACCGACAGGTCTTTGCGCTGATGGGCCATCAGCGCGATCATCTTGCCAAGGTCAAGCGCCGAGCCGCCGCCAAAGCAGATCACACCGTCATGGCCCCCGGCCAGATAAACGGCGATGCCGTCGGCCATGTTTTTCTCGTTCGGGTTCGGATCAACCTCCGAGAAAACTGCAGTGCCAAGGCCTGCGGCTTTCAGCACCGCCACCGCTTCGGCGGTGATCGGCAAGGACGCCAGCGCCTTGTCAGTGACAAACAGCGGCTTTTTCACGCCCGCAGCGGCGCAATGTTCGGCCAGTTCGGCGATGCGGCCGACGCCGAATTTGATGGCGGTGGGGTAGGACCAGTTGCGGTTGGGGACCGAGTGAGAGGCCATGAGATCAGACTTTCTTCAGGTGATAGGATTTCGGACGGGTCACCGAGAGGAACCCAAGGTAAGACAGCGAGCCGCCGCGCCCGGTGTCTTTGCAGCCGGTCCAGCACAGCGCCGGGTCAAGGTAATCGGCACGGTTCATAAAGATGGTGCCGGTTTCGATCTGTGCGCCGATTGCGGCGGCGGTGTCGTAATCTTCGGTCCAGATCGAAGCGGTCAGGCCATAGGGGCTGTCGTTCATCAGGCGGATCGCCTCGGCGTCGTCTTTGACCTTCATGATGCCGACCACGGGACCGAAGGATTCCTCCATCATCACCCGCATGGAATGGTCGACGTTCACCAACACCTGCGGGGCAAGATAGGCGCCACCGTCATCGGCGGGGAAGTTCGCGGGGTCGATCAGGGGTTTCGCGCCCGCGGCAATCGCCTCGGCGATCTGGTCGCGCACAACCTTTGCAAACCGCTTGTTTGCCATCGGGCCAAGGGTTGATGCAGCATCAAATGGGTTGCCGAGTTTCAGACCATTGGTCCAAGCGACCGCCTTTTCCACAAAAGCCTCATAAAGCGATTCATGGACATAGATCCGCTCGATCCCGCAGCAGCATTGGCCCGCATTGAACAAAGCGCCGTCCATCAACGTGTCAACGGCGGCGTCAAGGTTGGCGTCAGCGCGGACATAGCCGGGGTCTTTGCCACCCAGTTCCAGCCCAAGGGGGGTAAAGGTGCCAGCAGCGGCGCGTTCCATCGCGGCCCCGCCGGCGACGGACCCGGTGAAGTTCACGAAGTTGAAATAGCGGCCCGCGATCAGATGTTCGGTGGTGGCATGATCCAGAACCACATTCTGGAACACATCCTCGGGCACGCCCGCAGCATGGAACGCCTCTGCCAGACGTTCGCCGACCAGCATGGTTTGGCTGGCATGTTTCAAAACCACGGTATTGCCGGCGATCAGGGCCGGAACCAGCGTGTTGATGGTTGTCAGATAGGGATAGTTCCACGGTGCCACGATAAACACGACGCCCAATGCCTCACGCGCGAGGTAGCGGCGGAACTTGTCGCTGTCTTCGACGATCTTCGGGGCAAGAACCTCGGCGGCGATCTCTGACATATAGTCGGTGCGGGCATTTACCCCGCCAAATTCACCGCCAAAGCGGGTCGGACGCCCCATTTGCCAGGCGAGTTCTTCAACCACGCGGTCTTTCATCTCGTTCAGTTTGGCGACCCCGGCTTTGACCAGCGCGATGCGGTCTTCCAAAGACCGGGCGGCCCAAGCCTTTTGCGCGGCTTTTGCACGTTTCGCGGCGGCAATGGCGGCGTCTTGGGGCAGCGGCAGACGTTCGGCGTAAACGCTGCCATCGACGGGGGAGATCAGTTGAATGGGTTTCATAAGGATGTTCCTCGCAGGTCGGGGGGCACCCCGACGAATGTCGTGCAAGGCGGGCTGAAGCCCGCCCTACGTTTTATGCGCGCTCCAAGAGGCGCTGGAGTTCAAAGTCGGTCACCACGCGATCGGTTTCCGAAATCTCCCACTGGGCGGCATGGTGGTAATGGTCCACCACATCATCGCCAAAGGCTGCGCGCAACATGGCAGACGCGTTGAGCAAATCCGCCGCTTCGCGCAGGTTGTGCGGAATTTCGCGGATGCCCTGCGCGGTATACATATCGCCCGTCAGTTCGGGTTCCAGTTCCATCTTCTTTTCGATGCCGTCAAGCCCCGCGGCCAGCAGGGCGGCGCAAGCCATATAGGGGTTCACGTCGGAGCCGGGAATGCGACATTCCACCCGGACGGCCTTGGTATGCTCGCCACAAACGCGGAACCCTGCGGTGCGGTTGTCGGCAGACCAAACCGCCTTGGTCGGGGCAAACATGCCGATGGTGAAGCGTTTGTAGCTGTTCACATAGGGTGCCAGAAACGCCGTGATGTCACGGGCATGCGCCAGTTGCCCGGCAAGGAAATGCTTCATCACATCCGACATGCCGTGCGTGTCCTTGTCGTCGGCAAAGCTGGCCTTACCGTCCAGCGACCAAAGCGATTGGTGGATATGCGACGAGGATCCGGCCTTGCGATGGTCATACTTGGCCATGAACGTCACCGATTTGCCCTGCGCATGGGCGATTTCCTTGACGCCCTGTTTGACGATCACATGGTTGTCGGCGGTGTCGAGCGCGTTGGAATATTTGTAATTCACCTCGTGCTGGCCGGAATCCGCCTCGCCTTTGGTGTTCTCCACCGGGATGCCCGCGCCATAAAGCCCGTTGCGCACGGCCCGCATCAGCCCTTCTTCCTTGGTGGTCTGGAACAGGTGATAATCTTCGTTATAGGCGCTGATCGGGCGCAGATCTTTCAGCCCCCCATCGCGCAGGTTTTCGTAGGCGTTTTCAAAGATGTAGAATTCCAGCTCGGTCGCCATCATCGGCTCGAACCCCATGGCGCGGGCGCGGGCCACCTGCCGCTTCAGGATGGCGCGGGGCGACACCTCCACCTCCTCATGGCTGTGGTGATCCAGAAGATCGCCAAGCACCAGCGCGGTGCCGGGCAACCACGGGATCAGGCGCAGCGTTGCCATGTCAGGGCGCAGCACATAGTCGCCATAGCCCTTTTCCCAGCTAGAAGATTTATAGCCGGGAACCGTGTTCATCTCCATGTCGACGGCCAGCAGATAGTTGCAGCAATGGGTTTCCTTGTGGCCGCCGTCGACGAAAAAGGCAGCGTGAAAGCGTTTGCCCATCAGGCGGCCCTGCATGTCGATGCAGGCCACGATGACGGTGTCGATCTCGCCCTTGGTGACAAGGGTTTTCAGGGCGTCGAGGGTCAGAAGTCCGGGCATATCAGCCTCATAAATTCAGGTTTCGGTTCGCCTTTTCGGGCGCGAAAAACTCGGGCTCAGGTAGACCCGCCGCCAAATTCAGGTCGTCTGGGCCAGCAATCGCGGGCCTTGGTGCTTTCGGTTGTCTTGTTTTGCCAAAAGCGCATCATGCGGTGCCTCCCAGCGTTTTCAGGGCCGCCGCCAAGACCGGGGCAAGATGCTCTGCCATGGCGACCTCGGCCGTGGTCGTGGCGATGAGATCGTTGCGGATTTCCAGCATGGCGTTGTGCAGCGCATAAGGTGTCGCGTGCAGACGCAATGTGTGGGTCACATCATCGGCGGCGGAATAGGGCTGGTTCAGCTGGCTGTTCAGCGTGGTTTGCGCTTGGGCCGCAGCAAGGATGGCCAAGGCAAGGGTAGGGTCCGCGTCATGAATGACGCCAAATTCCACCGCGCGGGGCTGGCCGTGAAAAATGGGGGTGAAGGAATGGATCGTCACGATCACCGGGGGGCGCCCCGTGGCAATGCGGGCTGCAATCAGGTTGTGCAGGCCATTGGCCCAAGGCAGGTAGATCGCCTCGGTGCGGGCCAGCCGCTCTTCGGGTGAAATCGCGGCGTTGCCGGGAATGTCATGCACCTCTGACCGGGTGGGCATGGCGCCGGGCCGGTCGGGGCCGCGATTGCAGTCATAGATCAACCGGCTGACCGGGGCGTGGATCAGCGTGGCATCCAGCCGGGCGGCAAGCCCGCGCGCAAGGCCAAGCGCGCCGGGATCCCATGCGATGTGCGCGCGGGTTTGCGCGGCAGCAAGGCCAAGGGTGCCCCAAGGGTCTGGCAGCGCATTTGACGCATGTTCGCAGACCAATATCACCGGGCTTTTGCCGTCGGTGTTCTCAATCACGGGCAGAAACCTGCCCGGCGCGGTGGTGTCATTTTGCGCCCGCATTTTGCGAGTCATCTCCCTGTTTGGGGGAAAGCGTCCGTCACGCCACCCCCACCTGTCAAGAATGTTTCTTTTGAAAGTTTTCCGGTAAGATCGTTTCAGAAATCTGGAGAACGCCATGCCGTTGACTGTGCCGATGGATGAAGAACTGCGGCTTGCCTTGCCCGATCTGACACGCGCAGAGCGGCAATTAGCCAGCCATATTCTGGCGAATTACCCGGTGGCGGCGCTGGGCTCGATCACCGCATTGGCCGCCGCCGCCGGGGTGTCGTCACCCACGGCGGTTCGGCTGGTTCAAAAGCTGGGGTACAAGGGATATCCCGACTTTCAGCGCAGCCTGCGGGCTCAAGTCGAGGCGATGCTGGTTTCCCCCTTGGTCAAACAGGCCCGCACCGCCACGGCGCCAGAGGGGCATGTTCTGGCCCGCTTTATGGGGGCGGTGATGGACAATCTGCAAGCGACGCTGGCCCAGATTGATCCTGCTGAATTCGATGCAGCGGCAGCGCTGCTTGCCGACCCATCGCGGCGGATATTTGCGATGGGCGGGCGCATCACCCATGCGATTGCCGATTACTTCGTAACCTTGATGAAGGTGATCCGGCCCGAGGTGCAGATGATGTCGGACATGTCAAACGCTTGGCCCCCTGCGCTTCTGGACATGAAGCCGGGTGATGTGCTGTTGGTGTTCGACATCCGGCGCTATGAAAATGCGGTCGTGCAGGTGGCCGAGGTGGCGCGCGAGCAAGGGGCAGAGGTGGTGCTGGTCACCGACCGCTGGGTGTCCCCCGCCGCCGCCCATGCCGCCCATGTGCTGCCTTGCCATATCGAGGCCCCGTCAGCTTGGGACAGCAACGTCACCTTGATGGTCATGGTCGAGGCGCTGCTGACCGCGGTGCAGGGGCTGACGTGGGAGGTGACCGAGGGGCGGATGAAGCGGCTGGAAGACCTTTATACCCGCACTCGCCTATTCCGACGCTATCGCTAGCGCCTCGTCGTACGCCTTCGGCTGCTCGTCGGGCGTGATCCCCCGATGAGGCGGCTGGCAGGTTCAGGCCAGCGCTTGCCGCCGGGCCCCCATCACCGCGTTGCCCATCACCGCGATCAGCACCATTGCCCCGCCCATCAACGTGGCTTGTGATGCGGTTTCCCCCAGCAACAGCCAGACCCAGATCGGCGCCAAGATATTTTCGATCGAGGACATCAAGGTGAGTTCCGCCGTGGGCAGGGCCTTGGACCCAAAGGTATAAAGGGCCATGCCGCCTGTCAGAACGACCGCGCCCAAGGCCATGGCAATGGCAATGTCATGGCCCGTTGCGGCAATAGGCTGCCCCAAAAGTGGTGCAAGGCCCAAGGCCGCGATCATCGATAAAATTCCGCCCAAAAGCACGGTGGGCAAGCTGTCTTCGACATGGCCCCAGCGCAAGCTGACTGAGAACACCGCAAAGCCCGCAGCCGAGGTGAGCGCGGCGATGTTGCCATCCATCCGCCCTCCGTCAATCCCGCCCCCGATCATCACGAAGATGCCAGCCCCCGCCAGCCCCATCGCAGTCCAGGTTGGGGCCGACACACGTTCGCCCAAGGCCGCCCAGCCCAGCAGGGCGGCAAAGAATGGCGCGGCAGAGTAAAGGAAGACGGCATTGGCCACGGTGGTGGCCTGCAGCGCATAGATCGCGCCGGCATAGGCCGCAACCAGCCCCAGTGCGCCGATCAAACCGGGCAATCCGACCGACCGCACCCCGGCGATCACCCGCCCGCCCGAACGCCAGTGCAAAAACGCCCACAGCACCGGCAACAGCCCTGCCGAGCGCCAGAACATCACCGAAGCCGCACCTGCCTCGTCGATCTGGCGCACCACGATCCCGATGGCGGACCACAGGATGCCCGCGCCCAGAACCAAGGCCACGCCTTTGCCATAAGTCATTCTACTCTCCGGTTTTTTGGCACAAGGCCGCAAAGTTGGGCCAGCTTCTGTTCTGATCGCGACCAAAAGCGTGTCAGGTTTGAGTTGAATCGAAAAACGCTGCCTCCCGCATCCGCTGGAGCGCGCTTTTCGACAAGCCTAATTTCAAGGAATATCTGACACGCCTAAAGGGCGGGGATGGGGTGAGGGGCAAGGATTTGCCCAGCCGCCAACAACAGATCTTCGCGGAATTGATCGGCGATCAATTGCACGCCAAGCGGCGCCGTGCCGTCTTGCCCGGTTGTGACCGCAAGCCCCGGCAGGCCCATGAAGGGCGTGGAAATCAGCGGCATTTGCGCCGCAAGCACGCGATCAAAGCCAGCCTCAGAGGCGACATCCAGCTGATCGGGAAAGGCGGTTTCGCCAGAGACGGGGCAAAGCACCAGCGGCCAATCGGCCAAGAAACTGCGCCACGCCCGTGTCAGCCGCGCGCGGGCTTTCAAGGTGTCCATCAGCCCATGCAGATCAATTTCTGGGCAGTGGCGGGTCATTTGGGCATAGACGAAATTCGCGTCGGGGTCGTTTTCGGCCTGCAGACCAGCAAGGCCGGAATGGCGGAACTCGGCCATCCAAAGCCGCAGTTGCAGGGCCATCGCCTCGGCCCAGGGTGGGGTCTGGACGGCCTCGACGATATAGCCCGCGGCGCGAAGCGTTTCGGCCGCAGCACGCAGGGCGTTACGGATGGGAGGCGAAACAGCCATCCGGTCGGGTGCCTCGACATAGGCGATGCGCGCCGGGGCAGGGGCACCTTGCAGGGGCATTGGCTGATACCACGGATCGCGCAGGTCGGGCGCCGCCATGGCTGCCAGTGCCAGCGACAGGTCGGGCACCGATCGGGCCAGCGGCCCCGATACCGCCATCAATTGCGCCCCGATCAACCGGTCGCCACCCGAGGGGTTAAAGGCCGGAACCCGGCCCAGCGAGGGGCGCAAGCCATGCACGCCGCAGGCAAAGGCCGGGTAGCGGATGGAACCCGCAATGTCCGTGCCATGGCCAATCGCCCCCATGCCGGTGGCCACCGCAGCCCCCGCCCCGCCGGATGACCCGCCCGGCGTCAGGGCTGCATCATGCGGGTTCCGTGTCGTCCCATGCAGCCCGTTTCGGGTGAACCAGCGCAAGGAAAACGCGGGCGTATTGGTGCGCCCCACGATCACCGCGCCCGCCCGGCGCAGGTTGGCGACAACGGGGTTATCCTGCTGCGCGATCAGGGCTTTCTGGCTCCGCAACCCGTTGGTGGTGGCATGGCCGGTTTGGTCCACGATCACCTTGATTGTCACGGGCACCCCAGCCAAGGGGCCGACGTCCTCACCCCGCGCGAGCCGCGCATCAAGGGCGTCGGCGGCGGCCAGCGCCTCGTCTGGCATATGCTGGACGATGGCATTCAGGGCCGGGTTGCGCGCGTCGATCCGGGCAAGGCTTGCCGTTACCACCTCACGCGCGGACACCGCCCGTCGGGCGACAAGGGCGGCGGTTTCCGTTGCGGTCAGGGTGGCCAGATCGGTCATTCAGTAGCCAAGAACACGATCGACGAGGTGCCGGAATGGCTCTCCCGCCTCGCCCCGCCGGATGTTTTCGGCGATCACCTCGGCCGATGTATCGGCGCGGGTATCAGCGGCGATATGGGGGGTGATGGTGATCTGCGGGTGGCCCCAGAAGGGATGGTCCTGCGGCAAGGGTTCAATGCGGAACACATCCAGCGTGGCATGGGCCAGATGGCCCGTGCCAAGGGCCGCCAAAAGTGCGGCGTCATCGATCAGTGGGCCGCGCCCCGGGTTCATCAGCACCGCGCCCCGTTTCATCCACCCAAGGGTTTCGGCGTTGATGATGTTTTCGGTCTCTGCGGTTTTGGGCAAGAGGGTGACAACGAAATCAGCGTCTTTAAGGGCGGCACGCAACCCGTTGCGGCCGTGATGGGTGACAAGATCGGGCAAAGATTTGGCGCTGCGCGACCAGCCTTCGACGTTGAAATTCAAGGCTTTCAGCGCGCGGGCGCAGGCCTCGCCCAAGGCCCCCATTCCCAGCATGGCCACCTTGCGGTCGCGGGCAAGCGGCGGGCAGTCGTGGTTCCATGTCCGGTCCGGGGCCACGGTGTAGCGATCAATGTTGATGTGGTGGCGCAGCGTATGGCCGACCACCCATTCCACCATGCCTTCGGTCAGGCCGGGATCGACCATGCGGCAGAGGGGTTGGGTCAACGTGGGGTTCCCGACGATCCGCTCCACCCCTGCCCAAAGGTTCAGAACGGCCTTGGTCTGCCGGTAAGGGGTGAAGTCCTGCAAGGGCGAGGAGGGGGCGTAGACGATGTAATCGACCGTCTCGGGGGCGGCGTGATCGGTTAGCGCCGCCTTGATACCGGCGCGGGCCAGTGCGGTGGCGATATGGGGGCCGTAGCGGTCATTGTTGGCGGCACCGGCGGCCAGCAAAACGGTCAGGGTCATGGGGGCTTCTCCTCTGTCCCGCGATGCTAGGAGCGGGGCCTGCCGCTTGCAAGGCGGCGCGACGACTTAGCCCGCCAATGAGACAGCGGCATTCACGGCCAAGGCCAGAATGACGGTGTTGTAAAAGAAGGCAAGCACACCATGGCCCAGCACCAGCCGCCGCATTGGTGCCGTCGTGATGGCCACGTCGCTGGTTTGCACCGCCATGCCGATGGTGAAGGAAAAGTAGAGAAAGTCCCAAGGGTCGGGCGATTTGGTGGCTGGAAAGGTCAGATGACCCTGTTTCGCATCGGAATAGTGCAAGTGGGCGTAGCGAAAGGCAAAGAGCGTCTGCACCACGGCCCACCCCAGCGGTACCGCGGCCAGCGCCAGGGCGGTGTCGATATGGCCCTCGGCGTCCATCGGGCGGGAAACGACCAGAAGCACCGCCACAATCGAGGCGGCAACGGTCACCAGTGCCAGCGTCAGGATCAACGCGGTGCCTTCGTCGCCTTCGGCCGCGTGGCGTTTCAGATCAGCACCCGTCGTGACATTGGCAAAATGCGCCATCATGGCAAGGTAGCAGGCGGCAAAGCCATCAAACCCAGCCAGCGCGGCAAGCGGCAGCGCGAACCCCACGCCCCAGTGGACCAGCGCAAAAATCAGGGCGCCAAGGGCAAAGGACAAGGCAAAGCGGCGGTGGCGCGAATGGCTCATGGTCAGCGCAACCGATGCACGACGGCGCTTTGCACAAGGCCAAAGGCCAGCATGATGACCAGCGTCGCCGATCCGCCATAGCTGAGCAGCGGCAGCGGCACCCCCACCACCGGTGCCATGCCCATCACCATCGACAGGTTGATCGCGAGATAGAGAAAGAAGTTCACCGCGATGCCGATGATCATCAGCTGGCTGAAGCGGTCCTTGTTCTGGATGGCCGCCCAGATCAGGAAGACAAGGATCAACCCGTACAGGATCAACAGTGAAAACGCGCCGACAAAGCCGAACTCCTCTCCCAACGTGGTGAAGATAAAGTCGGTGTGCTTTTCTGGCAGGAAGTTCAGACGGCTTTGCGTGCCTTGCATGAAGCCCTTGCCCGCCCAGCCTCCTGACCCCAACGCGATCTTGGCCTGAATGATGTTGTAGCCCGCGCCCAAGGGGTCGGCGGCGGGGTTCAGGAAGGTGTCGATGCGGGTGTATTGGTAGTCATGCAGGAATTGCCAAGGCGTGCCACGGGTCAGGAACACGCCTGCCACCGCGCCGATGACCAGCGTCGCCACGGCGGCAAAATACCAATAGCTGACCCCTGCGGCAAACATCACACCCGCGCCGACCACCAAAAGCATGATCGAGGTGCCAAGGTTCGGTTGCATCAAGACCAGCACCGTCGGTGCCACGATCAGCGCTACCGGCACCAGCACCCAAAGCGGGCGCGAGACCTTCTTGTCCTCCAGCACATCGTAATAGCTGGCCAGCGCCATGACCAAGGTGACCTTCATCAGTTCGGACGGTTGCAGACGCATGAAGCCAAGGTCAATCCAGCGCTGCGCGCCCATGCCGACCGTGCCGAAAAACTCCACGATCAGCAAAAGCACCATCGACAGCGCATAGGCCATGCCCGACATTGACCGCCAGAACCAGATCGGGGTGAAGGCCACGGCGAACATCAGCACAAGGCCCATGGCATAACGCTTCATCTGCGGTTCGGCCCAAACCTCCAGCTGGCCGCCCGAGATGGAATACAGCATCAACCAGCCAATCGCGGCCACCGCCGTGACCACCAAAATCAGCGCCCAGTTCAGGGCAAAGACCTTGGCAAAGCCTGTCGGGGCGGTTTTGACGCGGTATTCCAGAAAGCTCATCCCGTACCGCCCCTTATGTGTCTGACGCAGCAGGGAAACTGCCATCTTCGTTGCGCAATGTTAGCCCATTGAGAAGGCTTTCCATCCGGCCACGTTGGTCGCTGGGATAGGCTTCCAGCGGCGGCACCGCGCCGTAAAGGGCGCGCAGGATGGCATCACGGGCGATCGGGGCCGCCACGGCAGAGCCACCGCCGCCATGCTCCACCACCACGGCCACCGCATAGCGCGGATTATCGGCAGGGGCGAAGCCGACAAACAGCGCGTGGTCGCGGCGGTTCCATGGCAGATTGTCGTTCGAGATCACCCCGCCCGCCCGTTCCGAGGCGGAAATGTTGCGCACCTGCGCCGTTCCCGTCTTTCCCGCCATTCTGATGCCGTCTGCCACGACGCGTGACGACCGGGCGGTGCCGGCCTTGCCATTCATCACCGCGATCATGCCGCCCTGAACCGCTGTGAGGTTTGAGGTGGACAGCCCAAGGCTTTCAGCCGGTTCAACCGGAACTTCCTGCCCATCAATCGCCCGTACCAGCCGCGGCTTTACCGCTTTGCCGCTGGCCACGCGGGCCGTCATCACCGCCAATTGCAGCGGCGAGGCCAGCACATAGCCTTGGCCGATGGAGGCGTTGATCGTATCGCCAATCACCCAATCGGCCTTGTGCTGTGCCAGTTTCCACGCCTTGTCGGGGATATTGCCTTCGGTGATAGCGCTCATCGGAAGGTCATGGCGGACACCGAGGCCCAGCTTTCGACCCATCTCGGCGATCTTGTCGATGCCGACCTTGATCGCTGTTTCATAGTAAAACACGTCGCAGCTTTCCATCAGGCTGCGCTCCAGATTGACCGGCCCATGCCCGCCGCGCCGCCAGCAGTGGAACTTGCGCCCCCCCGCATCATAATGGCCGGGGCAGTGAAAGGTCGTCTCTGGGCTGATGGCGCCGGCCTCCAGCGCGGCCAGTGCCGTCACCATCTTGAAGGTTGATCCGGGCGGATAGGCCCCCTGCACCGCCTTGTTGGCCATGGGGCGGTGATCGTGGTCCATCAGAAACCGAAAGTCGGTGTTGGAAATCCCGCGCACAAAGAGATTGGGGTCGAACGAGGGGGACGAGACGGCGGCAATCACATCGCCGTTCTGCACGTCCATCACCACACAAGCGGCACTTTCCTCGCCCAGCCGGGCCTGCACAAAGTTCTGAACGCCTGCATCCAGCGTCAGATGCACATCGGCGCCGGGCGTGCCTTCAACGCGGCCCAACTCACGCATGACGCGGCCGATGTGGTTCACCTCAATCTGTTTGGTGCCGGCTTGGCCGCGCAGGGTATCTTCCATCCACTTTTCCACCCCGATCTTGCCGATCTGGAATTTCGGGATGCGCAGCACCGGATCGGGGTTCTCGACCCCCTCAAGGTCTTTTTCCGACACCGGGCCGACATAGCCGATGACATGGGCAAAATCGGCGTCGCGTGGGTAAGAACGCGACATGCCGGTTTCGGGTGTTACACCGGGCAGGGCGGGGGCGTTGAGGGCAACGCGCGAAAACTCCTCCCAATCCAGACGGTCGCGCACGGTGATCGGCATGAAGGGGCTGTTCTTTTTCAAGGCGTCCAGCGCGTCATCCATATCCGATCGGGTCAGCGGAATAAGATGGCTGAGCTTGTTCAGCACGACTTCGACATCGCCCGCATCTTCGCGCGTCATCACCACGCGGTAGTTTTGCGCGTTTTCCGCAAGGATCTTGCCATTGCGGTCATGGATCACCCCGCGCGTCGGGGGCAAAAGCCGCATGTTGACGCGGTTTTCTTCGGCCAGCAGGCGGAATTCATCAGCCTGTTCGACGCCCAGATAGCGCATGCGCAGGCCAAGGGCCGCAAACATGGCCGTCATGCCGCCGCCCAGCAAAAGCGCCCGCCGGTTCACCCGGCGTGCCACGGCCTCGGTATCGCGCTGAACCCGTTTCACAGCCGTCTCCCATAGGCATCCACCTCGCCCATGCCGGGTTTGTAAAGGTCAAGCACGACGCGGGAAAGAAACACCACCAGCGGGTAACACAGGATTGACCAGATCACCTGCACCATCGCAAAGCCAAAGGGTGGCTGGGGCAGCAGGACAAGACCAAAGGCCATCCGGTAGACGATCAGCATGACCACCATCATCGCCGACACCAACAGCCATTCGACACCAAAGTTCAATTCGCGAGTCAGCGCGACGCGACTGCGGATGATTTCCGACACCAGCACGACCAGCCCAGTCCAAAGCCCCGGCGGGCGCAGCATGATCAGGTCTTCCAGCAGCACAACTGCGGCGATCAGCAGCACCGGCAGGTAATCCGGCCGCCGCATGGTCCAGGCAAAGATGATGCAAAGCAAAAGGTCCGGCCCCGGCATGTGGCTGAACCATGCCATCAGGCGGCATCCCGTGGCTTCCGGCCCGCAAGGTGCGATGACCTCGCCCAAGGGCAGCAGACGAAAGAACAGAAAGACCAGCGCCAGGACCACGAACAGGATCCGGTGCGCCCAGACCTCGCGGGTGGCGCCGTCAATCATGGCCGGCCCCCGATCGGGTCGCGCTTGATTGCGAGGCCGCAGAGCCCAGAGTTGGGGGCTTGGGCGGGCCATAAAGCTCGGTCGGTTCCGGGGCCAAAAGCGCGCCTTGATCGGTGATCGTCTCAAGCGAATGGCTGCGCAGCACCCGCAGGAACTCCAGCCGCTGATAATCGGCCGCCAAGGCCACACGCAGCCGCTTGTCCGTGCCCAGGACCACGCTGCCAATCAAAAGGCCGCTGGGAAACACCCCGCCATCGCCCGAGGAAAACACCTGATCGCCGGGGCGCACTTCGGTCTGGTCTTCCAGAAAATCCAAAGGTGGCAGGTCACCGTTGTCGCCAGAAAGGATGGCCTTTTGCCCCGAGGGCTGCACCACAACCGGCACCCGGCTGTTGGAATCGGTCAGCAGGATCACTCGGGAGGTCTTGGCCCCCACACCGGAAATCCGGCCCACCAGACCCACGCCATCCATGGTGGCCCAGCCGTCGATGATGCCATCCCGCGCGCCGACATTCAGCAGAACCGATTGCCGGAATGGGCTGCCACTGTCGGCCAATACCACGCCGGTCACATGGGTCAGCCGTGGATCAAGGCGCACCTGATTCAGATCCAAAAGTCGCGCATTGGTTTGCGACAGCTGCAACGCGGCCTCTTTCCACTGCCGCATCTGCTTCAACTCTTCGCGCAGTTGCTGGTTCTGTGCCAACAGCCGGGAATAGGATTGGTAATTGTCCATCACGCCGACGGTCCATGTCACCGGGGCCATGGCCCATTGCATAGACGGCACAAAGCGGTCGATCAGGGCCGCGCGAAAGCGTTCAACGCGCGGGCTGTCGATGCGCCACAGCGCGAAAAGACCAATCAGAGCCAAGACCAGAAGCCCCACAAGCACGCGCCGCAGCGGGCGGTGGAAATCTTCGGGATCGGTCGAGTTGCGGGCCATGGCGTCTGATCTGAAACCGGTTGAGGACGGATAACGCCGGGGGCTTTGCGCCCCCGGACCCCCGCAGGGTATTTAGGCCAAGGTAAAGCACAATTTTAGGCAAATTGCGCGGCCTTTTCTGGGCTTAGATGTCCCAAGACTTAGCTGTCATAGTCGATGACGTGGGACAGTTGCTTTTCATATTCCAGCGCCTTGCCGGTGCCCAAGGCCACGCAGTTCAGCGATTCATTGGCGACCGAGATCGACAAGCCGGTCTGTTCGCGCAAGCTGAGATCGAGATCGCCCAAGAGCGCGCCGCCGCCCGTCAGCATCACGCCGCGGTCCACGATGTCGGCTGCCAGATCCGGCGGGGTGGTTTCCAAGGCCTGCATCACGGCATCGCAGATCTGCTGCACAGGTTCCGAAAGCGCCTCGGCCACTTGGGCCTGATTGATTTCGGTTTCTTTCGGCACGCCGTTCAAAAGGTCACGGCCGCGGATGGTCATCGACAGGCCACGTCCATCGTCGGGCATCCGGGCGGTGCCGATCGAGGTCTTGATCCGTTCGGCGGTGGATTCGCCGATCAACAGGTTTTGGTGGCGGCGCAGGTAGGAAATGATCGCCTCGTCCATGCGGTCACCGCCGACGCGAACCGAGCGTGCATAGACGATATCGCCCAGCGACAGGACCGCGACTTCGGTGGTGCCGCCGCCGATATCCACCACCATGTTGCCGGTGGGGTCGGTGATCGGCATGCCTGCGCCAATGGCCGCAGCGATCGGTTCCGCGATCAGGCCTGCACGGCGCGCACCGGCAGACAGAACCGACTGACGGATGGCACGCTTTTCCACCGGGGTGGCACCATGCGGCACGCAGACGATGATCTTCGGCTTGGCGAATGTGGTGCGTTTGTGAACCTTGCGGATGAAGTGTTTGATCATCTGCTCGGCGCTGTCGAAATCGGCGATGACACCATCGCGCATCGGGCGGATCGCCTCGATCGTGCCGGGGGTGCGGCCCAGCATCAGCTTGGCATCTTCGCCCACCGCCAGGACCTGCTTCTTCCCATCCTTTACATGATAGGCGACGACCGAAGGTTCGTTCAGAACGATCCCCTTGCCGCGCATGTACACCAGCGTATTGGCCGTGCCGAGGTCGATGGCCATGTCGGACGAGAAAAGGCCGTTGAAAAGTGACATGCCGGGTGTGTCCTTGATCCGCGAATAAGAAAGCACCCGCGACTCAAACATGAGGCGGGCGCTTTGATATAGGCTCAAGGGCGCTAAAGGGAAAGAGCCAAGCCCTTGCGCGGCGGGCTTTCGCCTGAGCTGCAGGGGCTTGAACTTTCACAACCTTGTGACCGGAAAAGGGGCCGAGATTAGCCCTGATCTTTGTAGTTTACCGACTTCACATCATCGCCCGGCGCGGACTTGGTCCGCCGTACGATCAGTTTGTTCAGCGCGTTGATATAGGCTTTCGTCGACGCCACGATGGTATCGGTGTCCGCCGAGGAGCCATTCACGATCCGCCCGTCTTCCTGCAGGCGCACCGAAACCGTGGCTTGGGCGTCGGTGCCTTCGGTCACGGCATGGACTTGATAGATCTCCAGCCGTGCTTTGTGCGGGAAAAGCATCTTCACGCAGTTGAAGGCGGCATCCACCGGGCCGTCGCCTGTGGCGTCGATGTGATGGTCAACCCCGTCCACCGACAGCACCATATCGGCCTCTTGCGGGCCCTCGGTGCCGCAGATCACCCGCAGCTTTTTCAACTGCAGGAATTCGTGGGCGTCATTGGTTTGCTCATCGGCCACCAAGGCGATCAGGTCGTCGTCATAGACTTCCTTCTTGCGGTCGGCCAAGGCCTTGAAGCGCACGAAGACGTCATTCAGCTGATTGTCGGCCAGATCATAGCCCAGCTCTTTCAGCTTGGCGCGCAAGGCGGCGCGACCCGAATGTTTGCCCATGGCGATGTTCTTCGCCGTGAGGCCAATATCGGCGGGCTTCATGATTTCAAAGGTTTCGACGTTCTTCAAAACCCCATCCTGATGGATGCCGCTTTCATGCAGGAAGGCATTCTTGCCAACGATGGCCTTGTTGAACTGCACCGGGAACCCCGACACCGAGGATACCCGGCGAGACAGGTTCATGATCTTGGTCGTATCGATGCCGGTCTTGTAAGGCATGATGTCATTGCGCACCTTCATCGCCATGACAACTTCTTCCAAGGCGGTGTTGCCCGCACGTTCGCCCAAGCCATTGATCGTGCATTCGATCTGGCGCGCGCCTGCATCCACGGCGGCCAAGGCGTTGGCGGTCGCCATGCCAAGGTCATTGTGGCAGTGGGTGGCGAAGATCACCTTGTCAGCCCCCGGCACGCGGGCCAGCAGCATGGCGATCAGATCGGCACTCTCGCGCGGCGCGGTATAGCCCACCGTGTCGGGAATGTTGATCGTCGTCGCGCCCGCCTTGATGGCGATTTCGACCACGCGGCAGAGGTAATCATGCTCGGTCCGCGTCGCATCCATCGCCGACCATTGCACGTTGTCACACAGGTTGCGCGCATGGGTCACGGTATCGTGGATCCGTTCGGCCATTTCGTCCATGGTCAGGTTCGGAATCGCACGGTGCAGCGGCGAGGTGCCGATGAAGGTGTGGATGCGCGGCGACCGGGCGTGCTTGACCGCCTCCCAGCAGCGGTCGATGTCTTTGAAGTTCGCGCGCGAAAGGCCGCAGATGGTGGAGTTCTTTGCCCGCTTGGCAATCTCGGACACCGCGGCGAAATCGCCTTCCGACGCAATCGGGAACCCCGCCTCGATCACATCAACGCCCATCTCATCGAGAAGGCTGGCGATCTCCAGCTTTTCCTCGTGGGTCATGGTCGCGCCGGGCGATTGTTCGCCATCACGCAGGGTGGTGTCGAAAATCACGACTTTGGGCTGTTCGATCTTGGTCATATCCGGAATCCTTATTTCTTAGCTGTGGCCTTGGGCGCTGGTCACCTCTGAGCGGTCGCGCCCTAGGGCACGCTCAGAGGCTGCTAAGAAGGAGAAGGCCACGGGGAAGCCGCGCCGCGATTGCGGTCGAGGGCATGCCAGTAACGATGCGGTTCCGTGCCATGAGGCGGGACTATAGCCAGCCTTTCCGTGAAGGAAAGAGGGGAAAGGAGAAAAAACCGCCAAAGGTCTTGCGCCTTTCCAAATACTCCCGCCGGAGGCCTCGGCCAGCCACGCGCGTCCCATCTGCGGCAAAATCCCCTGCGAAGAGCGGGCGTCAGCCCGACGATGAGCGCCAGTTGCCCTTGACTTCACGCGCCTGCCAAGGTGTATCGGCTGCAAACCATGCCAAGCCTCGTGAAGGGGAAGATGATGCACGCCTATCGCAGCCATACCTGCGCCGCCCTCAACACCGCCCATGTCGGACAAGAGGTCCGTCTGTCGGGCTGGGTCCACCGGGTCCGTGACCACGGGGGTGTTCTGTTCATCGACTTGCGCGACCATTATGGCATCACGCAGGTTCTGGCGGACAGCGACAGCCCGGCCTTTGCCGATATCGAAAAGATCCGCGCCGAATGGGTGGTTTGCATTGATGGCCGCGTGAAGGCCCGTGATGCTGCGCTCGTCAATCCGAAGCTCGCCACCGGCGAGATTGAGGTTTACGCCACCGGCCTGACCGTTTTGGGCGCTGTCGACGGTGACCTGCCGATGCCGGTTTTTGGCGATGTGGATTACCCGGAAGAAACCCGCCTGACCTATCGCTTCCTCGATCTGCGCCGTGACAAACTGCATCAGAACATGATGCTGCGGTCGAACGTGGTGCGCTCGATCCGCAATCGGATGTGGGATCAGGGCTTCAACGAATTCCAGACCCCGATCATCACTGCCTCGTCCCCCGAAGGCGCGCGCGACTTCCTCGTGCCGTCGCGTCTGCACCCGGGTAAGTTCTATGCCCTGCCGCAGGCCCCGCAGCAGTTCAAGCAGCTGATCATGGTGTCGGGCTTCGACCGCTATTTCCAGATCGCGCCCTGCTTCCGCGATGAAGACCCGCGTGCTGACCGCAGCCCGACCGACTTTTACCAGTTGGACATCGAGATGTCCTTCGTAACGCAGGACGACGTGTTCGCCGCGGTGCAGCCGGTGATTCAGGGCATCTTTGAAGAATACGGCAATGGCAAAAAGGTCTATTCTGATTGGACCAAGATCGCCTATCGCGACAGCTTGAAATGGTATGGCTCTGACAAGCCGGACCTGCGCAACCCGATCAAGATGGCAGATGTGTCAGAGCATTTCCGTGGCTCGGGCTTTGCGATTTTCGCGAAATTGCTGGAGACCGAAGGCAACGAAGTGCGCGCGATCCCCGCGCCGACCGGTGGCAGCCGCAAGTTTGCCGACCGGATGAACGCGTTTGCCCAGAAAGAGGGCCTGCCGGGCATGGGCTATATCTTCTGGCGCAAGGCCGAAGATGGCTCGACCGAGGCCGCAGGCCCCATCGCAAAGGCGCTGGGCGACGAGCGGACCGAAGCGCTGCGCGTGGAATTGGGTCTGGGGGAGGGCGATGCGGCCTTCTTCCTTGGCGGCAAACCGGAAATCTTTGAACCGGTCGCTGGCCGCGCCCGCAACGAGATCGGCCGCGAGTTGGGCCTGACCGAGCAGAATTGCTTCAAATTCGCTTGGATCATCGACTTCCCGATGTTTGAAAAAACCGACGAAGGCACGATTGATTTCAGCCACAACCCCTTCTCGATGCCGCAAGGCGGGATGGAGGCGCTCAACGGTGACCCGCTCAAGGTCTATGCCTATCAGTATGACCTTGCTTGCAATGGCTACGAATTGATTTCGGGCGGTATCCGCAACCACAAGCCGGAAATCATGTACAAGGCCTTTGAACTGGCCGGTTACCCCAACAGCGAAGTCGACAAGCGCTTTGGCGGTATGGTCAAGGCGTTCAAATACGGTGCCCCGCCCCACGGCGGTTGTGCGGCAGGCATTGACCGGATCGTGATGCTTCTGGCCGATGAGGCCAACATTCGCGAAGTCATCATGTTCCCGATGAACCAGCGCGCCGAAGATCTTCTGATGGGCGCACCGTCGGAGCCGATGCTGAAGCAATTGCGCGAGCTGAACCTGCGGGTCGTGCCGAAAGAATAAGGGCGGCTTTTCGCCAATTTTCCAAGGGGCGCGCTTTCCAAACCCGGAAGGCGCGCCCATATTCATTCCAACCTGTTTGATGTGTTGGAGCCCGCATGTCCGCTGGCGGTGTTGCATTTCGATTTGGCTATGGTCTGCCCTTGGCGGCGGGGGCACCCACCACCGCCGATGCCGTGCTGGCGGCGCTTGCAGGGCCGGATGAGATGGCGGCCCGGTTCGCCATTCCCAGTTTTGCGTGGCAGCATGCCCGATCCTCGGAAATCGCCCGGTCAAAAAAGGTCGCCGAAACTGATCCTTCCCTTGCCGCGCGGATCACTGAACTGGACAAGGACTTGGACCAAGCCGGGTTTCGCGCGCTGCGGGCCACGATCGCCCGCGCGGTGGATGCCAAGGACAGCTTTCGCGAACGGCTGATGGCCTTTTGGGCCGATCATTTCACGGTCAGCAGCGGCGGCAGGGAACAGGCGCTGACACCAGCCACCTTTGCCGAAGATGCGCTGCGCCCGCATCTGGCAGGCCGTTTTGGCGATATGCTGTCGGCGGTCGTGCATCACCCGGGAATGCTGATCTATCTTGATCAGGCCCGCTCTGTCGGGCCGAACTCGCCGCGGGCCAAGCGGCGCGGTGGCGGGTTGAACGAAAACCTTGCCCGCGAATTGCTGGAGCTGCACACCATGGGGGTCGATGCGGCCTATCGTCAGTCGGATGTCCGGCAGCTGGCCGAACTGTTGACCGGATTGACCTATGATGCGCGACGCGGGTCTGCCTTTAACGCGGGCTTTGTCGAACCAGGCCCCGAAGAAATTTTGGGGCAAGTCTATGATGGCAAAGGGGAAGCGCCGATCAAGGCTTTTCTGACCGATCTGGCGGTGCATCCCGCCACCGCCCGGCATATTGCGCGTAAACTGGCGGTGCATTTCATCTCAGACAGCCCGGATCAGGGCATGATCGAGGCGATGGCGCGGGCTTGGCTTGAAACCGATGGGGCCTTGTCTGCGGTCTATGCCGCCATGCTGCGCCATCCGGCAGCCTTTGCCGGACCTGCGGTCAAGGCGCGCCAGCCGTGGGATTTCCTGATTGCGGCGCTGCGGGGCTTGGGGGTGACGGGCGCGCAGGTGATGGATTGGCCGCGAGAGCGACTGGTCGCGGTGGCTATCCTGCCGCTGCGTGCGATGGGGCAGGCGTGGAAATCGCCCGCTGGCCCCGACGGCTGGCCGGAAGACATTGAAAGCTGGATCACGCCGCAAGGGCTGGCCGAGCGGATCGGCTGGGCTATGCGTTGGCCCGAGATTCTAGGCGCCCTGCCGGATCCGACACGTCTGGCCCAAACTGCGCTGGGTGAGCGGGCCTCTGCCGCGACGCTTTGGGCGGTAGCACGGGCGGAAACGCGGGCCGAGGGGGTGGGGATTGTGTTCGCCAGCCCTGAATTCAACAGGAGGTAGGCCGATGCTGAACCGCAGAAACCTGCTGCGCGGCTTGGGGGCGTTCGGCTGCTCTGCGGCCGCGCATCCGCTGTTGACGACGGTGACACTGGCGGGAAGCACGGGGTCGGCCTTGGGCGACAATCGGCTGGTTGTCATCATCCTGCGCGGGGCGATGGATGGTCTGGACGTGCTGCGCCCCTTGGGGGACCGGGATTTTGCGGCCTATCGCCCGACGCTTTCTGCGGCAGAAAGCCATGATCTTGATGGGTTTTATGCAATGCATGCCGGGCTTTCTGGTCTTTTGCCGCTCTGGTCCGCGGGCGAGTTGGCCTTTGTGCAGGCGACCTCGACCCCCTATCGCACCAAGCGCAGCCATTTTGACGGGCAAGACCTGTTAGAGGCCGGCACCGGCCCTGATTTGCCGATCAGTCAGGTACGCGATGGTTGGCTGAACCGGTTGTTGCAGGCTGTGCCGGGCCTGACGGCGGAAACCGCCTTTGCCATCGGGCGGCAGGATATGCGCATCCTGCGCGGGCCCGCGCCGGTCTTGGAATGGGCGCCGGAAACGGCGGTGGATCTCAGCCCGCAGGCGCAGCTTTTGCTGGAGCAAGTTTATCACGACGACCCGCTGTTTCAGGCCGCCGCCGCCGAGGCGTTGATGCTGGGCGGCGATGGCGCGGCCGACATGGCTGACATGGCCGAGATGGACCCGGCCAAGGTTCTGCGTCTGGCCCGCCGTGGCGAAGCGGGGCGGCTGGCCGATTTTGCCGCGCAAAAACTGCGGGACAACACCCGGATCGCCGCGTTTTCCTTGACCGGCTGGGACACGCACAAGGGGCAAGCCAACCGGCTGGGCCAATCGTTGCGACAGTTGGAGCAGGCAATCTTGCGGCTGAAATCCGGGCTTGGTGCCGCGATCTGGGGCAAGACGACCGTGATGGCGATGACCGAGTTTGGCCGCACCGTGGCGGAAAACGGCACGGGCGGCACCGACCATGGCACTGGCGGGGCGATGCTGCTGGCCGGGGGCGCCCTACGCGGCGGCAAGGTTTACGGGGTTTGGCCCGGTCTGGCCGAGGCCGCACTTTTTGAACGCCGCGATCTGATGCCCACCTCGGATGTGCGGGCTTGGGCAGCCCACGCGATGCGTGGGCTGTACGGATTTGACCGGGGGTTGTTGCAGGACACAGTTTTTCCGGGGTTGGAGATGGGCGACGATCCGGGCCTGATCCTATAGGCTCCCCCCCTTGCCCTTGGCACTTCGGCCTTTCATAAACGGCCAAAAGGATATGCCCCATGTCAGATGAACGTTTGGGAACCCCGCTTCCCGGCTGGACCCCGCCGCCCGCCCCTATGGGCGAAGTGCTGGATGGCCAATATGTACGGCTGGAGCGGCTGGATGCTGACGCCCATGCCGCCGACCTGCACCGCGCCTATTCGGGCCATGATGCGCTTTGGGATTATATGCCTTACGGGCCGTTCTCGTCTGCCGCCGCCTATCACCGCTGGGCAAAAGAGACGGCCAGCGGTGCGGATCCGTTGTTCTATGTGCTGCGCGACAAGGCGACGGGCCATTGTGGTGGCGTGGCGAGCTATCTGCGCATCACGCCGGCGGCAGGGTCGATCGAGGTGGGCCATATTTGTCTCTCGCCCGAAGTGGCCAAGGGCCGCGTCTGGACCGAAGCGATGTTTCTGATGATGGAGTGGGCCTTCCGCAACGGCTATCGCCGCTATGAATGGAAGTGCAACGCGCTGAACATGGCGTCGCGCCGGGCCGCGCAGCGGCTGGGTTTCAGCTATGAGGGCATCTTCCGGCAGGCGGCGGTGATCAAGGGCCGCAATCGCGATACCGCGTGGTTTGCGGTGATTGATACGGAATGGCCCGCCCTGCGCGAAGCCTATGCGGCGTGGCTTTCACCCCGCAATTTTGATGCGGCCGGACGCCAGAAAGAGCGGCTGTCTGACCTGACGCGGCTGGTGCGGGTGGCCGAAGACCCCGGTCTGCTTTAGGCGCGGGTGTAACGGGGCCGGCTGTCGGCATCAGTCCGGTGTGTTGAAAGGGTTGGTGGGCCGTAGCCGGGCCGCCAACAGGTGCCGCAAGCGGTGCAAATCCGCGCCTTTGGCCGCGCTCTGGGCGGCATCGGCCAGATCCGCGTCTTGGGTATAGGCGGCAATGCCGGACAAAAAGGCCGCGATATAGCGTTGCTGATCGGGCGCAGGTTCTCCCTGAAGGGCGCGGGCCGCAAAGGCCAGATCGTCGCGTAACGCCAAAGGGTCGGGCGGGGTTGTGCCCATCGGCCCGATGGGGGGGGGATGGATATCCAATTCGGGCAACAGCGGCCTCAACACGCGGCACAGCTGCGCCACATTCTCCAGCGGCTTGTCGATGAAACCATCCGCCCCGGCAGCCAAGGCGATTGGCCGCCCCTCGGCGCTGCCCGACATGCCCAGCACCGCCGAAGGCCGTCGCACCGACTGCACAAGTTCTCGGATCAACACCTCTCCGCTGCCATCGGGAAGGCCAAGGTCGATCAGGGCGACATCGGGGCAATAGACCTTTAGATGGCGGCGTGCCGCCTCAATCGTTTCGGCCCGCCGCAACCGTGCCCCCGCCCGCCGCGCCATGAGGCGCAACGCTTCGCAGGCAAAGCGGCTGTCTTCGACGGCCAAGATCGTTGTGCCTTGCAGGGGCAATTCCACCGCCCATCCGCCCAAGGAACGCGCCGCAGGAAACGGGCCAGACGACAATCCCGCCAAGGGGGGCGCGCGGTCGGGCGGGGGGGAATGATTCGGCGGCATGGTGATCTCTGGCAGCAAGGTTCCGCCAGTAGGCCCCAGGCTTGCCTAACGGCTGGTAAAGACCGCGGCATTTGCCGCATTTTCGCGCCTCTCTGTCCCCCGGCCCCTTGCCGAGGCGCCTCCGGCTTCGCATAACGCGGGGAATGTGCCCTGTGGAGAATTGCCCATGATCGGACGTCTGAACCATGTCGCCATCGCGGTCCCCGACCTTGAGGCCGCCGCCGCGCAATATCGCAACACGCTGGGTGCCAAGGTGAACCCGCCGCAGGACGAGCCGGATCATGGCGTCACCGTGGTCTTCATCGAACTGCCGAATACCAAGATCGAACTTCTGTATCCCTTGGGCGAGAACAGCCCGATCCAAGGGTTTTTGGACAAGAACCCCGCGGGCGGCATTCACCACATCTGCTATGAAGTCGATGACATCCTTGCCGCGCGCGACCGCCTGAAGGCCAGTGGTGCAAGGGTTCTGGGCAGTGGTGAGCCAAAGATTGGCGCGCATGGCAAGCCCGTCTTGTTCCTGCACCCCAAGGATTTCAACGGCTGCCTGGTAGAATTGGAGCAAGTATGACCATCACCGCCGCCATCGTCCTGTTTTCCGTAACCTGGTTTTTGGTGTTCTTCTGCGTCCTGCCCTTCCGCTTTGAATCGCAGGCCGAAGCGGGCAGCGTCACGCCCGGCACCCCCGCCTCTGCCCCCGCAGATGCCGCGATTGCCAAGAAAGCCAAGATCACCACAGCAATTGCCGTCGTGATCTTTGCCGGGCTTTACTGGGTCATCGCCTCGGGTGTCATCACCCGCGACAATATGGATGTGTTCCACATCCTGAACTGATCCGTCGCGGCGCTTTAGCGCCGCGCCGTCATGGCGTGGAACAGATGGGTGAAGGTGGCCACCCCCAGCACCGGAACCGCCAAATTGACCAGCGGGATCGACAGGGGGGCCGCCATCAGCGTGCCCGCCAGCCAGATGCGCCCCGCATGCTGCCCACGCAGGGTTTTTGCTGCCGCACGACCAACCCGGCGCATGGCGACAAGGGTGAAATACTCGCGCCCCAAAAGCCAGCCGTTCAGACCCCAGAACAACAGCGGCGCGAACGGCCCGGAAAAGACGTAAAACACCAGCGCCAGAACGTTGGCTGCCAGTAGAAGGCCAAGGAAATTCAGGCTGTCGATCAGGCTGTCGGCCAGCCGCAGCGGCGTGGCGGGCGGCAGGCCCGGGTAATGCCGCACTTCGACCGCATCTGCTATGTCTTCCAAAAACAAACCGGTAAAGGCCGAGGCGACCGGAACCATCAGAAACACCGACAGTCCCAGCATCAGCAGGAATGAACCCCAGCCCAGAACCTGATCGATGCCCCCCACCGGGCCAAGCAGGGGCAAAGTGATCGTTCCCGGCAAAAGGCTTTCGACAAGCCAGAGAAAGCCGGTGGACATCCCGACCAAAAGACCCAAGGCCAACAGAACGCCCAACGCCATCACACGGCGAAAGCGGCTGTCGCCGATTTGATCCAGGGCTTTGAGGAAACTGGAAAAGATCACGAAAGACCCCATTGCACGACGCGGGAAAGATCGGGGCGCGGGCGCTGCGGCGCGGCAGGGCCGGGCGTCCCGATATGCACAATGCCCGCCACGGTTTCCGTCCCCGTGCAGCCAAAGGCCCGTGCGCAGAAATCGGCGTCATGGCTGACCCAGCCCGTCAACCAGTTAGCCCCCCAGCCTGCGGCAGTGGCGGCGTTCACCAACCCAAGGCACAGTGCCCCCGCGGAAAGCACCTGTTCAGCCACGGGAACTTTCGGTACGTTCTGCGGGGCAGAGATTACCACCACAGCCAGCCCACCCCGGTCAAACTGCCCGCGCCCTTTGTCGATCTTTTCGGCGTCGCCGCCCATTTCGCGCGCCCGCGCTTCGGCCAGATCGGCCAACCGGATCATGTCGGGTTTGGTCACTACGATCAGTCGCCAAGGCTCCAGCTTGCCATGATCGGGCACCCGCAGGGCCGCCGTCAGAATCGGCTCCAACTCGGCCCTGTTGGGCACTGGTCCGGCAAAGAGTTTGGCAGGTTGCGATTGACGGGCGGCAAGAAAGGCAAAGGCGGCGGGTGTGGAAGCGGCGGGCATAGAAAACTCCTTTTCCGCCAAGGTGTCTGAGGAAAGCGTGGAAGGGTCAAGCGGGGTTGCATGTGCAGCGGCGAAAGGTCAGCTTGCGGCCATGCAAAAAGGGGCTTGGGCAGAACTGGCAGTGGCGGGGGCAGAGTTTGCCCTGCGCGTCACACCGCGTGCGCGGCGCGAGGAGATTTCGCGCGACGACAGTGGGTTCAAGGTGGCCGTCTTTGCCCCACCCGAAGATGGCAAAGCCAATGCTGCTGTGCAGGCCCTGTTGGCCCATGCCTTGGGGGTGGCAAAATCGCGGCTTGTTCTGGTGCGCGGCGCAACATCCCGCGACAAGCTGTTCCGGCTGGAGGGTTAGCCCTTGGCGGGTCTTTCAACCCGGTAGCTGCCCTCGGGCAGGTCCAGCGCGGCGGCCAGATCGCGCAATTGGGCCATAGACAGCGTGACGATCTGCGGCTCGTCCGTCATCTCATCAACCTGCCGGATCACAACGCAATCCTCAAAGGCCTCGATGATGACATCCTCTTGCAGCGGCATGTCCTTGTCCCCCTCGTCAACGAGGGTGATCACGGTGGCGTCAAATTCATGCTCGATGGTAAACATACAAAGATGGTAGGCCGGGTTGGGGCGCAGAGCAAGTCCGCTTAGGGGGGCAAGAGGCTCTGGCATGGGGTGGGGCTGCGCTGCTAAAAGGCCGCGGAAAAACCGAGAAGGGGCAGGCGATGAAATACGGGGTTGCGTTGGCGATGGTTGTCGCGATGGCCGTGCAGGGCTGTGTTGCGGTGATACCGGCAGAGCCGCAGGCGCCGTTGCCCGTGTCAGATACCACCCCCATGCTGCCGGTTGAAACAGCGGCGGAAAACTTCGTGGCGGTTGTTGCGCGGATGGAGCCGGTGGCAGAAGACTACTGCCGCCGTCTGTCCCGCGTCAGCAATTGCGATTTTCGCATCGTGATTGACGATCGTCCGGGCCAGCCGGCCAATGCCTTCCAGACGCTGGACAGCTCGGGCCGCCCGATGTTGGCCTTTACCGGCGCGCTGATTCGGGATGCCCGCAACCGCGATGAACTGGCCTTTGTCATGGGGCATGAGGCGGCCCATCACATTGCAGGCCATATCCCGCGGCAGCAGAACACGGCATTGGCGGGCGCGGTGCTGGCCGGGGTTTTGGCACAGGTCAGTGGGGCCGGTCAGGATGTCGTCAACTCGGCACAGGATCTTGGGGCGACGGTGGGCGCGCGGCGGTTCTCAAAGGATTTCGAGTTGGAGGCTGACAGCCTTGGCACCGAAATCGCCTTTGTGGCGGGATATGATCCGATGCTGGGGGCGGCGTTCTTTGATCGGATCCCCGATCCCGGCGATCGCTTCCTTGGCACGCATCCGGCCAATGCGGACCGTAAGCGGACGGTGGCGGCAACCCTTGCCCGGCTTGGTGGCTGAGGCCCGGTTGATCGCCGGTTGATCCGTATCAAAGCGCGGTGACGCGATCCGCGCGACCCTTGGCGCATTCAGGTCGCGTGAGGGAAGAAGATGATCGGGTATCCACAGGCGCCTCGGGCATGGGGCTTTACGCGGGGCATGGCGCGCACGGTGGGCGTGTCCTTGCCAGATGCCGTGGTTGACGGCTGGCTGAGTCGGGATGAATTGGGGGTGCTGGTCGAGCGCTGTCGCACCTGCGGCAGCACCAAGGCCTGCACTGACTGGTTGTCCCATACCGTGGCGGCCGAGGCGCTGCCGGGCTTTTGCCCGAATGCGGCGGCGCTTGTGGCGTTGCGACCCTAAGTTTCGCGATATAGGGGGCAAGGGTTTCCTCTGGACCCGCCAGCCGTTACGATGCCCCTATGTTGCAGATCGAAGATGTCGTCCGTGACCGCGGGTCACGCTATGCGGTTTCTGGTGGTCCCGTGCAGGGCCGCGCCGGAGCCGAGGCCTTTCTGGCCGAGTTGAAGCGCGTCAAGAAATACGCCAAGGCCACGCATAACACTTGGGCTTGTGTGTTCTCGGATGCAGGCCCGGTGAAGAATGACGATGGCGAGGCGGGCGCAGGCGCCGTTATTCTGAAGATGCTGGAGCGTGCGGGGCTGGTCGATCATATCGTCGTTGTCACCCGGTGGTATGGTGGGGTGCATCTGGGCGGCGACCGTTTCGCCCATGTGGTGACCTGCACAAGGGCCTATCTCGATGACTTGCCGAAGGCCGGGGTCAAGGCTTAGCCTGCCTGTCACAGGATGGGGGGCAATTCATGCGTGCGCGTCTGGCGGCCGAGGGGCTGCGGTTTTGGAACACCTGTGTCTGGTCATGGCAGGGCTGGTCAGCGGCTTGGGCCAGCGAAAAGACGCTGCGGCAATGGACGGTGGTGAACGTCCTGTCGGTGGCGGCGACCTTTCTGGTGACGATCTCTCCGGCCGAGCGGGCGTTGATCTGGGCCTTGGGACTGTTGATCCTTGCGGCGGAGTTGATGAACACCGGGCTGGAGGAGGTGGTGGATTATCTGTCGAAAGACATCGATCCCCGCGCCAAAAAGGCCAAGGATTGTGGATCGGCGGCCGTGGCCTTGACGGCGCTGGCCGGTGGTTTGGCGTGGTTGGTGGTGTTGATCGGCTGATCTTGACGTTCTTGTGCCCTTTGGCTGGTCCCGGAGGGTTTCACACCCTCCGGACCTCCCGTGGAGTATTTCGAAAGGCGCAAGACGGACAGCGGGGCGTGGGGTCAGATCAGGTTCATCACCTTGTCGCGGAACGCGTAATTTGCCGCAATGCAGTCGTCGAGATAGCCGGGCAGCGCATAAGCGCGCGGCAGGTCGGCACGCCAGTTGCCGGGATCGGCCAAGGCAGGCATGCGGGCAAAGCCGCGGAACTTGGCTGAAAACGGCAGGCACAATACTTTGCGACCCATGAGCATGGCCCAATAGGTGCCGTGGAATGAATTGGTGATGACGGTTTCGCCCGACGCGATAAAGGCCAATGCCTCGTTCAGGGTGCCGTCGTGATTGGTGCGGCAGGGGATGCCGTCGGGGCGCTCTACCGCATCGGATTTGGTCGCGTGCAGATACAGCACCGCGTCGCGGGTTGGCGCGGTGGCGGTTTGCAAGCCGGGCGCAAGACAGGTGGCGCAGGGCACATATTCGGTGCCCTTGATGCCCACATCGCGGCATCCGATCAGCGACATGCGGGCCTGAAACTGGTCGGCCCCGTCCACCTTGCGCTTGGCGGCCTGCAATCCGATGGCCCAAGTCACGCAATGGCGCGCTGCGGCTGCGCGTTGTGTGACCGCCTCAACCGCGCTGGCATAAATCTGCCCACCGCCAAAGATGGCCAGATCGCAGGGCGGCACCGTGTCGGTCAGGGATTGAACGGTCTTTTGGGCGTCGAACGGCAGCCAATAGGCCGGACAACATTCCCGATCGCCGATATTACGCGACCCTTTTCTGTGCTGAAAAACCAAATGAACCATGGGGCAAGCCTAAAGCCGCCCCCATGACCAATGCAAGCGTTGCAGGTCCGATCAGCTGATAAGGTGGCGCAGGCCCTGTGTCACATCGGTGCGCACGGCAAGCCGCAGGCCGGGTTCGTCGCCGGCCTTGAGCGCGGCTAGGATCAGCCGGTGATGCTGCGGCAGATCGCGGCGGCGGATCTTTTGGTAAAGCGCACGCATCGTGGGGCCAAGTTGCAGCCAGACCGTTTCGATCATGGCAAGCATCGCGGGGGTCTGGGCGCGCAGGTAAAGCGTGCGGTGAAATTCCAGATTGCTGCGCACATAGGCCACCGCGTCTTGGTTCATCACCGCTTCCTGATTGGCGGCATTGATCGCGGCCAGCCGGTCGATCAGCGCGAAATGGACGCGGGGCAGCGCACGGGCGGCCATCTCTGGCTCTAGCAGGGCGCGGATGGCGGCCAGTTCCTCGATCCGTTCCGGGGTCAGGTCGGGGGTGCTGATCCGCCCCGAGGAAGAAATGGTCAGCGCGCCTTCGGCGGCGAGACGTCGGGCCGCCTCGCGCACCGGGGTCATGGAGACACCGAATTGCGCCGCAATGCCGCGCAGGGTCAGGGCCTGACCGGGGGCCAGCTCGCCATGCATCACCTGTTGGCGCAGGGTGCGGAAGACGCGTTCATGCGCGGCAGCGTTCGGGTCGGCAAGGCGCGGAGAGGGGCGAGGTTGATCGGTCATGGCGGCAGCGAACATGAAGCCCGCGTGGGGGTCAATCCCCCGCAGTGGTAAAGCGCAAGGCGTGCAGGGCCGCGCCCTGCGTGTGCAGCCAGCGGCGCTGCGCCTCCCAGCCGGGGTAAAGCTGGTCGACCACGGCCCAGAACCGGTCGGAGTGGTTCATCTCGAGCATGTGCGCGACCTCATGCGCCGCGACATAGGTCAGCACCGCGGGCGGCGCCATGATGAGCCGCCAAGAATACATCAGCGCCCCCTCGTGACTGCACGAGCCCCAGCGCGAGCGGGTGTCGCGTAGGGTGATGCGGGCCACTTTGCGCCCGATCAGGCCCGCGTAATGGTCAGAGGCGGCCACCAAACGGTCCCGCGCCAGCGCCTTCAACCAGGCTTGTGCCCGCGCGCCCGCCAGCGCCGCATCACCCGGCACCAGCAGGCTGTCGCCCTCTAGCATCAGCCTGCGCCCTTGGCCGGCGATCAGGCGAATCGTGCGCCCCTCGATCGGGATTTCCGCGCCGATGCCCACCAGATCGGCGGATGGCATCTGCGCCAAGGCCTTGCGCAGCTAGCCTTCTTGCGCGCGGGCAAAGTCCATCGCTTCTGATTCGCGTGCCCGCAGCGGCAGCGACAGCGTGATGCGCCCATCAACCCGGCTGACGCGCAGCGAAAACCGCCTTGCACGGGCTGAACGGCGCAAGGTGATGTCGAGTGGCGGCGATCCGGGCAGGCTGGGCATGGAACCTCTTGAAACGGAGCGCGAGAATAGCAATGTGGGGGCGGGTAGCAATCCGGTCACCTCAGAGCACAAAGGCTTTGACAGTTCCGGGCACTTGTGGCAATCGGCCGCTCTACTGGATATCCGCCTGAAAAGGCCAGCCTGAAAAGGGAATACCATGCCCAAGGCAGAATGGGGCACGAAGCGCATTTGCCCGACCACCGGCAAGCGCTTTTATGACCTGAACCGCAGCCCGATCGTCAGCCCCTACACCGGCGAGGTTGTGGACATCGAAAGCGCGCGCCGCAAAATGGCCGCAGCCGTCATCAGCCGCTCGACGCCCGACAAGGACGACGAGGTTCTGGTCGATGATCTGGAAGCCGATGACGACCTGCTGGTTGGCGGCGTTTCGGATGATGCGGAAATGGATGACGAGTTGTTGGAAGACGACGCCGACGACAATGTTTCGCTCGACGATCTGGCCGATGTGCCTGGAGATGAAGAAGAACTCTAAGCTGTTTCGGCAGGCGCGGAAAAAGTGCATTTTACCTCTTGCACCCCGCCGCGCCTGCCAATAAACAGCGCCCATCCGCAGCGGCCCACGCAGGCGGAAGTTGGTAACGGGGTCATAGCTCAGATGGGAGAGCGCTTGAATGGCATTCAAGAGGTCGGGAGTTCGATCCTCCCTGGCTCCACCAACCAGC
>CALBSG010000023.1 GCA_937927675.1 uncultured Paracoccaceae bacterium | reverse complement strand
CGGGTGGCATGCTGGCCTTTGCCCTGTCGTTTGACGAGGTGATCGTCACCACCTTTACCGCCGGTCAACAGGCCACCCTGCCCATCTGGATGCTGGAAGAATTGATCCGCCCGCGCCAGCGCCCGGTTACCAATGTCGTCGCCATGATCGTCTTTGCCGCCACGTTCCTGCCCATCCTCGCCGCCTACACGCTCACCCGCAACGGGTCCGAGACGGCAGGCGGAGGCAAATGAAAGGCCCCCCAATGACCATTCAGACCCAACTTCTCATCGGCAACAGCTTTGAGCCCGGGCAAGAGGCCAAAGAGCAAATCCTGAACCCGCGCACGGGTGGCCTGATCTTGGATGTGCCCGAGGCGTCGACCGCGCAAATTGACCGGGCCGTGGCAGCCGCGCGTCGCGCCTTTGGCACTTGGTCACGCACCACCCCTGGGGAACGTTCCGCAGCACTGCTGCGCATCGCAGACCGCATCGAGGCCGAGGCAGATGCCTTTGCCACACTTGAAGCACTGAATTGCGGCAAGCCGATCAACTGCGCGCGCAATGACGAAATCCCGGCCATTGTCGATTGCTACCGCTTTTTCGCCGGGGCCGTGCGGTGTCAACACGGCGCGGTGGCCGGCGAATACCTGTCGGGCCATACCTCGATGATCCGACGCGATGCGATTGGTGTCATCGCCTCTATCGCGCCGTGGAATTATCCCTTGATGATGATGGCGTGGAAACTTGGTCCGGCGATTGGCGGCGGCAATACAGTCGTCTTCAAACCGTCCGAGCAAACCCCACTGACCGCGCTGAAGATGGCGCATATTTTGGCCGAGGAACTGCCCGAAGGTGTGGTCTCGGTGATCACCGGGCGCGGGCAGACCGTAGGAAATTACCTTATCAACCACCCCGGCATTGATATGATCAGCCTGACCGGTGATGTGGCGACAGGCAAGAAGATGCTGGATGCGGCCGCCAAAACGGTCAAGCGCACCCATCTGGAATTGGGCGGCAAGGCCCCGGTTCTGGTCTTTGATGACGCCGACGTTTCGGCAGTGGTCGAAGGGCTGCGCGCGTTTTCCTTCTATAATGCCGGCCAAGACTGCACCGCTGCCTGTCGTGTTTATGCGGGAAAGAAGGTTTACGAAAATCTTGTTGCCGATCTGACCGCAGCGGCGGCCTCGATCACCCTCGGCGCTGCGGATGACAGCACGAATGAAATCGGCCCGCTCATCAGTCAGCGCCAACGCGACCGCGTCGCCAGCTTCGTGAACCGCGCCCGCGAGGTGAGCCATATTCAGGTGACGACCGGCGGCGAAGCGATGGAACAAGGCTTTTACTACAAGCCCACCGTGGTGGCGGGGGCCATGCAAAGCGACGAGATTGTGCGCCGCGAGGTGTTTGGCCCAGTGGTGTCCATCACGCCATTTTCGGATGCGGATCAGGCGGTGGATTGGGCCAATGACAACGACTACGGCCTCGCGTCCTCGGTCTGGACCCGCGATGTCGGCCGCGCGATGGCGACAGCGGCGCGGCTGCGCTATGGCTGCACATGGATCAACACGCATTTCATGCTGACCAATGAAATGCCGCATGGCGGGTTGAAGCAATCCGGCTATGGCAAGGATATGTCAGCCTATGCGCTGGAAGATTACACCGTGGTGCGACACATCATGGTGAAACACGGCTGAGATCTTGGCCATCTCGTCCTTTTGCCCGCTTAACGCGCTGCGCTCCGGCCCGCCCACGCGCCAGTGGCCCAACAGGCGGTCAAAAGGTAACCACCGGTTGGGGCCTCCCAATCCAGCATCTCCCCGGCGACGAAAACACCGGGCAGTGCTTTCAGCTCCAGCCCATCGGTGACGGCCTGCCATGCCACCCCCCCTGCAACCGAGATCGCCTCATCCAATGGGCGCGGCCCGGCCAGACGGGCGGGCAAGGCTTTAATCCCTTGCGCCAGATCCATCCCCCGCCCCCATTCCATGACAAGCGCGGCAGCAGCAGGCGACAGCCCCAGCTTACGCAGTCGGTTGGGCGCGCTTTCGCTGGATTTCATGCGGGCAAGCCGCGCCGCAACATCAGACAGCGTCACATCCGGCATCAGGTCGATCACCAGCCCCGCGCCCTGCCGCAGCGCACGAGAAACGGCGTAAATCCCCCCGCCTTCTACCCCGCGGGCCGATAGGACAAATTCCCCCCGCTCGCGCTGATGGCCGACGATCAAAGCGGCGCCTTTTACCGCCTGTCCGAAATGCCGCGTCATATGCGGCGACCAATCTACGGCAAATCCCATATTGGCAGGCTGCCACGGCGCAATCTGCACGCCCCGTTCGGCCAGCCACGGCACCCATGCTGCGTCTGATCCCAGCCGCGCCCAGCTTGCCCCGCCCAGCGCCAGCACTGTGACGCGCGGGTGCAACACTTGCCGCCCCTCCGGCGTGTCAAAGACGAAGCCATAATCGTCAAACCCGGCCCAGCGCCAGCGGTGGCGCAACTCCACCCCCAGTCCGGCAAGACGGGCAAGCCATGCCCGCAACAAGGGCGAGCCTTTCATTGTCACCGGAAACACCCGCCCCGATGAGCCCGTAAACACCTCGTGCCCTAAATTGCGACAAAACGACTGCACCTCAACCGGGCCAAAAGCCTCAAGCATCGGGCGCAGCCGGTCGGGACAATCATAGGCGGCAAGAAAGGCCTCAAACGGCTGGTCCTTGGTGACGTTCAGCCCCGACTTGCCTGCCATCAGAAACTTGCGCGCGGGAGACGGTTTCGCCTCAACCACCAGCACGCGGCGACCGGCGCGCGCCAATTCCTCGGCCGCCATCAGCCCGGCGGGCCCAGCCCCGATGACCAATGCGTCAAGCAAGCGCGCCGCCTTTCACCTCGATCACCCGATGCGGATAGGGCATCTCGATCCCGGCGGACTTGAGTGCGTTCCAGATCGCGAAGTTCACCTGACTGGCGTATTTGTTCTTGCCGTCATCAATCCCCGCGACCCAATATTCCACCGCGAAATCGACACTGCTCTCGCCAAAACCACGCAATTCACAATCCGGACCGTCCGGCGCTTTCAACACAAAGGGCAACGCCGCCACGGCAGCCTCGATGATCTCGGGCACGCGGTTGATATCGGTTTCATATGACACCGAAAACGGCGCGTCATAACGGTTGGCGCTGCCTTGGTCCGAGTAATTCACCACCCGCGTGGTGATGAAATGGTCGTTCGGCACCACGATCCATTTGCCGTCAAAGGTTTCCAGCACACAGGCGCGCGCGGTCATCTTCACAATGGTGCCCTTCTGGCCACCATCCAGTTCGACGTAATCGCCGACCGTGGTCTGCCCTTCGATCAGCAGAATAACCCCGGAAACAAAGTTCGCGGCAATCTGTTGCAGCCCCAGACCAATGCCCACACCCAAAGCACCACCCAGAACGGCAACGGCCGTCAGATCAATACCCATGATGGACAGCAGCAAAAGAAAGGCCGCGCCAAAGATTGTCACCTCTACCGCCTTGACGGCCAACTCGCGGGTGGCGGGACGCAACTCTTCTTGAGATTTGATATAGCTGGCGCTTTGCCGGTTGGACCAAGACCCAAGCCAAAACAGGACGGACCCGGCAATCACCCCACGCAGCAGGGCCATCACCGAAAACCGAATATTGCCCAGCGTGACGATGGTTTCCTCAAGGCGCAGCGTGATGTCGTCCCAGATCCCCAGGGCGTAAAGCCCGGCCACCGGTACCAGCACATATTTCCCCAAAAGCCGCAAAAAGCTGTCGGTCACCACCTCACGCACAAAGATGCGGGCGGCAAGGAAGATGAAGACCCGCTTGCCAAAGGCGATCACTTCGCCCGAACCAAAGGCAGCGCGGGTGGCTTCCTCGCCCATGGCCGTCAGACCATAGGCAAAAAGTGGCAAGAACAGCGGCAGGAAGCGCAGGGCAAAGCGGCGCAGATTGGCAAGGTGACCGGTCTTCTCACCAGGATCAAGAAACCGCATGAGGACCGGCAAGACGCGGGCCGTCGCAAGCCGGGACAGGATCACCGCAACAGCCAAAAGCCCGAACTGCGACCAAGCGGCAGGCGACAGCAGCCAGCCCATGGCGATATCTCCCGCCTGCCCGATCCAGCCCGTTACCTTGGCGGCAAAATCATCCGTCCCATTCATCATGAAATTCCTTGCCCAACGCGGCGCCCCCATCCTGTGCCACCGCGTCGGTCCCATGGCAAGCGCGGCAACCGGTTATGGTTGCTTTAGCGGCAGGGCGCGACCGCTGTGTCAGCCGCCGCCAATCAAGGCACCCGCCGCAAAGACCAGCGCGCCCCCCAAGACCACCTGCAAGGCCGCCCGCAGGAACGGGGTTTCCATGAACTTGTTCTGGATCCAAGCGATGGCCCACAACTCCACAAAGACCACGATCATGGCAATGATGGTGGCGGTCCAAAATTCCGGGATCAGATAGGGCAGCGCGTGGCCAAGCCCACCAACCGCCGTCATCATGCCCGAGGCAAGCCCGCGCTTCCACGGGCTGCCGCGCCCCGACAGAACGCCATCATCATGGGCGGCTTCGGTGAACCCCATCGAAATCCCGGCCCCGACCGAGGCCGCTGCACCCACCAGAAAGGTGGTCCAAGTATCTTGCGTGGCAAAGGCCGTGGCGAAGATCGGGGCAAGCGTAGAGACCGAGCCATCCATCAGCCCGGCCAGACCCGGCTGCACCCAAGTCAGAATGAACTGCCGCCGCGCGCCCGCATCTTCGCTGGCTTTTTCGCCCTCGGTCAGGTGGGTCTCGGTCAGGGCGCCGGCATGTTCGGCATGACCCGATTCCGCCGCAGCCAGATCCCCCAAAAGCTTGCGCGTCGCCGCATCCGCTGTCTGCCCGGCGGCACGGGTGTAAAAGGCTGCGGCCTGCATCTCCATCGCGCGCGCCTCGGCGCGCATCGCGTCAAGGCCCAGCGTCTCGTTCAGCCAGACGGGTTTGCGGGCATAGAACCCCGCCACATGTTCGCGCCGGATCAACGGAATCACCTGTCCAAACCGCACCTGATGCAGCTCGATCAACTGGCGGCGGTGTTCATCCTCTTCACTGGCCATGCCATCGAAAATCGCGGCCGAGGCCGGGTATTCGACCCGCAGGCGTTCCGCATAAAGGCGATAGATGCGGGCATCGTCCTCTTCCGAGGAAATCGCCAGGGCCAGAACCTCTTGTTCTGTGAGGTCAGAAAATCGGCGGCGCGAGGATATGGCGGACAGCATGGCAAAACTCCGAAACGACTTTGCCCCACTAAAGGCCTGTCATCCGAGAATGAAAAGGGCCGGACGGCCCCCCACCATCAGCCCGCGCTTAAATAGCCGCGATCAGGCCCCACCGCGAAGATATTCCGCCAGCACATGCGCCGTACCATCGCGCCAAAGCCGGGTCAGAGCATCGGCAAAGGCGGTGGCAAAGCGGGCGTCATCGGCCACCTCGCCATAGATCGTGCGCTGCGTGAGCCAAGCCTTCGGATCAGCCTTCGCGGCCCGCGCCAAGGCCTGCAAGGCATCCCAGTTCGGATCATTCGGCGGAATGTGGGTGCCACTGTCGGTTTCGCCCGCACAATAGCGGCACCACAGCGCCGAAACCAGCGCCAGCCCCGTCACCGACCCGCCTGCGGCAAGCGCATCACGGATCGACGGCACAATGAACTTCGGTTGGCGGTTTGATCCATCAAGGCAAAGCCGCCGCTCGGTGTCGGCCACCTCGGGGTTAGAAAACCGTTCCACGATCAGATCGAAATAGGCGTCGATATTGGTATCGGGCACGGGCGGGACATAGGGGATGATCTCCTCCCGCTCCACCTTTTCCAAGAACCCCTTGATCAGCGGATGCGCCATCGCCTCATGCACATATTCAATGTCCATCAGCCCACCGGGATAGGCGATGGTGGCATGCCCACCGTTCAGGATGCGAATTTTCATCATCTCAAACGCATGGACATGCGGGGTAAAGGTCACACCCACCTGTTCCAAGGCCGGGCGACCGGCGGGGAAATTGTCTTCCAGCACCCATTGCCGGAACGGCTCGCAGGTGACGGGCACCGGATCATCGCCAAGACCGAACTTGGCAGCCATGGCACGCTCGCGCGGGCCCGTTGCCGGGGTGATGCGATCGACCATCCCATTCGGGAAGGCCACATTGGCGGCGATCCAGTCGGCCAAAGATGGATCAGACAGACGGGCAAGACCGACGACGGCTGCTTTCGTCACATGGCCATTACCGGGCAGGTTGTCGCAAGACATCACGGTAAAAGGTTGCACCCCGGCCGCCCGCCGCGCCTTAAGTGCCGCAACAATCGCACCAAACGCAGTGGCCGGACGGTCCGGATTTGCGCCATCGGCGGTGATGTCGGGCAGGGTCGGATCGAACTGGCCGGTCGAGGCATTGATGAAATAGCCGCCCTCGGTCACGGTCAGCGATACGATGCGGATTTCGGGCCGCGCCATGGCGGCGATCAGGCTGGCATTGTCCACCTCCACCGGCAGGAAGTCGATCATGGCGCCGACCCGCCGCGCGGTTTGGCCTTTGGGGTCCAGCTCAATCACGGTGGACAAGCAATCCTGCGCCTTCAGAGCATCACGCATCGCCGCATCGGGCGCACGGACACCCGCGCCAAGAATGGCCCAATCATGGCCCTGCCCCAAGGCAAACAGATCATCCAGATAGACCGCCATATGCGCCCGGTGAAAATTGCCAAGGCCGATATGCACGATGCCGGGGGTCAGGCGGTTGCGGTCATAGGCGGGGGTTGCATAGGTCATGTCAGGCCATCCAGTTGCCGCCGTCCACGCCGAAGCATTGGGCGACGATGTATTTCGCTTCATCAGTTGCAAGGAACACGGCCATGCCGGTCAGATCGGCAGCGGTGCCCATCCGGCCAAAGGGCACAGCGGCGCCCACCTCGCGCTTCTTTTGCCCCGGCGCCTTGCCTTCATATTTGGCAAAGAAGGCGTCCACCCCGTCCCAATGTTCCCCGTCCACCACACCGGGTGCGATGGCGTTGACGTTGATGCCATGGGGGATCAGGTTCAGCCCGGCCGACTGGGTCAGGGAAATGACAGCAGCCTTGGTGGCGCAATAGACTCCGACAAGGCTTTCGCCTCTCCGTCCAGCTTGGGACGCCATATTGATGATTGTACCACCCTCGCCGCGCGCGATCATGTGACGCGCAGCAGCCTGCGTGCAAAACAGCGTCCCAGCCACGTTGACCGCAAACAGCTTGTCATAATCGGCACGGGTGATTTCGGCGATGGGGGCCGCGGTAAAGAGCGCAGCATTGTTGATGAGGATATCAAGCTGCCCCATCTCGGCCACGGCCTTTTCGAACCCGGCGTCAATGCTGTCCTGCCGCGTGACATCCATCTGAATCGCCACGGCCTGCGGACCAAGGCTTGCCGCCGCGGCCTTCACCGCCTCGGCGTTGATGTCGGCCAAGGCCACCGTCGCCCCTTCGGCGATATAGGCCCGAGCGAATTCAAACCCGATGCCGCGAGCAGCCCCGGTAATCAAAGCAGTTTTTCCCGAAAGTCTCATTTCAGCGCCAGCCCTTCGCCGTCAAAGCGGTGCAATTTGTCCATGTCTGGTGACAGCTTGATCGGATCGCCGTGATGCACGCCAATCTCGCCCGAGGCGCGCACGTTGATCGTGCCGATGCCGTCAACCTCGACCTTGATAAAGCTGTCGGAGCCGAGATGTTCCGACAGGCCGACAACGCCCTGCCACGGGCCTTCGCCCACGCGGATATGCTCGGGTCGCACGCCCAAGGTGGTGCAGTTGTACTTGGCGGCCTCGGCCCCGGTGATGAGGTTCATCTTCGGGCTGCCGATGAAGCCCGCGACAAACAGGTTGCGGGGGGAATGATACAGATCCAGCGGGCTGCCGACCTGCTCGACCCGGCCTGCGTTCAAAACCACGATCTTGTCAGCCATCGTCATGGCTTCAACCTGATCATGGGTCACATAGATCATGGTGGTCTTCAGGCTTTGATGCAGTTCGGAAATCTCTTGCCGCATCGTCACGCGCAGGGCCGCATCCAGGTTCGACAGCGGTTCGTCAAACAGGAACGCCGCCGGTTCGCGGACGATCGCACGGCCGATGGCGACACGCTGGCGCTGACCGCCGGACAATTGTCCCGGACGGCGGTCAAGATAGTTCGTCAGGTTCAAAATCTTCGCGGCATGCTGAACCTTGGCCTCTTGCTCGGCCGCAGTCATCCCCGCCATTTTCAGCGGGAAGGCGATGTTTTTGCGCACGGTCATATGCGGATAAAGTGCGTAGGACTGGAACACCATGGCAAGGCCGCGCTGTGCGGGTGGCAGATGTGTTGCCTCGCGCCCGTCGATCTGCATGGTGCCCGCGGTGGTATCTTCCAACCCCGCGATCAAACGCAACAGAGTGGACTTGCCGCAGCCTGACGGACCGACAAAGACAACAAACTCGCCGTCTTCGATGGTCAGGTCGATGCCCGGAATGACGTCCACTTCCCCAAAGGATTTGCGAACCTGATGGAGTGTGATCTTGCCCATTATACCCTCACTTCACCGCGCCAAAGGTCAGGCCGCGGACGAGTTGTTTTTGGCTGAACCAGCCCATGATCAGGATCGGCGCGATAGCCATCGTGCTGGCCGCCGACAGTTTGGCGTAGAAAAGTCCCTGCGGGCTGGAAAAGCCCGAGATGAACTTGGTCAGGGGGGCGGCATCGGTGACGGTCAGGTTGATCGTCCAGAACGCCTCATTCCACGCCAGAATGATGTTCAAAAGCACAGTTGACGCGATGCCCGGCACGGCCATGGGCGTCAGCACATACAGGATTTCCGATTTCAGGGTGGCCCCATCCATCCGTGCCGCTTCCAGAATTTCGCCGGGAATTTCCTTGAAGTAGGTGTAGAGCATCCAGACGATGATCGGCAGGTTCATCAGGGTCAGCACGACCACCAGCCCGACGCGGGTATCCAAAAGCCCGAGCGTCTTGAAAAGCAGGTAGATCGGCACCAACACACCCACGGCGGGCATCATCTTGGTCGACAGCATCCACATCAGCAGGTCTTTGGTCTTGCGCCCTGGCACAAAGGCCATCGACCACGCCGCCGGGATGGCCAGCACCAACCCCAAAGCGGTGGAGCCAAGCGCAATGATGACCGAGTTGACGAAGTAGCGGAAATAGTCGCGCTGTTCGTTCACATCGACATAGTTCTGCAAGGTCCAGTCAAAGCCCAGGAAGATGGGGGGCGAGGCGACGGCCTGCGCTTCGGGTTTGAAACTGGTCAACACGGTCCACAGGATCGGGAAGAACAGCATAAGCGCAACCGTCCATGCGGCAGCAGAGTTGATCGCGCGACGTTGGGTTGTAACGTGACGGGCCATGATTATTCCTCACGCATCAAGGTTCTTGCCGATGGCGCGCATCAGGAAGAAGGCAACAATATTGGCAAGGATCACTGCAACGACCCCGCCCGCGGCTGCGGTGCCGACGTCGAAATCGAGAAGTGCTTCCTTGTAGATCAGATAGGGCAAGGTGGTGGACGAGGTACCGGGACCGCCATTGGTGGTCACAAGAATCTCGCCAAAGATGCCCAGAAGGAAGATCGTCTGGATCAGCACCACCACGGTGATGGCACGCGCCAGATGCGGCAGCATGATATACCAAAACCGCGACACGGGGCCTGCACCGTCCATCTCGGCGGCCTCCAACTCCTCTGAGGACAGCGATTGCAGCGCGGTCAGCAGGATCAGCGTCGCAAAGGGCAGCCACTGCCACGCGACGATCAGGATGATCGAGGCGAGGGGCGCGTTGCCCAGAAAATCATAAGGTGACAGGCCAATGAACTTTGCCGCCTCGGCAAACAGGCCGTTGGTCGGGTTCATGAACATGTTCTTCCAGATCAGCGCCGCGACGGGCGGCATGATGAAGAACGGCGAGATCACCAAGATCCGCACAATGCCCTGCCCCCAGATCGGCTGGTCGATCAACAGCGCAATCAGGATGCCCAGGATCACAGTGATGGCCAGCACACCGACCACCAGCACCAGCGTGTTGACCACCGCACCGCCAAAGGCAGGCGACAGGACAAATCGCGTGTAATTGCCGAAATCGTTAAAGCCGGTTCGGTCCGGGTAAAGCAGGTTGTAGCGCTGCAAGGAAAACCACAGCGTCATGGCCAAGGGCACGATCATCCAAACCAAAAGCAGGATAACGGTTGGCGACAACATGGCACGGGCAGCTTTGCGCGAGGATTGCGTGGCCATGGGAAAACTCCGCTTTGGAAAGACAGGCAGCGTGGCAGCAGACGGGAAAGACACAGCGACCGCAGCTGCTGGGGGTGTCACGGTCGCTGTCAGGTTGGCCCCTCCCGGTAGGGAAGGGCCGATATCCTTGGGAAGGATTACTTGATGTAGCCAGCGGCCGTCATCTCGTCGGTGACCAAAGCCTGCGCCGCGGCAAGGGCCTCGTCCACCGATTTCTGACCAGCCAGCGCTGCCGAGAATTCTTGCCCGACACTGGTGCCAAGGCCTTGGAATTCCGGGATCGCCACGAACTGCACGCCGACATAAGGCACCGGCTTGACGGTCGGGGCATTCGGGTCAGCCGCGTTGATCGAGTCGATCGTCATCTTGGCGAACGGGATCGAAGCGTATTCCGGGTTGGAATACAACGAGGTGCGGGTACCCGGAGGCACGTTCGCCCAGCCTTCTTTCGACGCAACAAGGGCCAGATAGTCCTTGTTGGTTGCCCAGTTGATGAACGCCTTGGCAGCATCTTGCTTTTGGCTGGAAGCCGGGATCGCCAGCGACCAAGCCCAGAGCCAGTTGCCGCGCTTGCCCAGACCATTGTCGGGGGCCAAAGCGAAGCCAACCTTGTCGGCCACGGTCGAATCCTTGCCCGTCACGAACGAAGCCGCAACCGTGGCGTCGATCCACATGCCGCACTTGCCCTGTTGGAACAGCGTCAGGTTTTCGTTGAAGCCGTTGTTCGACGCGCCGGGCGGGCCGTACTCGGTCATCACGCGCAGATAGGTTTCCAGCGTGGCTTTCCACTCCGGCTGGTCAAACTGCGGCACCCAAGCCTCATCGAACCAGCGTGCGCCGAACGAGTTCGACATGGCGGTCAGGAAGGCCATGTTTTCGCCCCAGCCGGCCTTGCCACGCAGGCAGATGCCGTACTGCTCTTTCGACTTGTCGGTCATCGCCTTGGCCGCAGCCTCGATCTCCGTCCAGGTCGGCGCGTCGGACATGGTCAGGCCAGCGGCGTCCATCAGATCCTTGCGATACATCACCATCGAGCTTTCGCCATAGAAGGGCGACGCCATCAGGTTGCCGTCAACGGTCAGGCCACCGCGAATGGCGGGCAGCAGATCGTCCACGTCGTAATCGGCAGGCAGATCGTTCAGGCTGGCGAGCCAGCCCTGCTTGCCCCAGATCGGCACTTCATAGGTGCCGATGGTCAGGACGTCATACTGACCGCCATTGGTGGCGATGTCGGTGGTCACGTTCTGGCGCAGCACGTTTTCTTCCAGCGTCACCCATTCCACCTTGATGTCGGGGTTCTTGGCATAGAAGTCGTCCATCAGACCCTGCATGCGGATCATGTCGCCGTTGTTCACGGTCGCCACGGTGATGGTGGTCTCGGCCATGGCCACGCCGGTCAGCGCAACGAAAGCCGTCGCGCCCAAAAGCGCGCGAAGCGAAACAGTCATGGTATCCTCCCTCGGAAGCGATGTGAGCATTTAATCGCTGAATGAGAAAATGCCCAGCACATGAGCAAATCGTCAAGCCTGTTTTTCAGGCGGAATGAGAAATTCGTCGCCGCACTGCAGCGCAGGCGACCGAAGTCATTGATTTTGCTTTGAAGGAGTAAACGGCCCGATCAGGCCAAGAGCGCCCTCGCGGTCGGCTCATCCGTCACCAACCCGTTGACGATTCGCGCCAGAAGCGCGCCACGGATCGCCGGCACCTTAGTTTCGCCAGCCGCGATACCGATGGACGGACGGTCCAGGCCCGGCTCAACCCGCACCCCACCGGTGCGACGGTTGGTGCCAAGATCCAGATAGCGACCCTCGGCATTATAGACCCAGCCCGCGACTTCGCCCACCGCACCTGCGGCCTGCATCTCGTCCAGTTCGGCACGACTGACGAAGCCATCTTTCAACAATGGTGCGTCATTCGACATCTGGCCAATGCCGACGAAAATCACATCCGCCGCACGTGCCAGATCGACGACCTTGCGTACCGGCGTCAGGGCGTGGAAGGCCGCATTTTCCTCGGGGGTTGGCGAGATCACGGGTACGGGCATCGGATAATGCGGCGCATGCACCTTGTCGGCCAGCCGCATAACCACATCAAAGAAAGATGCCGAACCGTCCGGCGCGATATTCCCAATCAATGAGACCAGTCGGTGTTGCCCCGCCACGATGCCGTCTTCCATGGCATCAACCATGCCACGCAGGGCCCGCCCGGTTCCAACCGCGACAACCGAAGGCTCCTCCATCCGCAGAAACCGCTCCAACTCACCCGCCGCGGCCGAGGCAATCGCCCGAACCCCGTCGCCCGTGGCCCCAAGACCCGGTGCAACCCGGCAGCGGGTCAGGTTGAACCGTTCCGTCAGCGCCTGCTCCAGATCAAGGCAAACGCCAATGCGGTGGTTCAGCCGCACATGAATCAACCCTTCGGCCACCGCCCGGCTGACAAGCCGCTGCGCCCTTTGCCGTGAAACACCCAACTCTTTCGCGATCTGGTCCTGCGTCAATCCGCCAACATAATACAGCCAACCCGCCCGGGCGGCCTCATCATGCAAGGAAGGTTCAGGGTCGGCGCGAAGGGTCATGCGGGGTGGGGTCTTTCCGGGCCTGTGGTTTCGGGATCAATCTGCAAGAACTGCGCGAAGGAATCAAACGTGCGCTTGGCCCTAGCATCTTCCGGGACATCAAGCACCATCCCCTTTAGATGACTGCCACCGGTGAAACGCCACACCTCCATACCCGCCGCCAGCGCCGCGCGAACCCCGGTCAAACTGTCCTCAATGACCAGACACCGCGCAGGATCCGCCCCCATCCGGGCCGCCGCATGCAGAAACAAATCAGGCGCAGGCTTGCCCCGGGCCACCTCGGATGCGGTGAAAACCCGGCCTTCGACCAGCCCGTCCAACCCGGCGAGCTTCAATGACATCGCCGCACGGCGCGGACTGGAGGACGTCGCCACACAAAATGGCAGGCTCAGCGCCCGCAACGCCTGTGCGACATGCGGCATCACCTGCAACTCGCGTTCGAATGCCGCCAAGAGTCGCGTGCGATAGGCGTCTTCAAAGCTGCCCGGCAGATCCAAGCCAAAATCCTGGCGGATCGTGGCCATCACCGTCGGATAGCTGCGCCCCAGAAAGTGGCTGGCGACATAGGCCATGTCGACCACCACCCCCAACCCGGCGAGTTCGGCGATCAACATCCGGGCCGAAATGACCTCAGAGTCAATCAGCACCCCATCGCAATCAAAGATCACCAGATCTGCCATCATCCCCCCTCAAGCCGCCGCCGGTATTCGCTGCACGACATGCCCATGCCCCGCCGGAATGCCCGCGCGAAATAGGCCGGATCGTCAAACCCCAACGCAAAGCCCACCTCCTGCGCCCGCATCCGCGTATACGCGAGCAATCGGCAGGCTTCCCGCAGCCGTGTCGCCTCAAGAAAGCCTTGGGCCGAAAGGCCGGTGGCGGCAAGACAGAGGCGGCGCAGATGGCGTTCAGACACCGCCAAGGCCGTCGCGTAATCCGCCATTTGCCAGCCATCCGCAAGATGAGCACGGATCAACTCCTCAAACCGGGCCATCCTTGCATCCCCATCCGAGCGTTCCGGTCGCTCCCCCCCCGCTTCGGCCACGGCACAACAAAGCGTCAAAGCTGCCGCCCGAAGCCTCAATCTCCGGAAGGGATCGGGGGTCGCATGCAGGCGGGCGATATTTTGAAACAAGTGTTCGGCATTACCCGCCCCCACCACAAAGGGCGCCTCCAGCGCGGCCCGCGTTGCCGCCTCTGGGCCGAAAAGTTCAGGGAAATCTGCGGCCGGCAAGGTCAGCACAAAGCCCTGCGTTCCGGCGGCAAAGCCAAAGCCATGCACATGACCGCGCGGCATATTCATAAGCAAAGGCGGCACCCCACGCTGCGTCTTGCCATCAATGGACAGTCGCACCTCGCCCACCAGAACAAGAAACACTTGGTGCAAATGCAAATGCCGATGTGGCGCGATCTGCCACTCCAGCCCCGCCGCGCGATCGGTGATGGTTTCAATATGAACAAGATCGGGAAACGGGCTTTGCTCGCCGTAAAGCTGCCAAGAGGGTATCTTCACCGTCATCATGGCCGAATAATGCCAGTTTTTTGGCATATCGTCCATTCGGCTTTTTGCAAGCTTCCGCCATGGTCGGCAAAAAGGGGAGAGGAACATGCGCACGCAAGTGGCCATCATCGGGGGCGGGCCTTCGGGACTGTTGCTGTCACAGCTTTTGAACAAGGCGGGCATCGCAACGGTCGTGCTAGAACGCAAGACCCGTGACTATGTGCTGTCCCGCATCCGCGCCGGGGTGCTGGAGACCGGGGCCGTCGACCTGATCCGCGCGGCAGGGGCCGGCGCGCGAATGGACCGCGAAGGGCATTTGCATGATGGCTGCCATCTCGCGTCCAATGGCCGGATGTTTCATATCGATTTCAAGAAAAGCTGCGGCAAACAGGTGATGGTCTACGGCCAAACCGAGGTGACAAAAGACCTGTATGACGCGCAGGATGCCATCGGCGCCACCGTCATTCACGACGCCGATGACGTGGCCTTGCACGATCTGACCAGCACAGCACCCTACGTCACCTACCGCATGAACGGCGAGCAGCAGCGGTTAGACTGTGACTTTGTCGCAGGCTGTGATGGCTTTCATGGTGTCAGCCGTCAAAGCATGCCAGCCGATGTGCGGCGCGAGTTTGAGAAGGTCTATCCCTTTGGCTGGTTGGGCGTTTTGTCACGCACCCCGCCTGTTGAGCAGGAGCTGATCTACGCCGCTCACGACCGCGGCTTCGCTCTCGCCTCGATGCGCAACCCGCTTTTGTCGCGCTATTACATTCAGGTTCCGCTGACAGACACGGTCGAAGACTGGTCAGATGATGCCTTCTGGGCCGAGTTCAAACTCCGCATGCCGGCCCATATTGCGGCCCGACTTGTCACGGGTCCATCCATTGAAAAATCCATCGCACCGCTGCGCTCTTTCGTGACGGAACCGATGCGTTGGGGCCGGCTGTTTTTGTGTGGGGATGCCGCGCATATCGTGCCGCCCACCGGGGCCAAGGGACTGAACCTTGCCGCCTCCGATGTGCATTACCTGTTCGAAGGGCTGGTGCAACATTATCGGCACGGCCAAAGCGACGGGATCGACGCCTATTCGCAGCGCGCCTTGGCGCGCATCTGGCAGGCGATGCGGTTTTCGTGGTCATTGACCACCATGATGCACCGTTTCCCCGGTGCCTCTGACTATGAACGGCGGATGCAAGACAGCGAGTTGGCCCAGCTGGAAACCAATCCCACCGCCCGCAAGCTCATGGCCGAAAATTACACAGGTCTGCCTTACTGAGCGCGCAGAATCCGCATCGCGTTTTCTTTCAGGATCAAGGGCCGCACTTCCTCTTTGAAGGCGGCCTTGTCAAAGGCATCCAGCCATTTTTCGGGCGCGATCATCGGCCAGTCGCTGCCAAACAGCATCTTGTGCTTCAGCAGGCTGTTGGCATAGCGGATCAGATTTTCGGGGAAGTACTTCGGCGACCAGCCCGACAAGTCTATGTAAACATTAGGTTTGTGCTGTGCCACGGCCAAGGCTTCGTCTTGCCAGGGAAAGGACGGATGCGCCATGATGATGGTCAGGTCAGGGAAATCTACCGCCACATCATCCAGATAAAGCGGGTTGGAATATTTCAGCCGCATGCCATTGCCGCCCCGCATGCCAGACCCCACGCCGGTCTGGCCGGTATGAAACAGCGCAATTCCGCCTTCATCGGCAATCGCATCATAAAGCCCGTATGCCGAACGATCATTCGGATAGAACCCCATTTGGGTCGGGTGAAACTTGAACCCCTTGATGCCAAAATCGCGCATCAGGCGCCGCGCTTCTCGTGCCCCAAGCTTGCCTTTGGCGGGGTCGATGCTGGCAAAGGGAATCAGAATGTCGGAATTTTCAGCCGCAATCCGCGCGACTTCTTCGTTGGCATAGCGGCGATAGCCCGTCTCACGCTCGGCATCGACGGGGAAGATCACCGCGGCGATGTTTTGCGCACGGTAATGCGCCGCCGTTTCCTGCATGGTCGGCGGATGCGCCCAGGGCGCGCCAAAATATTTGGCCATTGCCGCCTGCAAATCGTCATAGCCGTCATCGGCATGGCAGCCACAAGGTTCTTCCGCATGGGTATGAAAATCAATCGCCCGGACTGATGCGAAGTCTACCATCTCGCGCTCCTTTGCCCTGACACATGCCTTGGATGCGTCATCTGGCCACGACAGGGCTTGTCATGCAAAGCCCGATGCGCCACCGTTTCACCGAGTGAAATCAGGGGCGGCATGCAAGTCAAATCCATCAATGCGCTGGCGCGAGGATTGGAGGTGCTGCAAATCCTGCAATCCTCGGGCGCCCTCACCTTGGCCGACCTATACCGGCTGACCGGCATCCCTAAGGCATCCCTGCTGCGCATCCTGAAAACGCTGATGCAAAGCGGGTTCATCTGGCAGCGGATGGTCGATGATGCTTGGGTGCCATCGTTCTCGCTGGCCGAACTTGCCGGGCGGATGGACCGGGAAAGCCAATTGGTCGAGGTCGCCTCGCCGGTGCTGGCCGCCCTGACCGCCGAAATCGAATGGCCCTCGGTGCTTGCCGTCCCGCGCCTGACCCATATGGAGGTTTTGGAAACCAACGCGGCGCGGGCCTATTTTGACCATATCGCGCTTGGACCAGTCGGGTTTCAGGTCAATATGTTGCGCTCTGCCTCGGGCCGTGCGTTCATCGCGTTTTGCGAAGCGCCGCTGCGCGAGGCCATTCTGGAAACCCTGCGGAGGTCTGACCGCCCCGGCAATCGCATGGCCCACAGCACTGAACATGTGGCGCAATTGCTGGCCGAGACACGCGCCTTGGGCTTTGGCCTGCGTGACCCGGACTTCGGCGGCGATTTCGACCGAGGTCGGGCGCTGGCGGATGACGGCCGCGACTCGCTTGGCGTGCCGATCCGGCTTGGCAACCATGTGCCAGGCACACTGAACATCACATGGACACGCCGGGTCATGAAGCGCGACCGCGCGATAGAGCTGCTCGCCCCGCCCGCCCAGCGCGCAGCCGAAGAGATCGCTCGCCGTCTTATCCGCCCCGCCGTTTCACACAGTGAAATCTCAAGCAAAGCGGATTGAGCCGACCCACCACACCGCCCTAGCCTTCGCACCAAGGGCAGGAGGGTGACCATGCTGACACGCGCCGAGATTGACGACATTCTGAAACTGATCGACGGATCAGACTTCACCGAGTTGAAGCTGGAAATGGGCGATCTGAAGCTGGAGCTGCGCAAGGGGCCGCAAACTGCCGCTTTGCCGCTTCATCTTGGCCAAAATACTCCCGCCGGAGGCACCCCAACGCCCCAACCCGCACCACCCACAGCCGTTGTGGCGCCCGTCATCGCCTCGGGTGGTGGCTCGGAAATCCCAGCGCCGCTTCTGGGCACCTTCTGGCACGCGCCGCGCCCCGGCGCTGATCCCTTTGTCAAACCCGGTGACAGGGTGACCGCCGATACGATCATCGGCATCATTGAGGTGATGAAGTTGATGAACTCTGTCCCTGCTGGCATCGCCGGAACCGTGTTGGACATCACCGCCCCGAACGGCGAGTTGGTCGAACACGGCCAATGCCTGATCCGCATCCAGCCGCATTAAGATGCAACCGATCCGCCGCATCTTCATCGCCAACCGGGGCGAGATTGCCGTCCGCATCATCCGCACCGCGCGGGCCTTGGGGATCGAAACCGTGCTGGGCGTGTCAAAAGCCGACCGCGATAGCCTTGGGGCAAAGCTGGCGACACGGGCGGTGTGTCTTGGCCCCGGCCCGTCGCGCGACAGCTATCTTAAGGTCGATACTGTGGTGCAGGCGACGCTTGGCACGGGCTGCGATGCGCTGCATCCGGGCTATGGCTTTCTGTCGGAAAACCGCGATCTTGCGCTGGCTTGCGAAAAGGCCGGGCTCGTCTTCATCGGGCCAACCCCTGCCAATCTGGAGGCGGTGGGCGACAAGCTGACCGCCCGTAGCCATGCCATTGCGGCAGGTGTGCCACTTGTGCCCGGCGGCAATGCCGCAACCTTGGCAGAGGCCGAAGAGGTCGCAACCCGCATCGGCTATCCCCTTCTTATCAAGGCCGTCTCTGGCGGGGGTGGCAAGGGGATGAAACGTGTGAACGCCGCGGCCGAACTCGCTCCGCAACTTGATCTGGCCATGTCCGAGGCCGCGGCGGCCTTTGGCGATGACCGGGTCTATCTGGAACGCTTTGTCACCTCGGGCCGTCATGTCGAGGTGCAGATCCTGTCAGATGGCGAAACAATTCTTCATGCCGGCGAGCGGGATTGCTCCGTGCAGCGCCGCTATCAGAAAGTGGTGGAAGAGGCACCGGCGCCGGGGCTCTCCCCTGCCTTGCGCACGGGCGTCTTGCAAGCCGCCACTGCCTACGCCCATCACATCGGGTATCGGTCCTTGGGGACCGTGGAATTCATGGTCGATGTGGACCGGGCGGCCTTTTATTTTCTGGAAATGAACGCGCGGATTCAGGTCGAACATCCAGTGACCGAGGCGATCACCGGGCTCGATTTGATCGCCACCCAGATCGCCATTGCCGAAGGTCGGCCTCTGGCCCTGCGGCAAGAGGATATCGCGCTGTCCGGCCATGCCATCGAATGTCGCCTGAATGCCGAAGACATCGCCCATGATTTCCGGCCCTGCCCCGGCCGGGTGTCTCTGGCGTGGTTTCCTGCCCTGCCGGGGTTGCGGGTCGACACCCACATGGAAAGTGGCGCGATGATCCCGCCGCATTACGACAGCATGGTGGCCAAGCTGATCGCCCATGGCCCAACCCGCGAGGCGGCCATTGCCACCATGACGCAGGCCCTGCGCGTCCTGCGGCTGGAAGGTATCGCCACCAACGCCCCCTTGCATGCCGCTATCATGGCAGACCCAGAGTTTGCCACGGGCGGTGTTGACACCAATTACCTCGCGGGGTTGCTGCCTCGCCTTGCCGGAGGCTGCCCATGACGATTTCCCTGATCGACACCACAGTCCGTGACGGCAACCAGTCGAACTGGGGCGCGACCGGCCTTGATACCGCGATGATGCTGGGCATTGCCCCTGCGATGGACCGGGTGGGGTTTGAGGCGATTGATTTCACCACCTCGACCCATATGGCCGTGGCGGTGCGGTTCTCAAAGCAAGACCCATGGGAACGCCTGCGCCTGTTCCGCGCCGCAGCCCCAAAGACCAAGCTGTCCTTCCTGACCACGGGGATGCGCTTTATCTCATGGGAAACCGCCAGCCATGAGCTGATGGAGTTCTCCTTCCGTCTGCTGGTGAACAACGGGATTGACCGTTTTGCGGTGATGGACCCGATGAACAACGTGGCCGCCATGCGCACCATGGCCGACCTGACGCGCAAGGCAGGGGGCAGCGATATTGTCGCGGCGCTGACCTTTACCCTGTCGCCCCTGCACGATGACGCCCATTTTGCCGACGCCGCACGGCAGCTGACCGAAACAGGGCAATTCAATCGGCTTTACCTGAAAGACCCCGGCGGTCTGGTGACGCCCGAACGCGCCCGCACGCTGATCCCCGCGATCAAGGCCGCAATCACCGTGCCATTGGAGTTTCATTCGCACTGCACAATCGGCCTTGCACCGTTCAGCTACCCCGAGGCGGCGCAACTCGGCGCGACCTGCCTGCACACTTCCTCCTCTGCTGCCGCCAATGGCACTGGCCAGCCCGCCATGACCCCCACCATCCGCAACCTGCGCGATCTTGGTCTGACGGTGGATGTCGATGATGAGGCGGTCGCCGAAATGGACGATTGGTTCACTACGCTCGCCCATGCCGAAGGTCTGTCCCATGGCACCCCCGGCGAATTTGACCGCAGCTATTTCCGCCACCAAATGCCCGGCGGCATGATGGGCACCATGAAGCGGCAATTGGCCGAGATGAAGCGGCTGCACCTTCTGCCGCAAGTGCTGGAAGAGGTGGAACAGGTCCGCGCAGACCTTGGCTATCCGATCATGGTCACGCCATTTTCGCAGCTTGTCGGCTCGCAGGCGCTGATGAATGTGCTGTCGGGGACACGCTATCAGAACGTGCCGGATGAGGTGACGCGCTATGTGTTGGGTCGGTTCGGCGCCCCTGCCATGCCGTTGAACGCCGAGGTCGAAGACCGGATCAAATCTTCCAAACGGGCAAAGGAATTGGACGACGAGCCGCGCATGGGGTCGTTGGATGAACTTCGTGCCAAGGTAGGTCGTGGCTATTCCGACGAAGAATTCCTGTTGCGCGCCGTGATGCCCGCCGATCAGGTCGATGCGATGAAGGCCGCAGGCGCCGCACCCCGCGATTACAATCCGCAAACCCGGGCCTTGAAATATCTGGTGTCCGAGTTGACAAAACGGCCCAAGCTGTCGGGCGTCAAAATCACCAAGCCCGGCTTTTCCCTAGAGCTGAACGGAGGCCATTGATGCATCCCCACCCGATCCGCGCTGCGGTGTTCGACATTGATGGCACGTTGGCCATGATGGACAAAGACAGCGGCACCTACGCCGCCCTGCCCGGCGCAGTCGATGCACTCGTCGAGCTGCAGGCGCGTGGAATGCCGGTTGTCGCCTATACCAACGGCACCTTCTTTCCGCCCGCGCATTACTATCCCCTCTTGGCAGATGCCGGGCTGGTGCTGGAACCGGGCCATATTCTGACGCCCGCCACCGTGGCCGCGCGGCAATTGGCACGGATGGGGGTCAAACGACTGTTGACCATTGCCGCCGATGGCACCCGCGTGCCGCTGCGCGATGCCGGGATCGAGGTGGCTCTGACCGGTGACGGCGGAGAGGTTGATGGCGTAATACTGGGCTGGACCAAAGATTTTGGTGCGGCCGATCTGGAAGAGGCGGCGCAGCTCTTGTGGGCCGGAAAGCCTTTGTATGCCACCTCGATTGCGCCGCATTTCGCCGGGGCCAAGGGCCGGCTTTTGGGCATTTCCGGCGCGGTTGCGGCGGCCTTGCACAACGCCACGGGCGTTAAGGCAAAGGTGTTTGGCAAACCGGAAACCATTGGTCTGGAAGATATTTCCGACATGTTGGGGATTCCCGCCCGCGAAATGGTGGTGATCGGCGATGACCCCAAACTTGAGATTGCCATGGCCCGCAAGGCAGGGGCCTTTGCCGTTGGCGTCACCACGGGTACCGTGGACGCGGCGGGGTTCAATGCAGCCGACGCCGCTCTGCGGGCCAATATCGTCCTGTCGGGGTTGGATAGCCTGCTGGCGCAGGGGTGGTGGTGATGGTCACTGCGGGCGAGTTGCTTTGGACGGCGTCTGGTGCCCGCAAATCCGGGCTGAACCTGACGCTGTTCATCGGGTGGCTGAACGCGCGCGGCCACGCCTTTACCGGCTATGCCGATCTTCAGGCTTGGTCGATTGCCGATCTGCCGGGCTTTTGGGGCGCGGTGCGGGATTACTTTGGCCTGATCCTTGAAGGGTCGCCCGACCCGGTGCTAACCGATGCCCCGATGCCCCGCACCCGTTGGTTGCCCGCGGCGCGGCTGAACTACGCTGAACATGTGCTGCGGCATGAAGCGTCGGGCGATCCCGTCCGCACAATGCTGCACCACGTCTCTGAACTGCGCCCGATGGCCGAAATGAGTTGGGCCGAGGTTGGCGGCGCGGTGCGCAAACTCGCCACCCGCCTGCGTGCCATGGGAATCGGGCCGGGCGACCGGGTGGTCGCCTATATGCCGAACCTGCCGGAAACCGTGATTGCCATGCTGGCCACCACCGCCATCGGCGCCGTCTGGTCCTCTGCCGCGCCGGAGTTTGGCGCACAAACGGTCATCGACCGCTTTTCGCAAATCGCGCCAAAGCTGGTGTTTGCCGTCAACGGCTATCGCTATGGCAGCAAGGATTTCGACCGCTCTGCCGATCTTGATCGCATCCTTTCTGCCCTGCCGACGGTGGAAACCGTGGTGATGCTTGACTATCTGCCGGGCGCAGGGACGCGGGAAAGCACCCTGCCCTGGGACAGCCTGCTCACTGGCCCAGACGTGCCGCGCGACACCTTCACCTATACCCGCGTCGATACCGACCATCCGCTTTGGGTGCTGTTCACCTCTGGCACCACGGGTCTGCCGAAACCCATCACCCATGGCCACCACGGCATTGTGCTGGAACATCTGAAAACCGCCGCTTTTCATTATGAGTTGAAACAGGGGCAAGCCCTGCTGTGCTATTCCACGACCGGCTGGATGGTGTGGAACACGCTGATGATGGCGCCCCTGATGAATGGGCGCGCGGTCCTCTATGACGGCCACCCCAGCTTTCCCGATGCCCGCCGCATGTGGCAGATTGCGGAAGAAACCCACGCTTCGGTTTTTGCCACTTCGCCGACCTTCATTCAAATGGTGCGGCAGCAAGGCATTGATCCGGCGCATGATTTCTCACTTCCTGATCTGGAAACGCTTCTCCTCGTCGGCTCTCCGGCCACGCCGGAAACCTTTTCTTGGGCGCAAACTGCGGTGAAGCCTGATCTTTGGGTCACATCACATTCCGGCGGAACCGAGTTCTGCTCGGGCACACTGGCAGGCTCTCCCTTGTTGCCCACGCGGGCAGGGGAAATTCAGGCTCCGGCCCTTGGGGTTGATGTCCGCGCCCTATCGGACGAGGGCGAGACGCTGATCGATGCCGAGGGCGAGTTGGCGATTTTGAAGCCCATGCCTTCGATGCCGCTTTACCTGTGGGGTGATGCGGATTTTGGCCGCTATGAAGACAGCTATTTTGATACCTGGCCGGGCATCTGGCGGCATGGGGATCGGCTGCGGATGCTGGCCCATGGTGGCAGTTTCGTACTGGGCCGGTCTGATGCCACGCTGAACCGTTTTGGCGTGCGGATCGGCAGCGCGGAAATCTACCGCACGATGGACGGCATTGCGGGCATTGCCGACAGCCTGATCATCTGTGTCGAAGATGGCAAGGGCGGCTATTGGATGCCCTTGTTCGTGCAGATGGCAAAGGGCGTTGATCTGGACGAGACAAAGCGCGCTGAAATCATTCGCCGCCTGCGCAGCGAACGCTCACCCCGCCATGTGCCGGATGAAATTGTCGCGGCGCCGGAAATCCCTGTCACCCTGACCGGCAAGAAGATGGAGGTTCCGGTGCGCAAGTTGATGCTAGGTCTGCCGCTTGCGAAAGCCGCCAGCCGCGATGCCGCCCGCAACCCCGCCGCGCTGGATTGGTTTGCAGATCTGGCAAAGGTGCGACTGGCATGAGCGCTGCCGAAATCTTCTCGGTTCAGGGGAAGGTTGCCTTCATCACCGGCGCGGCGCAGGGGCTGGGGCGGGCGATGGCCGAGGCGCTGGTCGAAAATGGCGCATCGGTCGCGCTGTTTGATCGTGACGCGAAACTGCTGGATGAAACGGCACACAACCTGCGTCAGCAGGGCGGCCAGGTTTTGGCCCTGCCGGGGGATGTGACCGATGATGCCGCCGTTACTGCGGCCATAGCGGAAACCACCGCCCGACTTGGCCCGCTTGGTATTTGCATCGCGAACGCGGGCATCTCTGACGCCCGCCCTGGCCCACTGCACCGCGCAGACGAAGCGGATTGGCAGCGGGTGCTGGATGTCAATTTGAACGGCCTGTTTTACACTTGCCGCGCTGCGCTGGCTGCGATGGTGCCGCTTGGCAGAGGAAAGCTTATCACCGTTGCGTCGATGTGGGGTCTTGCCGCGCCGGCTGGGGTCTTTCCCCGCCCGGCCTATGCCGCATCAAAAGGCGCGGTCGTCAACCTGACCCGCGAAATGGCGCTGCATTATGCCGACAAGGGGATCCAAGTGAACGCGCTTTGCCCCGGGATTTTTCAGACCGAGACCCGGCCGCGCGATCCCGCAGCGGCGATTGCCTATACACCAATGGGGCGGCTGGGTCGGCCCGATGAGATAAAGGGCGCGATGCTGTTTCTGGCCTCGTCCGCGTCGGATTTCGTCACCGGCACGACCTTGGTCATCGACGGCGGCGTGCTGGCGCGCTGACGCAGAGCCGTGCCCATCTTGCAAAATGCTGCACCTTCGCTGCGCAGCGAAGAATGCCCGGATACCCCCGCTTGATGAGCGGCGCTAGCGCCCGGTTGCCACCTGAAACACGGCACCCTCAAGGGCTTCGGTCACGATAATCTGGCAAGTCAAACGGCTGTTTTCCTGCGGCTCATGGGCGTTGAACTCAACCGTATCCGCCTCATCCTGCTTCGGCGCCGGCAACGCACCATCGGCGGCCGAAATCACATAGCAGTGGCAGGTCGCGCACATCGCCGACCCACCACATTCTGCGATGATGCCCCTGACCCCGGCGTTGCGGGCCGGATACATCAATGGCTCGCCCACAGGGGCCTCGATCGCCCGCCTTGTGCCGTCGGCCTCGATGAATGTGACTTGAACCATTCCGTCCCCCTCAGATGAACTGCCGCCCGCCGTCGATGACCAGCGTCTGGCCCGTCATGTAGCCCGACAGCGGCGAGGCGAGCATCAGCGCGCCCCCGACAATATCCTCAACCTCCGCCGGCCGTTTCAGCGCCGCGCGGTCCACCCCATAGCTGCGGGCATTTTCCATCAGGCCAAGCGAGGCCTCGGTCATGGTAAAGCCCGGGGCCAACACATTCACCCGCACGCCGTCTGCCCCCATTTCCTTGGCCATGGTGCGGCTAAGGCCAATGACCGCACCTTTCGACGCCACATAGTGCATCCACTGCGGCGAGCCGGAAAACACCGTGGCCGACGCGATGTTCACAATGGCCCCCTTGGCTGCGCGCAACGCAGGCGAAAAGGCACGGCACATCTGCCAAACCCCTTTGACGTTGACCGCCATGACCTTGTCCCAGACGTCTTCGTCCAGATCTTCAAAATTGCGCCGCTCCAACCCGCCATACATCGCGGCATTGTTCACCAGCACATCCACCCCGCCCAGTTGCGCCTGCGCCAGATCAGCCAAGGCGCGACAGCTGGCGGTATTGGTCACATCGACCGCAGCCGCAAAGCCACCGGTCAACGCTGCAGTCTCTTTGCAGCCTGCAAGGTTGACATCGCAGGCCATGACCTGCGCGCCCGCCTTGGTAAAGGCCAGCGCAAAGGCCCTGCCAAGCCCACCCGCCGCACCCGAGACCACCACCCGTTTGCCTGAAAGCCCCAGATCGGTCGTCATGCGCCCGCCCCCATGTAGTTCGTCAATTCCAATTCTGCCCGCAAACTGGCGGTGAAGCCCTCGGCCATCGCCTTGCCCGGCGCGGTCAACAGGCGCGGGTTTGACACCACCGAAACCATGTCGACGTATTCCGCGAGCGACCAATCATACCAACCGCGAATGATCCGCATGCCGTGCGGGGTGGTGCGCCACCCCTTGTCGGCATCTTTCATCACCGCATCGTTCAACGATCGCGCCTCGTTCGTGGTGTCATGCCCGTCGATGATGGCCAAAATCTCGTCCACCCGGCCCACGCCGTGGCGGTTCAGGATATCCCGCGCAATGACAACCGAATGGCGTTCATGTTCAAACACCAGATCGCGGCGGGTTGGGTTACGGCCGATAGCGGCCAGCAACAGATCTGGCGGGATCCGCTTCCAGCCGACGTCGTGCAACAGGATCGCAGGCAGGACAACGTCGGCTTCGGCCTCGGGCAGTTGTGACAGTAGCGCCTTGGCCACGCCATAGGCGACCAAGGTGTGTTCGTCATTATTCCGCACATCAAGATAGGGCCGGGCCTCGGCCCAAAGCGGCTCATCCTCGGGCCTGAGATGGCTCATCGCGGAACCTCGTAACTTAGGTACATCGTCTTGTATTCCAGATAGCTTTCGACGCCATAGCGCCCCTTTTCGCGGCCCAGACCGCTTTCCTTGACGCCGCCGAACGGCTCATAATGCGACGAGCGCTGAATGTCATTCAGCCAGACCGATCCGGCCTCCATCCCCTCGCACAGGGTCAGGCCACGGGCGAGATCGCGGGTAAAGACAAAGCCCGCAAGGCCATAGCGGTTGTCATTTGCAAAGGCCAAGGCCTGCCAAGGGTCGTCCACCGGGCAAATGCCCAAGACGGGACCAAAGGTTTCTTCTGTCAGCACCAGCATGTCATGCGTGGCGTCGGCCACCAGCGTCGGTTGATAATAAAACCCACCGTCAAAGCCGGGGCCGGTCTGCCGCTGCCCGCCGCACAGAATTCGCGCCCCCTTGGCGCGGGCGTCGTCAACCTGAACGGCGCTGTTGGCATAGATTTTTTCGTTCACCAAAGGCCCAAGATCGCCCTCGCCACCTGCAGGCGCGAGAGTGAATTTCTGCACCCTTGCCTGCAGCTTTTGCAGGAAGCTGTCATAGACCGGGCGTTCGACGTAGATGCGGTTGACCCGATAACAGAACTGGCCCGAATTGGCGAAGCCGTGGCGGGCAATCGCCTCGGCGGCCTTATCGATATCGGCATCGGCGCAGACGATCGCGGCCGATTGCCCGCCCAGTTCCAGCGTCACGCGTTTCATGGTTTGAACGGCAGCAGCAGCAATGGCCTTGCCCGCCGTTGTTCCCCCGGTGAAGGCGATTTTTCGGGGAATGGGGTGATTGACCAGTGCATCGCCAATCGCCCGACCAGCACCCGTGACGACATTGAAGACACCGGCAGGCAGGCCCGCCTTATGGAAAATCTCAGCCAAAAGAAGCGTTGAGGTCGGCGTGTCGGCGGACGGTTTGGCCACCACAGGACAACCCGCAACCAGCGCGGCCCCGAGTTTGAACATCAGAAGGTTCAAGGGATAGTTGAACGGCGTAATCGCCACCACGACGCCCACCGGATCGCGCGTCACAACGGTCTTTTCGCCAACGCCGCCGCTTGTCATATGCGATTGCAGCCGCAGACCTTCTTCGGCGTAGATGTCCAAAAGATCCGCAGCGCGCGCCACTTCCTGCAAGCAGGCAGGCAAAGGACGGCCCAACTCTCGGTGAAGCGCGCCGCCCACCACATCGGCAGCCTCTCGCATCGCCTGCGCCAGTCGTTTTTGCAGCAGCACCCGCTCGGCCATCGGCACCTGCCGCCAGCTTGCAAAGGCCCGTTGCGCCGAACGGATGGCGATGTCGGCATCTTCGGCGCCGCCCTGCGGAACGGTGTCAATCACGACGCCAGAGCGCGGATCGGTCACGGGTTGCGTGGCACCACTGACAGCAGGGGTCCAGCGCCCTTCGATGAACATTTCCATGATCAGCGCCCCTTAAAGCACATGCACTTTCAAAGCCTTGCGCGTTTGCGCCAAGGCTGCCGTGGCCATTGCCCGGCCCGGCTCAGTTTCAAACTTGGCCAGAATCTTCTCATTCCGCGCACAATTCTGCGCGGGCGTTTCACCGAACCAATCGCAGCCCACCGCCGTTCCCGTCACCTCGTATCGCCACAGCTTGTCACTGTCGCGCACGATGCGATCGTTCAGATGGCGAGGCTCAAGCCGGGTGTCATGACCGTCGATAATCGCGCAGACCTGCGCGATGATGTCGTCGCTCCAACCGGTCTTGCGCAACACCTCGGTGCCCAGCCGCACGCCTTCGGCCTCGTGCCGATAGCGCACATCCGATTGCAGGATATTCTCTGACCGAAACCCTTCGGCAATGATAGTTTCCATGTCGATGGCCCACCACCCGATGTCATGCAGCAAGATCGCAAGCAGGCAAACATCGCGGTCAGCCTCTGGGAAGTGGTCCAGAAGCCGCACGCACCAGTCAAAGGACAGTGGAATATGCACATCGTTCTTGCGCGCACGCATGTAGGGTTCGGCGGCGCGCCAGACCGGGTCATAGCGCGAAAGGTCGTGCGTCATGGGTTTGGTCCGTTTCTGGCAGGGGTTGGGGGGCATTGCTGCCCCCCGATGCGGTTAATCAAGGATCGTCACAGTGCCGGTGTTGCCATCCACCCGCAGACGCATGCCGGTCTTGATCTTGGCCGTTGCAGTGCCGGTGCCGGTGACGGCGGGAAGGCCGTATTCGCGGCAGACGATAGCGGCGTGGCTCATCATGCCGCCGATGTCGGTGACGGCGGCGGCAATCTTGCCAAAGACCGGGGCCCAAGACGGCGCGGTAACCGGCGTGACCAGAATCTCGCCTTTTTGCAATTCGCCAAGCTGGTCAGGGCTGCGCAGCACCCGCGCGATGCCCTCGACCGCACCCGGTGCAGCGGCCATACCCTTGAGCCCACCACTTTCGTCGCCCTTGCCCGTCCAGCGGTCAATGGCGTCTGATGTGATACCCCAGAGCATGATGGTGAAAGGTTCGGTGATCACCTCGGGCGGATCGTTCAGCGCGGGCAGCGGCGGCTGGCTGGCAAGGGCCGAAACCAGCGCCCGGCGACGGGCCACTTCGGCGGGCCAAATGGCCGAACCGACATTTGGCGTGCCAATCGCCCAAGAGGCGCCGTAATCCCACAGCACATCGCGCACTTCATTGCGGTTCAGATAGAACATGCCGTCCTCGTCCGGCCAGAAGCCCGCCTGCGACAGCATCTTCGACAGTTCACGCATCTTGCGCCAGAACACGCCCAGCGCCCAATGTTCGATGTAGAAGTTGTGATCTTCCACATAAGGAAACACGGTGCGCGCAAGGCCAAGCTTGCCGTCAAACACGGCTTGGGCCTCTTCGTCCATCATGTCGCGATATTCTTCGGTGATCCGGTCGCGCTCTTTCAACAGGCGTTCTGTCGGGCGTTCGATCTGCTCACCGGCCTTAACGCGCGGGATGTAGTCGCGCAGGTAGCCCAGCGGGATATCCAGATGGTCGATCCAGTATTTGTCAGTCGAATAGAAGCCGTTTCCGCTGGTAAAGTTGAACCACGGATCCTGCGCCGCCGTCCAGGCCGCAAGCCATTTGGCGCCATTCGGGGCCTTGCCAACAGCGGCCAAAGCCTCGTCCACCGAGCCGGTCATCAAGGCACCGTCAACGCCAAGCTCCACAGCCAGACGGGCCAGTTTCTTGATCTCGTCATCGGGGCGGAACAGTTCGCTGTCCACACCCTGCACCATCTTGGCGATGGCCTGATCAGGAATGGTCGGGAATTGCGATTTCACGAAACCGAAGAAATCCAGATAGGCGGCATAGCCAAGGTTCAGGAATTCGAAGTGATATTGCCACGTTTTGTAGCTGAGTTCGATCAGCTTGTCGTAAGCCTCGAAAATCGCGTTGGTGTTATCCAGCCCGACGCCACCCTTGACCCATTCCACCGGCACAACATCCGGCAATTCGGTGAACGAGATCGCATTCATCTGCGCGATCATATCCATGACCTTGGTCTTCCAGTTAGCCAGAAGATCATTCCAATTCATGAAATAATGCCCGGCGCGGTCCATGAACTGCGGGATACGCGCTTCGATATTTTCGGGGGCCACGGCGACGGGGGAGAAATACACAAAGCCGTTCAGGATGCGATAATCGATCCCGTTGGCAGGCGGCACCAGAAGATGACGGCTGTTATACTGGCCCAGACATTTGATCGCGAAATCAAGGAAGATCACATCAAAGGGGCGTAGCGGCGTCGGCCAGTGCTGGCTGTTGCAGAACCAGAATTTCTCGTCATCTTCCTTTCGGCGCGAGGGCTGGAACTGGGTGTAATAGGGGTAAAGGCCCTCCCAGCCTTCGGCCCCCTTCGGCGCCTTGACGTCAAAGGCACTGGGGAACATCGGGGTCTTGGCGTCCATTTGCGTTTCCTCCCTGAAACGGACTTGATTGGACCGCTTTGCTTATCGCTTTACGGTCAAGGCAGAGTTCAGCGTGCCGACGATCCCCATCATGCCTGTTGCATAGGTCTTTTTCGGGGTCTCGGTCTTCTTCTGGCTCCAGATCGTCTCGGGCCGCGATTGCAGCGCGAGAAGGTTTTCGCCCTCGGGCAGATCAGCGTCGATCGCCCACTCCACATCCTGCGGGCACTTGTTTTGCTTTTCCAAACGCTTGGCCAAGGCCGCCACGGCAACCACCTCGGCATCGCTCAGGCATTGGCGGTGGCGGCGGTCGGCGGAGACCTCACGTTCCACGGCTTCCCCGGCGACGGCATCACCCACAAGTTCCACATGTTTGTCGGAAATCTTGCGGTCGATGATCTCCATCAGCACCTTTTCGACGGTGAAATTGTCCGGCGTGACAACGCCCGACACCACCATTTCGCCAAGGCCCCAGCTTGCATCGATGACGATCTTGGTCCGGTCACCGTTGACCGGATCAAGCGACATCACCACGCCGGCCGCACGGGCGTTGACCATCTTCTGCACGCCAACGCTCATCAACACGTCGATATGTGGGATGCGGTTCTTCTCTCGGTAGGCGACGGCGCGGGTGGTATAAAGCGAGGCCCAGCAATCGCGGACCTTTTCGACCACCTGATCTGCCCCGCGCACCCACAGATAGGTGTCCTGCTGCCCGGCGAAAGAGGCATCCGGCAGGTCTTCCGCCGTGGCAGACGACCGCACGGCCACCGGCATATCATCGCCCATGGCAGCATAGGCGGTGCGGATGTCCGCCTCCACCTGCGGGGGCAGCTTGTGGCTGCGGATACGAATGCGGATCGCCTGCGCCGCGCGATCCACCTGATCGATGTCGAACGGATCCACGCCTGCCAGATGGCGTTCGATCTCGGCTTTCATGCCATGGTGATCCAGCATCGCCTGATAGGCTTCGGTTGTCACCGCAAAGCCCGGCGGTACCGCCACCCCGGCCTGTGTCATCTCACCCAAGCTGGCACATTTACCGCCGACGCGGGCGAAATCGGCATGGCCCCGACCCCAAAGATCAAGGGC
>CALBSG010000022.1 GCA_937927675.1 uncultured Paracoccaceae bacterium | reverse complement strand
GGTGGTGCCGGACGTATGATGTGGGTGGATGGTAATGAGGCTGAGGTATTTTCGTTATATTACAAATGATTGCGGAAATTCTGGTTGGCAATTTTTCGGGGTTGCCACCGGCTGCGGGGATCAATCCTCTCTTTTCGCGGCAAAGCGCAACCGGTTTCTGCCGCCTTTGGCCAAAGCTTTGGAATAGCCAGACGTGGTGGAGTTTGTCACATTACACGACAAGATAGATCGTCAATTGGAGCCTTGCATGTCCTTTTCTCATCCCCTGCGGATCGCTGGCTTTTCCGGGAGCCAAGGATCTGCGTCAAAGACCCGGGCGCTGGTAGATCTGGCCACTGCCCGCGCTGCGGCTCAATTCGGGGCCAGCGCCAACACCTATTATCTGGCCGATCTGCAACCGTCTTTGGGGGCGGCCAGCACGCTTGCCGACCTTGCACCGTTGCCGCGCGCCATTGTGGATACGCTGGTTTCGGCGGATGCGTTGGTGATTGGGTCGCCCGTCTACAAGGGCAGCTATTCGGGGCTGTTCAAGCACCTGTTTGATTTGATTGATCCGGCAGCACTGGCGGGCAAGCCGATCTTGCTGACTGCAACCGGCGGCGGCGAAAAGCATGCGCTGGTGATCGAACATCAATTGCGGCCGCTGTTTGGGTTTTTCGAAGCGATCAGCTTGCCGACCGGGGTTTACGCCTCGGGGGCCGATTTTGTTGACGGCCAGCCGGTAAGCCCGGTTCTGACCGCCAGACTTGACCGGGCGGTGGCGCAGTTTGGACCGTTTCTGACGCGCGCGCGGGTTGCCACCGCCGCCTGATCTTCGCGCCTGCGACATTCCTGCCCTTAAAATTCCGAGCCCGTCTTTTGACGGGGCCAGTTTCCTTATGCCCAGAAAGGCCAGTTTCATGACCAAATCCCGCAAAATCCGCCTTGGTGCGTTTCTTCCCGGCGGCGGCCAGCACATCGCCGCCTGGCGTCACCCTGATAGCCCCGCCGATGGGGCAACCAGCTTTGATTTTCATGTCAAACTGGCGCAAGAGGCCGAAAGAGGGCTGTTTGACGCGTATTTTCTGGCCGACGGCCTTGCCATCGCCTTTGGCGGCGGGATCGAGGGCGGCAATGCCAAGGTGGCAGGTTTTGAGCCGGTGACGCTGTTTTCGGCGCTGGCGCCGCTAACCAAGAACCTTGGGTTCATTGCCACCGCGTCGACCACCTATGAAGAGCCTTACAATCTGGCGCGCAAGTTTGCGTCGCTGGACCACATCAGCAAGGGCCGCGCGGCCTGGAATGTGGTGACCACCAGTGCCGAGGGGGTTTACGGCAACTTTGGCCTGGACAGCTCCGATGTGGAGCGGTGGCGATTACGTGAGCGGATATCGCATTGAACAGTCGACAGACGGAACAAGTTGGACAACTCTCTCTGCAAACACTGCGTACAGCGCATTGCTCTCAATGAAAGCACGGCGCGGTTCAACGTCATCGCCCATTAGAGTGGTGAAGATTTCGTCGGCGGCAATTGCGTCGTCGATCTGGACACGCAGCAGGCGGCGGACCTTGGGGTCCATGGTGGTTTCCCACAGCTGCGACGGGTTCATTTCGCCGAGACCTTTGTAGCGTTGCTTGCTGATGCCGCGCTCGACTTCGTTGAGCAGCCACTTCATGGCTTCGCCGAAGTTGGTGAT
>CALBSG010000021.1 GCA_937927675.1 uncultured Paracoccaceae bacterium | reverse complement strand
GTGATCGAGAAGACGCACGTTCCAATACGCAGTACCGCGAGCACCGACGTGACCGAGCACCTTGGAGCCTTTGCGGGCGAGGTGCTTTGCCCCGAGTGCCGTCACCGCACCGGTGCGCATGTCGGTGAGATACGACGCATCGATGACCGCCCGAGGCTGGCCTGTTCGTCGGTCCATCAAGTTGAGGAGTGCAAGCTCACTCGGGAGCCCGACCTTGTAGTTGTCGACGAAGTCGCCGACGACCTTCACTCCCGCGATGTCGATGTCGCCACCCAAGGAGCCGCGGAGCACGTTGAAGTGGCCATTCGAGACGCCCGGTTCGAGATGCACGCGAGGTTCGATGACCGATTCACCCTGACCCTGGAGCCTCAGCCCTCGCTCGACCGCGTCGAGGATCTCGTCGTTGGTGAGTTCGAGGCGCTCGACGTCGAGGCGGTTCAGGTAGTCGATCCACGACTCGGGCATCTTGTCGTGCGACATCGGCGTTCAGTCAACCGCGATCGTGTCGACCCGCGACGTCATCGCCTCGAGAATCGAGGGAATCGGTGTCACGCCGATGCCGCCGGCCAGCAGCAGGTGGTGCGCGGCCAGGTCGGCGGCGGTCACCGGCCCACCCAAATCAGACAAGCCATGCCCGCGCTTGTCATAGCGGACATAGCGCAGCCCCGTCGGGAGATGCGGCAGCAGGCTGTCCCACAGCCGCAGGTCGGTGCCCAGAGAATTGGCGAAAACCACGGTTGGGCCACTGGTCGCACCGTCGATTCGGTAATGCATCGCCCCCCAGGGCCGCGTCAGAACTTGCATGGGTCTCTCCCTTAACGCATAACTTATCAGGCGATTTTGAAGCAGGATAATGCAAAATGAGCCATTATGCATAATCAAACTGGCATGCATCCGAATCTGAAACTGCGGCACATTCGCGCCATTTTAGAGATTGCGACGGCGGGTAGCTTGTCGCAGGTCGCCCGTGCGCAGGGCATCACCCAGCCCGCCCTGTCGCGGACTTTGGCCGAGGCGGAAACCCTTTTGGGTGTGCCGCTGTTTCGGCGTGAAAATCGGCGGATGATCCTGACCGAACAGGGCGCAGTCTTTCGCCAACATGCCAGTCTTGCGTTGCAGGCGCTGGAAACCGCCACGGCAGCACTGCAGCCGGGTGCGGGGACGGGTCGGCTGACGGTAGGGGTTTTGCCCACTGCCGCCACCCGGCTTTTTCCGCGCATCGCGCTGCGGCTGCGCGATCTTGCGCCCGAGGTGATGCTGTCGGTCATCACCGGGCCGCACAGCTATCTGACCGGGCTGTTGCGGGATGGCAGCATTGATTTGATGCTGGGCCGCCTGCCCGGCGCGCGCGAGGTGGCTGGCCTGACGTTTGAGCATCTTTACGACGAAGAGGTGGTGCTTGTCTCCCGTGCGGGGCATCCCTTGGCGGGGGACACACGGTCGGCTTTGGCGCGTTGCCCGCTGATCCTGCCGCCAGAGGGGGCGATCATTCGCGGCGCGGTGGATGACTATTTGGTCAGCCTTGGGTTGGGGTCTATCCGCCCGGCGATGGAAACTGTCGCCTTGCCTTTGGCGCGTGGTGTGCTGATGGGGTCCGACGCGCTTTGGTTCATCTCACGCGGGGTGGTGGCCGAGGATCTGGATCGGGGCGATCTGGTGCTGGTGCCGACCGATGCACGCTATCTGGCCGGTGCGGTGGGGATCACGCGGCGGCAGGGCGGCGCAAGTTCGGCAGCGCAGGATCTGATGATGCAATTGGCGCGCGAGGGGGCGCAGGCGGGGCTTTACCGATGAGGGCCAAGGGTGGCCAGCCATGTGCTGCGCTGCCGGGCCATCAGACGGGCATGCACAACCGCCTGTTCTGCGGTCACTATGCGCAGACGAAAGCCGTCGCCGGGGCGGAGTTGGGCAAATCGGTCAAGATCGGCGTCCAGCACCGTGGCGATTTTTGGGTATCCGCCCGTGGTCTGGTGATCGGCCAAGAGCACGGTTGCGACCCCATCACCCGCCACCTGAACCGAACCTCGGGCCACCGGCTCTGACGGCATGTCCAGCGGCGCGTCGGGCAAGAGCTTTGGCCCGGAAAGCCGCACGCCCATTCGGTCATAAGCTGCGGATAACCGCCAGACTGCGTTCTCCAAGCTGGCGATTTGCTCGGCAGTAAAAAAACGATCCTGCGGGCCAAGCGTGGCGCGGATCTCGCGGGGGGGGCGGGCAAAGGGGGGGCAGGGCAGGGGACGATCCGACAAGACGCGGGGATTGGCGACGTCCAAACGTCCCCCGTTTGACAGCTTGCCACCCCCAAAACCGGATTGAGAATGGGTGGCCTTTGCGCCCAGCCAATCGGCTGCCTGCAATTGCCCGGCAAAGGCCAGATAGGACCATGCCCCCCAAGGGCCGGGGCGCAAAACCAGCGTTTCCCCAGCGCGCAAGGTTGCCACCTGCCATGCGCCGGATTTCTGCCCGGCGTGATCCACGATAAAGCCGCCGCCCGCGACGGTAAAGCTGACCGTGCCTTCGGTGCACTCCAGCGTCAGGCCACCCAGCGAGACCTCAATGCAAGCGTCCCCGGCGAGATTGCCAAGCGCCAGATTGGCCGCTGCCATGGCCGTTCGGTCCATTGGCCCCGACCCGGGCACGCCAAAGCGTGCCATGCCCGGACGGCCGGTGTCCTGCACCGAGACATGCGGCCCGGCAAAGCGGATGTTCAGACGCGCGGTCACGGGCTGACCCGCCGGAATTTCACCCGATCACCGACATCGAACAGAAAGGGCTGGGGGCCCGTCGGGTCAAGGATCAGGGTGGGCGAATGGCCGATGATCCACCAGCCGGTGGGCATGGTCAGGGTGGTGACGATGCATTGGCCAGCAGCAATGATGACCGATCCGGCAGGAACCCCGCGCACAGCCGCATCCTTGCGTGGCAGGCGGATCGGGTCCGGCAGGCCAGAGAGATAGGCATAGCCCGGCGCAAAGCCGTAAAGTGCGACAGAGTAGTCGCCGGCCAGATGCGTGGCGATGACCTGATCGGGTGTCAGGCCTGTCCGGGTGGCGACCTCGGCCAGATCGGCGCCATCATAAACCACATCGACGCTGCGCAGCGCGCCGGTCTGCGTGGCGGTGGGTGCGGCGAGCAAGAGGGCGCGCAACGCATTTTCCACGCCGGCGTGGTCGATCACCAACGGGTCAAACCGGACCAGCAGATTGACATAGGCCGGAACAGCCTCGGTAAAACCGGGAAAGGGCTGAGCGGCCAAGGCCCGGTCCAGCCGCAGCACGGCGGCATGGCTGGCCTCATTCAGCCGATCGCCAAACTCGACCAACAGGCCATGCTCGGCCACGGGGCGGAACTGCGGAAAGCCGGTCATCCGACAAAGGGGGCCAATGTCACCCCAGCCGCCGTCAACCGGGCGCGGATTTCGGTTGCCATGGCCACGGCCTCGGGGCTGTCGCCATGCACGCAGATCGACTGCGCGGCCAGCGGAATCGGATCGCCACCGATGACGGGCATCCGCCCTGCACTTAAGAACGCCAAAAGCCGTTCTGCCGCCTCTTTCGCGCCATGGATCATCGCATCCGGTCGGGTGCGCGGCACAAGGCGACCGTTGGGCAGATAGGCGCGGTCGGCGAAGATTTCGGAATAGGTCGGCAGACCCGCGGCGCGGCCTGCAGCCTCTAACTCGGTGCCGGAAATCGCCAGAATGGCCAGCCCCCCCGGCAGCGCTTTGATCGCCCCTGCGATGGCATCTGCGACCTCGCGCCGGTCAGCGGCCAGATTGGCCAGTGCGCCATGGGCCTTTACATAGGTGACCCGCGCGCCTGCAAGGGCAGCAACGCCTTGCAGCGCCCCCACCTGTGCCGCGACCATGTTGGCAATCTCGGCAGGTGCCATTGGGATCACGCGGCGGCCAAAGCCAAGGCGGTCGGCATATCCGGGATGCGCGCCGATGCTGACCCCCCGTTCCGCCGCCATCGCCAAGGTCGCGAACATGGTGTCAGGGTCACTGGCATGGCCACCACAGGCAATATTGGCCGAGGTGACAATCCCCAGCATCGCGGCATCATCCCCCATTGCCCAAGGACCAAAGCCCTCGCCCAGATCGGAATTCAGATCCATTGCGCCCCCCCATTTGCGGCACAGTGCCTTGGGTCGCGCCGGGCGTCCAGCCCCTGCGCCGCTTTATGGCGGCTTGCATTTTCTTCAAGCTTGAAAGATCATGGGGGCAACACGAGGAGGCCCGCCATGTCTGATGCCTTGATCTGCGACTATATCCGCACCCCGATTGGCCGCTACGCCGGGGTCTTGGCCCATGTTCGCACCGATGATCTGGCAGCCATCCCGTTGGCGGCGCTTTTGGCGCGCAATCCGGGGCTGAACCCGGCGGCGGTCGAAGAAGTTTGGATGGGGTGCGCCAATCAGGCGGGTGAAGACAACCGCAACGTCGCGCGCATGGCGCTGTTGTTGGCCGGTTTGCCAGAAACCGTGCCAGGGGCAACCGTGAACCGGCTGTGCGGATCGGGGATGGAGGCGGTGTCAGCAGCAGCGCGGGCGATCAAGGCAGGAGAGATTGGGCTGGCGATTGCGGGGGGCGTCGAAAGCATGACCCGCGCGCCCTTGGTGATGCCCAAGGCGAACAGCGCCTTTTCGCGGGTTGCCGAGGTGGCCGACAGCACCATCGGCTGGCGCTTTGTGAACCCAAAGATGCAGGCGGCCTATGGCACGGATTCGATGCCGGAAACCGCCGAAAACCTTGCCGATCACTATGGCATTTCGCGTACCGATCAGGACGCGTTTGCGCTGCGCTCACAGCGGCTTGCCGGCGCGGCGCAGGCCAACGGGCGGCTTGGGGCGGAGATTGTGGCGGTGACGGTGGATCTGGGGCGCGGCAAGACTGCTGAAGTGACCCACGATGAACATCCGCGCGGTGACACGAAGCCCGAAGATTTGGCCAAACTGCGGCCCATCACGCGGGCAGATGGCACGGTCACGGCTGGCAATGCCAGCGGTGTGAATGATGGCGCGGCGGCGTTGCTGATTGCCAGTGCCGAGGCGGCGAAAGCCAACGGGCTGAAGCCGATTGCACGAATTTTGGGGGCGGCGTCGGCCGGGGTGGCCCCGCGCGTCATGGGCTATGGCCCAGTGCCCGCGGTGCAAAAGCTTTTGGCGCAGCATGGGCTGACCGTGGCCGATCTGTCGGTGATCGAACTGAATGAGGCCTTCGCCGCGCAGGGTCTTGCGGTGCTGCGGGGGCTGGGGATTGCCGATGATGATCCCCGCGTGAATCCCAATGGGGGGGCGATCGCGCTGGGCCATCCCTTGGGCATGACCGGCGCGCGCATTGTCGGGACGGCGGCCTTGGAACTGGCGCGGACAGGGGGGCGTTACGGTCTTGCCACCATGTGCGTGGGCGTGGGTCAGGGAACCGCAGTGCTGATCGAGCGGGTTTAACGCACGATCAACCTTGTGCCGGGTGTGATACGTTCGGCAATCCACCGCAGATCGCTTGGGGCAAAGGCCACACAACCCGCCGTGGGGTAGCCCGGTCTGCGCCAGCGGTGCAAGAAAATGGCCGAACCGCGCCCCGGCACGGCCTGCGGCCAGTTCCAATCGGTCAAAAGCACCAGATCATAAAGCGGATCGGCGCGGCGCAGCGTCTCATGGCCAAAGCGATGCGGGGCGCGGACCATGTGGTTGTAATCCACGTCCTTTGGGTCGTCAGACCACAGGTCCATCGGCCCGATCGGCACGGCCCAATGCTGCGGCGCGGAGATCCGGTCAGGGCGGTAGAGCATGCCGGTGATGCGGTGAACCCCTGTTGGCGTCGCCCCGTCGCCCTCGCGCTTGGTGTGGCCCGCGACAACGCCGCCGCGCCCCACGGTGCAGGGAAACACCCGGTTCAGAAACCGCACCCCCATCGGGGTGACGACCAGATCAAACGGTGTCACAGCAAATGCCCCGATTTGGCGGCCTTGGTGGCCAGATAAGCGGCGTTTTCCTGCGTCTCGCCAACTTTCAGCGGGACGCGTTCCACCACCGTCAAGCCGCAGGCGGCCAGCATCGCCAGCTTTTTCGGATTGTTGGTCAAAAGCCGTACCTGCGAAAACCCCATCTGTTTCAGGATTGCAGCCCCGATGCGGAAATCGCGCTCGTCATCTTCAAACCCCAAACGATGATTGGCCTCTACCGTATCAAAGCCCTGATCTTGCAAGGAATAGGCGCGCATCTTGTTGGCAAGGCCAATGCCGCGGCCTTCTTGGTTCAGATACAGCAGAACGCCGCTGCCTTCGCTGCCCATCTGCGCCAAAGCGGCGTGCAGTTGCGGGCCGCAATCGCATTTCAGGCTGCCCA
>CALBSG010000020.1 GCA_937927675.1 uncultured Paracoccaceae bacterium | reverse complement strand
CCGGTCACGCTGGCTGAGGCGCGGACGACGACCTTCGCGCATCGGCGCAAGGTGTTCATGGTCTCGACGCCGACGATCCGGGGGCTTTCTCGCATCGAGCGCGAGTTCGAGGCCTCGGACCAGCGGCGCTACTTTGTGCCCTGCCCGCATTGTGGCCATATGCAATGGCTGCAGTTCGAGCGCTTGCGCTGGGCAAAGGGAAAACCGGAAACGGCAGCCTATCATTGTGCCAGTTGTGAGCGGCCCATCGCAGAGCACCACAAGACGGAGATGTTGGCACGGGGCGAGTGGCGGGCCACGAGGGTAAGTGCAGATCCGAACGCCATCGGCTTCCACCTCTCGGCGCTCTATTCACCAATCGGCTGGAAAAGCTGGGAACAGATCGCGCGAGAGTGGCTCGCTGCCCAAGGATCCGACGAGATGCTGCGCGCGGCGCGTAACACGCTCCTCGGCGAAACTTGGGTCGAAAGTGGAGATGCACCAGAATGGCAGCGGCTGGCCGACCGGCGCGAGGTGTTCGCGGCGCAGATCCCGGCGGGGGGCTTGTTCCTCACGGCGGGGGCCGATGTACAGAAGGACCGCATCGAGGTCGATGTCTGGGCTTGGGGTCGCGGTGGGACAAGTTGGCTCATCGATCACATCGTCCTTCCCGGCGGTCCGGTCGATCCGGCCTGCTGGGCGGCGCTGACCGCGCTCCTCAGCCGCACCTGGGTGCATGAGAACGGCGCGGTGATGCCGCTCGCCAAACTGGCGATCGACACCGGATATGAAACCGCCGCCGTCTATGCTTGGGCGCGGGTGCAGGGCATTGCGCAGGTGGCACCGGTTAAGGGGCTTGAGGGGTTCAACCGGGCCACGCCCGTCGCGGGGCCGACCTTTGTCGATGCAACCGTAAATGGGCGCAAACTCAAGCGCGGGGCGCGGCTCTGGACCGTGGCGACGGCCACCTTCAAGGCGGAAACCTATCGCTATCTGCGGCTGGAACGGCCTTCGGATGAGGATCGCGCGCTTGGCGTGCCAACACCTGCAGGCACGATCCATCTGCCCGACTGGGCTGACAGCGAATGGTTAAAGCAATTGGTCGCCGAGCAATTGGTCACGATCCGCGATCGGCGCGGCTATGCCCGGCAGGAATGGCAAAAGATGCGGGAGCGGAATGAGGCGCTTGATACCCGCGTCTACGCCCGGGCGGCGGCCTGGATCCTTGGGGCTGATCGTTTCGATGAGCGGATGTGGCGGCAACTGGAGAGGCAGGCAGGGGTCGAAACCCTGGCTGTTGCGGAAATCGCGGAGACCGAGAAAGCGGCTGAGCCTCAGGCCGGACAGATCACCGCCACCCGGCGGCGCGGCTGGAAGATCAGCACGCCCCGATACATGGAATGAGCAAGAGATCCCAATGACCCTCGACGAGTTGAAACTCCGCCTGAGCGCGCTCTTGACTGCGCGCTACAGCGGCACGCGGTCGGTCAGCTACGACGGCAAAACCGTGACCTATGGCACGGACGCCGAGCTCGCCGCCGCGATTGGCGATGTCGAGCGGCGCATTGCCAAGATGGAGCGCGGCGCTGGGCGCATCTTGCGCCCCTATGCGGGGAAAGACCTGTGATGGGCGCTGCGATGCACTGGCGGCAGCGCCTTGGCGCCTTCATCGGCGGGTTCGATGCGGGCCAGCACCATCGGCGCCTGCGGGGGTTCCAGGCCACGCGGGCGCATGTGAATGCGCTGATTGCGGCTTCTGGCCCTGACATCACGGCCCGCGCCCGCTGGCTCGTGCGCAACAATGGCTATGCGGTGAATGCGGTGGAAAGCTGGGCGGCCAATACCGTCGGCGATGGGATCAAGCCGATATCAAAGCTCGCGGATGCGACCCAGAAGGAAGAGTTGCAGCGGCTGTGGCTTGCCTGGACCGATGAGGCGGATGCCGAGGGTCTAACCGATTTTTACGGGCTGCAGCGCCGCGCCGCTCGTGAGATGTTCTTGGCCGGCGAGGTTTTTGTTCGGATCCGGCCGCGTCGGGCAGAGGACGGGCTGGCGGTACCGCTGCAGCTTCAGGTGCTCCCCTCGGAGATGCTGCCTCTTCACGAGACCGGTGTGGCCGCGAATGGCAATACCATCCGTCAGGGCATTGAGTTTGACCGGATCGGACGGCGTGTGGCCTATCACTTCCTGCGTCGCCATCCCGGCGACAGCACCGATCCCGGGCTTGCCTTCGAGACCGTGCGGGTGCCGGCCTCGGAGGTCATTCATGTGATCGACCCGGTCGAGGCCGGGCAATTGCGCGGGGTCTCTAAACTCGCGCCGGCCATCGTGAAGTTGTTCTTGCTCGACCAGTATGACGATGCCGAGCTTGACCGGAAGAAGGTCGCCGCGATGTATGCCATGTTCGTGACCTCCCCCGCCCCAGAAAACCCGCTCGCGCCCTTGGACGATGAGGAGGCACCGGATGGCATGCAGATCAGTCCCGGTCAAATCGTGCGGCTCGATCCTGGGGAAGATGTGACCATCGGCCAGCCTGCGGATAGCGGGGCCACCTATGAGCCCTTCCAGTATCGAACGCTTCTGCAGATCGCAGCCGCACTTGGCATCCCTTATCCTTATCTGACCAATGACATGGTGAAGGGGAACTTCTCAAACTCCCGGCTTGCACTTATCGAATTCCGCCGCCGGGTCTCGGCCTGGCAGCATTCTGTGATGGTCTACCAGCTCTGTCGTCCTGTCTATGCGCGCTGGCTCGATCTCGCGGTGCTGTCAGGGGTCTTGTCCCTGCCTGGCTATGAGGCCGAGCGGCCTCGTATGCTCGCCGCCGACTGGCTCCCCACGAAATGGGACTGGGTTGATCCCTTGAAAGACGCCAATGCCGAGATCGCCCAGATCGAGGCGGGGCTGAAATCCCGCACGCAAGCCATCGCCGAGCGTGGCTATGACGCCGAGC
>CALBSG010000019.1 GCA_937927675.1 uncultured Paracoccaceae bacterium | reverse complement strand
TCCTGGCTAGGATGGGCCGATGACCGGTTCCCTGCTGATCAGTACCAGCTTGATCGCCCTGCTGGGCGTGGCGCTGGCGATCTTGTCCGACCTGTCGCCAGTGCTGTCGCGCGGCATCCGCTATGTTTCGGATGTGCTGCAACCCATTCCGCCGGCAGCTTTCGTGCCGATGGCCGTGTTCATGCTGGGCCTTGGAACCAAGCTTTACGCCTTTGTCATCATTCTGGTCACGGTCTGGCCGCCCTATCTGAACGGTGTCGCCGCCTTGGCCGGGGTGGGGCAGGTACAGCTGAACACCGGGCGGATGTTCGGGCTGACCGATTGGGGGCTGCTATGGCGGGTCAAGCTTCCTGCGGCGTTGCCTGAGATTTTTACCGGCATCCGCTATGCCGCGACGCTCAGCCTGATCGCGGTCATCGTGTCGGAAATGCTGGCTGGCCGTGATGGCATCGGCTTTATGATTTTCAAAAAAGCCTTCGCCATGCGGACGCCCGAGGTCTTTGGTCTGATGTTTCTGGTCGCCATCAATGGCGTGCTGCTGAACGGGCTGGTTAACCTTTTGCGCCGAGGCCTGACCGGCTGGCACATCCGCATGATGGAGCGCCCGGAATGAAACGCGAAACCCGCATCGCCCTCTTGGGGCTTTTGGTGCCGCTGGCCATTCTGGGTCTTTGGCAGGGGGCGGCCTTGCTGCAAAAGACGCCCCTGTTTCCCGGACCGGCCAAGGTCACGCTGGCGATCTGGTCGAATTACCCTGTCATCCTGCGGGAATTGGGGGTCACGCTGCTGCGCGCGGCCATGGGCTTTGGGCTTGCCGCCGTGACGATGATCCCCTTGGGGATCTGTCTTGGACGCGTTCGTATCCTTGGCCGGGTGCTGGAGCCGCTGATGGACATGCTGGCCACCCTGCCGCCACCGGCCATCATCCCGTTGGTCATGCTGTTTGCCGGAACCGGTGACTGGGCCAAGGTGGTGATTATCGCCTATGCCGCCGCCGTGCCTTTGCTGATGAACACCTATGAGGCGTCCCATTCCATTCATCCCATGCTGTCACGGGTGGCAAGATCGCTCCACCTCAGCCGGATCGAGACGATGCGGCTGATCGACTGGCCTTCGTCGCTGCCGATGATCGCCACCGGGGCGCGGCTGGCGATTGCCTCAAGCCTTTTGGTCAGCGTGACCTCAGAAATGTTGCTCGCGACCAATGGCATCGGCACCTACCTGCAACGCAGTCAGGAAACCTTCAAAATCGATGCTGGTCTGGCCGGCATCGCCTTTATCTCGCTGGCGGGAATCCTTGTGAATGCCGGGGTGCTCCGGCTGGAGAAGAAATGGCTGTTCTGGCACTACCGTGACCAGCGGCCGACGGAGTGAACCATGGCCAAGAACGTGCTTTTCATCATGTGCGACCAACTGCGCGCGGACTATCTGTCGTGCTATGGGCACCCGCATCTGCACACCCCCAACATTGATGCGCTGGCCGCGCGCGGCGTGCGCTTCACCCAGACCTTCGTGCAATCCACCATTTGCGGCCCGTCGCGGATGTGCGCCTATACTGGGCGCTATATGCGCAGCCACGGCAGCACCCAAAACGGGGTGCCGCTGAAGGTGGGTGAATTGACGCTGGGCGATCATCTGAGAAAGCTGGATGTGCGCACCGTGCTGGTGGGCAAGACGCATATGGTCGCCGATGACGAAGGCATGGAGCGGCTTGGTATTCAGCCCGACAGCGTGATTGGTGTCCATGTCTCGGAATGTGGCTTCGAACCCTATGAGCGGGACGATGGTTTGCATCCCGACGGGCCATACTCCCCCGATCCGGACTATGACCGTTATCTGCGTGACAAAGGCTATGATGCGGCGAACCCTTGGGAACATCTGGCCAATTCCGGTCAGGCTGCGGATGGTACGCTGCAGAACGGTTGGCTTTATTCACATGCAAACAAACCCGCCCGGGTGGCCGAAGAAGATTCCGAAACCCCCTATATGACCCGTCGCGCCATGGATTTCATGCGCGAAGCCAAGTCCAAGGGCCAAAGCTGGTGCCTGCACCTGTCCTATATCAAACCGCATTGGCCCTATATCGTGCCAGCGCCCTATCATGACATGTATGGGCCAGAACATGTGCTGCCCGCCAACCGGGCCGAGGCAGAACGCCAGACCCCGCATCCGATCCTAAAGGCCTTTCAGGACGAGCGTTATTCCACCGTCTTCAACCGCGAGGGCGCGCGGGAGACCGTGATCCCGGCCTATATGGGTCTTATCAAGCAGATCGATGTTCAATTGGGCCTTCTGTTCCGTTTCATGGAGGAGGAGGGGCTGACAGAAGAGACAATGGTGGTCTTCACCTCGGATCATGGCGATTATCTGGGCGATCACTGGCTGGGCGAAAAATATCTGTTCCACACGCCGTCGGTGCAGGTGCCATTGATTGTCGCCGATCCGTCCCCGGCTGCCGATGCCACGCGCGGCACCACCTGCGATGCGCTGGTTGAAATGATCGACCTTGCACCGACCTTTGTCGAAACCTTTGGCGGGGCGGCGGTTCCGCATGTTCTGGAAGGCCGTTCTCTGATGCCATTGCTGCGGGGCGAGCGCCCCGAATGGCGCAAGGTTGCGATCAGCGAGTATGATTATGCCTTTGATCTGGCACGGATAAAGTTTGACGTTCCGATCCCGGATGCACGGCTTTACATGGTCTTTGATGGGCGCTTCAAATACATCCACGCCGATGGCTTTGCCCCGATGCTGTACGATCTGGCAGGTGACCCGCAAGAGCTTCATGATCTTGGCACCGATCCGGCTCATGCTGAAATCCGCGCCCGGTTGTACGAGGCGCTGGCGAAATGGAGCCGGACAACCCGCACCCAGACCACTGTCTCCGATGCCGAGATCACCCGAAGTGACGCGCGTGCGCAGGCCTATGATCTGAACCTCGAAGCCGGAATCCTGATCGGATATTGGGACGAAGATGAACTCGCGGAAGAACAAGCAAAGCGTGCGGCTTTTCTGTCATCAGCCCGTTGATGGCGGGTCGTTGGGCACCCGATGTCCGTCGCCCTGAAGGGGCCTTTCACCCAATGACTGCCGGAGTCCGGTGGTCATTTTCACCTGTCGGTTTCGGGGTGGGGTCAGCGTCCTGCGCCCAAAGCGGGCGCGGGACATTGCGGTCTTTCCGGGTGGATTTGGGCTGAAAGTGAACT
>CALBSG010000018.1 GCA_937927675.1 uncultured Paracoccaceae bacterium | reverse complement strand
GACAGCACATCGCCAAACAGGTTGTCGGTGACGATCACATCAAACTGCTTGGGCCAACGGCACAGCTGCATCGCGCCATTGTCGGCGTACATGTGGGTCAGCTGCACATCGGGGTATTCCTTGTCGTGCACTTCTTGCACCACTTCGCGCCACAGAATGCCCGATTCCATGACGTTGGCCTTCTCCATCGAGCAGACCTTGTTGTTGCGCTTACGCGCAAGTTCGAAAGCCGAGCGGGCCACGCGCGCGATTTCGGATTCGGTATAGCGCTGGGTGTTGATGCCGACGCGCTCGTTGCCTTCTTTGAAGATACCGCGCGGTTCGCCAAAATAGACGCCCGACGTCAGTTCGCGCACGATGACGATGTCCAGACCCGCCACGACGTCTTTTTTCAGCGACGAGAAATCGGCGAGCGCATCAAAGCACTGGGCCGGGCGCAGGTTCGAAAACAGGTCCATTTCCTTGCGCAGGCGCAGCAGGCCGCGTTCGGGCTTTACCGAGAAATCCAGAACGTCATATTTCGGGCCGCCAACAGCCCCCAAAAGCACGGCGTCAGCCGCCTGTGCTTTGGCCATGGTGTCGTCATGCAGCGGCGTGCCGTGCTTGTCATAGGCGCAGCCGCCGACCAGATCTTCGCTGACGTCGAACTGAACGCCGCGCTTGGCGCCCATCCAGCCGATGATCTTTTTGACTTCGGCCATGACTTCGGGGCCGATGCCGTCACCAGCAAGGATAAGAAGAGAGGGATTGGCCATCGGGCGCTCCTGCAAAATGGGTCGCCGTTGGCGTAGCCAAAGGGCCGCGCGGGGTCAAGCGGGCAAGGCCTAAGGCAGGGCGATATCAACCCAAAGCGGGCGATGGCGGGAAGCGGTGACAAGGGTGGGGGTAAAGGTGTCGGTTGCAGCGGGCCAAATCACCCCAGCCCCCTGCACCGTCAGATCAGCCGAGGGCAAGATCACCTCAACCCGCAATCCGCCCAAGCGCTCATAAAGCGCAGTATCCAGCGCCGGATCGCCCTTATGGCCGGGGTCAACCCGCCCCGCCGCACCGCGTGGATGGGGGTCTTGCAGGGCGGGATGGGCCAATAGCGCCCGCAAAGCGGCCGGCCGCCCCTCGCCATCGGCGGGATCAAGGCTGGTCTGGCCCAACAGAACAAAGGGCGGCGCTGGCGGATCATAGGGCAAATCGCCGGCCAAAAGATGCAGCCAGAATGCGGCCTCGTCATGGTTGCGGCGGCCATTGCGGTCCTCGGGACCATCAAAAACCGGGGGGCTGGCATAAAAGGTCAAAAGCCGCAGCGTCTTGCCATCGGGCAGCCGCACCGGAATTTCAAACGCGCCCGTGCTGTGCAGGCGCTGGATGTCGCGGGCAGGATCAGCATCGGGCATCAGATTGCCCGGCAGATCCGCCCAAAGAAAATCCGAAAAATCCCGCCCATCCGTGCCTAGCGGCAACCGCGACAGAACGGCCATGCCCCCCTCGCCGGGAAAGCGGCCCCAGCCTTGGGCATCGCGCGGCTCGCCCAATCGGCCGTTGCCATCCAAATCGCGCCCTGTCGGCACCCCGGTATTGGGGCGCAGCGCCAAAAGATGCGGATAGGGCGCGCCCTCCGCCGTCAGTTTGGCCGCGAGCTCGGCCAAGGACTCGGCCTTTAGATCATAGTCGATCCCGGTCAGAACGATCACATCGGCATTCAACTCTGCAATCGCCTGCACAGCCGCCGCGCGCTGCGGCGGCATGTCGTCTTTCCTTAGATCCTGCAGCAAGAGCCCCGGACCAGAGGCCGAAAGATCGGCATTATAGGTTGCAATCCGCAGGCTGTCGGCCTGTGCCATCCCAACCCAACGGCAGGCGAAAATCAGGCCGTAGCCAAGCCGTCGCGCGCGACTTGCTGCGCGCGGTTGGCGTTGCGGCGCGCCAGAATCATGTCGGCGACCCGCCCCATGGCGATACCACGCATGAAAAGGCTTGCAGGTAAAAAGGCCCATGCCGTCATCGTCCAGATCAGAGTTTGCGACGAGGTCAGCGCCAAAGGCTCAAACCCGCTTGAAGAAATCATCACAACGGCGGGGATCAGGAAGGGCAAAAGGAAGCCCAGCGCGATGTTCACCCTTGCATCACGCTGCAAGCGCGCCACGACGTCGCCCCCCGTGGTCGGATCAAAGGTCGGCAGATTGACCCAGACGTTAAAGGCCCGCCCACGCGACGGCCAGTTGCCAGATTTGAGCGCGACCACAAAAACCGACAGGGAAATCAGCGATATCAGATAGGCCATCCCCGCCGCCGTGCGCACATGCGACACCTGTTCGGCCGAGGCCCCGTCGGCCATCATCAGCGTTGCCAGCCGCACCGGGCTATAGGGAAAATCCATCGACACGCCGATCAGCGTGCCAACGGCCGTTGTAAAATCGGTCAGGGCCGAGGGGGCCAGCTTGCCGCGTTCGATGGTCGCGATGAAGAAAACGGTCGCAAACAGCATCAGAAAGCGAATGCGGTTGAACGGCGGCGCGTCCCGGAATTCGACAAGGCTGGGGTAAGTGGAGTTGTATTCGACAAAGGTCAAAACGCCCAAAAACAGCGCCACAAGCGCCACCATCTGCTTGGCGTCTGCAGTGACGTCCAAAAGCAGCATGGATGGCGTCGCCACCAAGACCATTACTAGCACTGCACGCATCAGCGCGCCTGTCAGTTGCGAAACCACTGCCTTGCTACCCTCAACCCGATCGAGGCCGGTGCTATGCCAACCTCTTGTCCCGGTATTGTCCCGCACTTTGTGGCGGATTGCCTCAATCTTGCCCAATTTGTGCCTTCTTTCGACGAATCCCGCAATCGCTTCGTGAAAATGGGCAAAGAGTAAGGCAATTTCAGGGAGGGGGTGTCGCTGGAATGCATCAAACTTGGGGTCAGAAAAAGGCCGCCCAGATTGTTTCCAATCGGGCGGCCCAAGATCTTGTGGTTATAGTTTAATCAGGCCCAAGGACGCAGTGTGGCGTTCTTGGCTTCAAAGCTGTCAATCGCCGAGGCTTTTTCCAGCGTCAGGCCGATGTCATCCAGACCGTTCATCAGGCAGTGTTTGCGATGCGCGTCAACGGTGAAGGAAAACACCTGACCGTCTGAGGTGGTGACGGTCTGTGCCTCAAGATCCACGGTCTGACGGGCGTTGGCGCCTTTGCGGGCGTCAGCCATCAGCACATCGACCTGCTCTTGCGGCAGAACGATCGGCAGGATGCCGTTCTTGAAGCAGTTGTTGAAGAAGATGTCGGCAAAGCTGGTGGAGATCACGCAACGGATGCCGAAATCCAGCAAAGCCCAAGGCGCATGTTCGCGCGACGAGCCGCAGCCAAAGTTATCGCCCGCCACCAGAATCTCGGCCTTGCGATAGGCCGGCTGGTTCAGCACGAAATCGGCAACTTCATTGCCTTCGCGGTCAAAGCGCATCTCATCAAACAGGTTCTTGCCCAGGCCCGACCGCTGAATCGTCTTCAGGAACTGCTTGGGAATGATCATGTCGGTGTCGATGTTGACCAACGGCATGGGCGCCGCGACGCCGGTCAGGGTGGTGAATTTTTCCATCTTGTCCGGTCCTTACACGGCTTCGTTCATCATTTCGCGCACATCGGTCAGGTGACCGGTGATTGCGGCGGCGGCAGCCATGGCAGGGCTCATCAAATGGGTGCGACCCTTATAGCCCTGACGACCTTCGAAGTTGCGGTTCGACGTTGAAGCGCAACGTTCGCCCGGCGCCAGCTGGTCGGGGTTCATCGCAAGGCACATCGAGCAGCCCGCCAGACGCCATTCAAAACCAGCGTCGATGAAGATCTGGGCAAGGCCCTCTTCTTCGGCCTGTGCGCGCACAAGACCAGAACCCGGCACGACCATCGCCCGCATGCCGTCCTTGACCTTCTTGCCCTTCAGCACGGCAGCCGCCGCCCGCAGGTCTTCGATCCGGCCATTGGTGCAAGAGCCGATGAACACCGTATCGATGGTGATGTCGGTCAGCTTCTGACCTGCGGTCAGGCCCATATAGTCGATGGAGCGTTGAGCAGCCTCGACTTTGCCGCCGGTGAAATCACTGGCATGCGGCACGGTGCCGGTGATCGGCAGCACGTC
>CALBSG010000017.1 GCA_937927675.1 uncultured Paracoccaceae bacterium | reverse complement strand
CTCGCTCAAAAGCAGCCCTGCCTCGGGCATTGGCATTGGTGCCAGAGCGGGGGACAGGACGCGCGACAGCCGGGCATCGCCGGGGCGCCCATCGATCGCCAGTCGTTTCGACCTTGTTCCATGCGTCAGTTTCGCCGCTATCGTGCGGAACGGTTCGGCGGCCAACACACCCGGCATATGTCGAAGGTCATTTATCGCCTGCATCGGTTCCGCTGCGGTAAAGACCACTTTCACATCCTGCCGCTCTGCCAACTGGAACGTCACATGGATCATGTGGTCAATCGAGCCGAAGGACCAGAGCGAGGCGACAAGGATCGCAACCGCCATGGCCATTCCAAGCACGCTGGACGCCGTGCGGGCGGGCCAGTGCAGCAGGTGGCGCAGCACCATGCGACCTGTCTGACGCAAAGGGATCGCCCGCAGCAGCCCACTTGCGCCACGACCGTAATCCGCCGGCGTGGGCGGGGCCATTGCCACGGCGGGCGGCAAAGCCAGCACCGATCGCAGGGATTGCAGCGCGCCCCCGGCCGCAGCCAAACAGGTAACAAACGCGGCCAATCCGTAGACCCGGAAATCCGTGCCAAACACAAGAAAAGGAAAGGAAAAGAACCGCGCATAAAGTTGTGCCAACCCCGCCCCAAGCCATGCGCCTGCAACAAAGCCCAGCAGCCCCCCCCCTGCCGCGATCAACAGCACGAATTCCAGATAATGCTGCGCGATTTGCACTGGCGTGTAGCCCAGCGCCTTCAAAAGCCCGATCTGTTCGCGCTCAAGCGTGATCAGGCGCGAAAGCGTCATATGCACCAGCATGGCGGCCACCATCAGGAAGATGGGCGGCAGCACCTTTACCATGGCTCCCAACTGCTTCAGTTCCGCATCAAGGAAAGCGTGCGAGGTTTGCTCGGCTCGTCCTGTCGCACCGCCGCCGCCATAGGGCGCCGTGATACGATCAAGGGCCGCAATGACCCTCGCTTCGGTCACACCGGGGGCAATCCGCAGGACAAGGTTCGAAAAGGCACCCTTCAGATCGTAGGCCTGCTCCAAGGCAGGGCGGGGCAACCAGACCACCCCAAAACGGCGCGGGTCCGGCATCATCTCGCCCGGTCCCAAGGCATAGATGAATTCGGGGGACAGGGCGATTCCGGTGATGACAAGGTCGCGCCGTTTGCCATTCATCACGACCGTCAGATGTGCCCCCTCGCGCAGGCCATGCGCCGTGGCGAAATCCTGCGAGACCACCGCCTCATTGGCCGCATCCGGATGCGGCAAGGCCCCGGCGCGCAAGTAAAGCCGGTTCAGCCCCCCCTCTTGCGGCACAGAGACCAGAAGCAACGAGGCTGGTTCGACCATGCCCTCCAGTTCGGGACGCGCCAGTTTCAAGATGCGCGGCTCTGCTTGAATGACGCCATCAACAGCGCGGATTTCGTCCAACAGTGTGGCGGGCGCCCGCACGACATCGCTCGACAGATCGGCAAAGCGGTAATCGGCATAATAGGCCAGATCGGAAGAGCACACGTCTGAACTCCAGTCACCTTGTACTATCTCGTA
>CALBSG010000016.1 GCA_937927675.1 uncultured Paracoccaceae bacterium | reverse complement strand
GGTGCCGCGCATGGCTCTGCCGACACCCAAGCCGCCGAAGCCCGCGCCGCAGATCGCATCTTTGGCCTGCTGCCCAATGACTTGCGCGACGATCTTCGCGCAATCTGGGATGAATTCGAGGCCGCCGAAACCGCCGACGCCCGCTTTGCCAAACCCTTGGACCGCGAGATGATCCTGCGGCTGGCCCGCGACCACGAGGCGCTCATCACCATCGAAGAAGGGGCGATTGGCGGCTTCGGCAGCCATGTTGCACAGCTTTTGGCTGATGAGGGCGTGTTTGACCGCGGGCTTAAGTTCCGCTCGATGGTCCTGCCGGACACCTTCATTGATCACGCCTCACCCGAGGCGATGTATCGCGATGCGGGCATGAATGCGCCCGAGATCGAGGCCAAGGTGCTGGAGGTTCTGGGCGTCGCCACTGTTGGCAAGCGCGCCTGACCCCTTGCAGGCGCCGGTCAGCGCTGACAGTCTCGGGGCAACCCGAGGAGCCGTCGCATGTCCAGCCAAGCCACCAATCTGAAAGACACCAACGCCCTGCCAAAGGTGGTGCGGGCCAAGGGCAGTTACCTTTGGGATGCCGACGGCAAGCAATATATCGACGGCTCCGGGGGGCCTGCGGTTTATTGTCTGGGCCATGCGAATGAGGAAGTGAACCGTGCAATCTGTGACCAACTGGGCCAGATCGCGCATGGCTATCGCTACAACTTTACCACCGACGCGCTGGAGGAGTTGACCGCGATCATCCGCGCCCGTTGCGGTGGTACGCTGCGCGAGATGGTCTATGTCACCGGCGGGTCCGAGGCGGTGGAGAGCTGCCTGAAGATTGCGCTGCAATACCAAACGGCGATTGGTCAGAAGACGCGGCGCAAGTTCATTTCCCGCCAACGATCTTGGCACGGGAATACGCTGGGTGCGCTGGGCCTGTCGGGTTTTGCCGAGCGGACGGCAGCCTATGAGGGGGCCTTCCTCCCCTCGGTGAAACTCTCCCCCGCCAACGTCTATCGCCCGATCGCCGGGGCCACTGCGGAAACCGCTGGTGCCGCCTGTGCCGCCGAGCTGGAGGCTGCGATCCTGCGTGAGGGGCCGGAAACCGTGGCGGGCTTTGTCTTTGAACCGGTGGTCGGTGCGGCCGGGGGCTGTGTGCCTGCGCCCGAGGGCTATGCAAAGGCGGTGCGCGAAATTTGTAGCCGGTATGGCGTCCTGATGATCTCGGACGAGGTGATGTCGGGCGCCGGGCGCTGTGGCACGTGGCGCGCGCTGGAGCATGACGGGGTGGAGCCTGACATCATGTCGGTGGCCAAGGGGCTAGCCGCGGGCTATCAGCCCTTGGGGGCGGCCATCTGTACGACGAAGGTCTGGGAGGCGATCCGCGCCGCCGATGGGGCCTTTGGCACCGGGCATACTTTTACCGGCCATACTGCCTCCTGTGCGGCTGGCGTTGCGGTGCAAAAGATTGTCGCGCGCGACGGGCTGCTGGCCAAAGTTGCCGCCAATGGCCCGCGCCTCAAGGGATGGCTTGCCGATGCCTTTGCCGGGGTTGACGCGGTGGGCGACATTCGCGGCCGCGGCCATTTCATCGCGCTGGAACTGGTTGCGGATCGGGTTTCCAAACAACCGTTCGATAAAGATCGCAAGCTCTTCATGAAGATCCGGGCGCAGGCGATGGAAAATGGGCTGATCTGTTATCCGGTGGGGGGGAATGTCGATGGGGTCAGCGGCGATATCGTGATCCTTGCCCCGCCCTATAATTGCTCGGATGCCGAACTGACCGAGATCGTCGATAAAACCGCGCGGTCGGTGCGTCAGGTGTTGCGCGCTGAAGGTCTGGGCTGAACCGTGGCCATGGCGAGCGCGGCAAGTCCCGGCCTTGGGTGGTCGGGAAAGCCCGAACCAAAGCGGCGAACCAGATCTTGATAGCCGGGGCCGACCTGCGAGCCCTTGCACAACACCTCGCCGGTTTCGGGATCGATGACATTCAGCCCACCGCCTGCGGCGACGTATTGCAGCCCGCGCGCCCGCAGGGCCGCCTGCATCTGGCCCCAGCTTTGCGCGACAAACAGCGCCTCCGCGACGAGAAGCCGAAGGCGCCCGAGGAGTTGCTCGTCGATGACTGCGTCACTCCTCGTGGAGCGTCGTTCAACGCGCTGCACCTCCAGCCGTACCAGATCGCGCAGCACGGCACCGGGGGTTTCATCGCGGCTGTGACAGGCGGACAGGAAGCGCTGCCAAAGCTGAGGATCGCAGGGAAAAGGGGCTTGATGGGTCATGCCCCAAGCCTGCCGCAGCAAGGTTAACGAATCGCAAAAGAAAAGGCCCCGCCAAAGCGGGGCCTTAGCGGATACTCGCAGGCCTTTAGCCTTTTTTCAGACAGCGGCTGCCCAGAACTTCCGCGATCTGCACCGCGTTCAGGGCTGCGCCTTTGCGCAGGTTGTCGGACACGCACCACAGGCTGATGCCGTTCTCAATGGTGCTGTCCTGACGGACGCGGCTGACATAGGTGGCATATTCGCCCACACATTCGATCGGGGTGACGTAGCCGCCAGCCTCGCGCTTGTCGATCAGCATGACACCGGGCGCCTCGCGCAGGATGTCTTGCGCTTCTTGCCAATCCAGCGGCTCTTCGAACTCGATGTTCAGTGCCTCGGAATGGCCGACAAACACCGGCACGCGCACGCAGGTCGCCGTGACCTTGATCGACGGATCAAGAATCTTCTTGGTTTCGGCAACCATTTTCCATTCTTCCTTGGTCGAACCATCGTCAAGGAAGACGTCGATATGCGGGATGACGTTGAAAGCGATCTGCTTCGAGAATTTCTTCGGCGGCACATCGTCAACTGGGTTGTAGACAGCTTTGGTCTGGTTCCAAAGCTCGTCCATACCCTCTTTGCCGGCGCCCGAAACCGACTGGTAGGTTGCGACGACAACGCGCTTGATCTTGGCGCGGTCATGCAGCGGCTTCAGCGCCACCACCATCTGCGCGGTCGAGCAGTTGGGGTTCGCGATGATCATCTTGGCTTTGTAACCGTCAACTGCAGCCGCGTTCACTTCCGGCACAACCAGCGGAACCTGCGGATCATAGCGGTAGAGCGAGGAGTTATCGATCACCACGCAGCCCGCAGCAGCAGCCTTGGGCGCATAGATCTTGGTCGCGTCCGAGCCAATTGCGAACAGCGCAATGTCCCAGCCGGTGAAATCGAAAGTGTCCAGATCCTTGGTCTTGATAGTCTTGTCGCCAAAGCTGACTTCAGTGCCGAGAGATTTGCGCGACGCCAGCGCGACGATCTCATCAACGGGGAACTCGCGCTCGGCGAGGATGTTCAGCATTTCGCGGCCCACGTTACCCGTGGCACCCGCGACGACGACTTTGTAGCCCATCTTGGGTATCTCCATTCTCTGTCCAAGACCGTTCAAGGACGGAGGCCTGTTAGCGCATGAATCACTTGGGGGAAAGCAGGAAATGCCGCTGCGCGATCTCAGGGCTTCGTGCTGTGCAGACGGGCCACGAAATCAACGGCTGTGCGGTCCTCGATCGTGTCTGCCTCGATGGCGTTGACGATCCGCATGACGCGGCGGATGTGCTTGTCGGCTTGCACATCCTTGTTTGACCCGCGGCCGATCTTGGCCTGCAATTCGGCGTCTGATCGGGTGTAATAGTGATTGAGTTGCAGCCGCGCGCGGCTGGCGAAACTGGGCTTCACCCGGTCTTTGTGGGCCGCATACTGGCCGGCGTCGTTCACCCCTTCTTCGCGACCGTCGATGCCAAAGCCATGCACCCCCACTTCGGTCACGCGGGACGGGTCAACCAGACATTTGAAATTCAACCCGTGGGTCAGCGCAAAGCTGTCGCGGGCGCGCTGCAGGTAATTTGCCACCACGCCGCCTTCGGGTGGGATCGCGTTGCCACCCCTGCCGAACATCTGCCACGGCAGCGAGACATGCGCGGCCTCGTCCAGCCCATGCATCGCCTCGGGAATGGAGCGTGCGGTAACGGGCACCAAAAACTCATCGACGTCGATAAAGGCCATCCAGCGGAAGGTAGAACCAAAATTCATCAGCGCGTGGGCATAGGCCAGCACCTGATTGTGGATCTCGCGTCCCGTCACGGTGCGGAACCGACGCTGCGCCCAAGGGACGACCGTCAGCGCCGTTTCAGGCAGCGCCCCGCGGATCGCCGCGATCGTGCCATCGGTCGAGCCATTGTCATAGACAAAGACGTGTTTCACCCCTGCCATATGATGAAACCGCGCCCATTCGGCGATGTGGCGGGCCTCGTTCCGGACAATCAGCACGATGGCAAACCCTTCGCGGTCTGCGGCAGCCGGGGCGGGGGCGATCGAAATTCGGGTGATCGGGCGGAGAAGGCGGGACAGGATCATTGGGGCAGGGCGGCTTTCGCGGACGGGTCAGTCGGGTTAGAAAGGGGCAAGCCCCAAGGGAAGCCGCAGCATGATCGTTTACCCCGAAGAGTTCAACGCCAAGAAGGCGGCCGTTTTCCGTGGCTTGGCCGAAGTGGAGGGCGGGGCGCGGCGGTTGTGGATTGTGCCTTTGTCCCCCTTTGGCTGGCCAGAAACCCGCGCGCGGGTTGATGCCGCCCTTGCCCGGGCGAAAAAGCCGGGGCGAACGGCTTTGGCGCGATGGGCAAAACGTGCGTTGTTGACCGGTCAATACAATTGGGCGCGGCGCTATTTCACCCGTCATCCTGACCGATTGGCGGTGGCGTGGAATGGGTTGACTGGCGGTCGCAAGCTGTTTTTGGATGCCGCCCGCGATGCAGGTGCCGCCGTCTTGCATGCGGAGCTTGCCCCCTTGCCGGGCCGCATCACGCTGGACCCAGAAGGTGTGAATGCGGAAAGTGGCATCCCCCGTGACGCACGCATCTTTCGCGATCAGCCCCTGACGGATTGGCGGGCCATGGGCGCGTCGTTGACGGCCAGACCGTCGCGGCGGGCCGATGTGCAGCAAACGGGCGGGGCTTTGCCCGACACGCCATTTCTATTCTGCCCTTTGCAGGTGCCCGACGACAGTCAGGTTCGACTTTTTGCGGGCTGGTGCCGCGACTATTCCGGGTTCATTGCGGCCCTGACGGAGGCTGTGCAGCACCTGCCACCTGGCTGGCATTTGCGGCTGAAAGAACATCCCAGCGCGCGGGAAAGCCTTGCCCCGCTTTTGGCCCCGCTGCTGGCCACGGGCCGCGCGGTGCTGGACAACGCGACGGACAGTTTTGCGCAGGTTGCCGCCTCACAAGGTGTTGTGACCTTGAATTCGTCCATGGGGCTGCAGGCGTTTTTCTACGATAAGCCCGTCATCACCCTTGGTCGCGCCTTTTTTGCGTTGCCGGATTTGGTGACGGCTTGCCACGATCAAGATCAGACCAACGTGGCCTTTTCTGGGCTACAGGGCTTTGACCAAGGTCTGCGCGACGGGTTCATGTCTTGGCTGGATGCTGTCTATTATCCGCGTTTTTCCGAAGCGGGGACCGACCGCGCGGCGTTTGCGGCCAAATGCGATCAATCCCGCCGGTCACGCGACAAAAGATAAATCGCCAGCCCTGCCGCTGTCAGTGCCGCATAAAAGACAAACAGCGCTGCATAGGGCGTTGTGGGCGGGGCGGAATTCATCACGCTTTCGGAGGGGGTCAGCGCCGCATGCAGGCGCCCGGTGATGATCTGCATGATCCCTGCGCCGCCGATGCCGAACAGGTTAATCAGGCTGACCCCGCGCCCGGTCAGATGCGGTGGCAGAAATGCGCGGCCATGGGCCATGACCATCGGATATGAGGCCCCGAAAAAGCCGACGCCCGCCAAAAGTGCGACCGTGGTCCAGTGGTCTTTGCTGACTTGGGTGTAAAGCCCGACTAGGCAGGTCAGCATCAAAAGGTTCCCGCCAAAAACCAGCCATTTGCGGCTGCCAAGCACGCGGTCCAGCGGACCATAGGCAAAGTTTCCTGCCACCATGGCCAGCCCCATCACCAGCGTCACCTGCCCGATCCGCGCGCTATCGGCCCCGAAAGCATCGGCATACCACGGGCCAACCCACAGGCCGCGCAACCCGGCGGGCGGGGCGTAGCAGGCCGCCATCATCAAAAGAATCGGCCAAAGCGCTGGCATTTTCAGCAAATCCAGCAAGGACCCTGTCGCCGTGCCCTCGACCTTTGCCGGATCGCGCACCAGCGCAAGCACCAGCACGGCAATGGCCAACGTGAGTGCTGCGAGCCCCCAGAGCGTGCCGCGCCAGCCCCAGACCTCGACCGCCCAGCTCAACGGTAGAGAGGCCCCGATATTCCCAAGGCTGCCCAATCCCACCACCATTCCGGCCAGTGTCCCAAAGACTGCCGGAGAATAGATGCGGGCGAAAATGAAATAGCTTGCCATCAACACCGAGGAACACCCGATCCCGATCAGCACCATGGCGAATGTGATGTGCAAAGGCACCGTGGCACTGGCAAAAACCGCCGCCCCGCCGGCGCCGATGGCCAACAGAAAGGCCGTTGTCCGCCGTGGCCCGATCTTGTCCAAGGCCCAACCCACCGGCACTTGCATCAGGGCGAAAGTCAGAAACCACCAACCCGAAGCCTGCGCCAGTTCTTGGGCATTGGTCTGCAGATCAGCCGCTAGAGTGGGGGCCAGAACCGCCAGAAAGGCCCGGTAAAACTGGCTGAGCACATAGGCCAGGGCCAGGGCGGCGATACCGATACGCATAAAGGCCCCGATCCCGATGAATTAGGCCGCTGCCACCTGCAAGGGACGCTCGCGTACAGGCAAGTGAACGATGGCCGAAAACGCCCCGACGCCGACACCAATCCACCAAACCAAGGTGTAATCGCCGGTGATGTCGAACATCTTGCCGCCCAGCCAGACCCCAAGGAAGCCGCCGATCTGGTGGCTTAGGAAGATAAAGCCGTAAAGCGTGCCCATATAGCGGATGCCGTAGATATGCGCGACCAGCCCCGAGGTCAGCGGCACCGTTGCCAACCACAAGGCACCCATGACGGCCGAAAAGATCAGAACCGAGGCGGGGGTGATCGGCATAAGGATGAAGGCGGCGGCGGCGATGGTGCGGCCGGTGTAGACGCCGGCCAGCAGGTATTTCTTGGTATAGCGCTTGCCCAGCCAGCCCGCCGTCAAGGTGCCGACGATATTGAAAAGCCCAATGACCGAAATCGATGCCGCGCCCAAGGCCGATGTGGTCTTGATCCCCAGACCCGCCAGCATGCTGTTGCTTTCAATCGCGCCGCAGAAATCGGTGATGAAGGCCGGAAAATGTGCGGTGATAAAGGCGAGCTGATAGCCGCACGAGAAGAAGCCAAGAAAGATCAGCGTGTAAGACGGGTCTTTGAATGCGCGCTTCAGCACGGTGCCAAGGCTGTCTTCCAACTCGCTCCGTGTGGCAACCTTGCCAGTGGACAGGAAAGGCAGCGCCACCAGCGTGGCCAGAATGATGATCGCGAAGATCATGAACACTGTCTGCCACGGATGGCTTTGCAGCAGGATTTCCGCCAGCGGCGCGCCAAAGACCTGCCCCGCCGAACCCGCCGCAGTCGCGACACCCAAAGCCATCGACCGGTTTTCGGCGCTGGTAGCGCGGCCGACAACGGCCAGCACCACGCCAAAGCCAGTTCCGGCAATGCCAAAGCCGATCATGATGTTCAAAAGCTGGTGCTGCCCCGGCCCTGTGGCATAGGCCGACAACACCAAGCCCATCGCATAAAGAATGGCCCCCGAAATGATTGCCTTGCGGTCGCCAAAACGCTCCGCAATTGCACCGAACATCGGCTGGCCGATCCCCCAAGCCAGATTCTGAATGGCGATGGCCAAGGAAAACTCGGCCCGCGGCCAGCCGAACTCGGTGGCGATGGGGATCTGGAAGACGCCAAAACTGGCGCGCACGGCGAAAGACAGCATGAGGATGACACAGCCAGCCAACAGAACGGGCGTTATCAGGGGTGATTTGGTGGTGGTGGCTGTCATGATGTGCGTCCCGTTGTTCGGCCCCGGAACCTGCGCTGACGGGGCGGCGCCGTCAAACGGAATTTTGTGACCGCTACAAGCCTGTCGCGGTGGTTGTGCGGGCATTGCGCAACAGCGCAAGCAACCGCTCTGCCTCGACAGGTTTGGTCAGATAGCCATCGAACCCACAAGCCAACGCTTCGGCCCGCTTTTCTGGTGCGACATCGGCGGATATGGCCATGACATATCCGCCAAAGCCTTGTTGCCGCATCTGGGCAAGTGTTTGGTACCCGGATAGTCCCGGCATGCGGATATCCATCAGCACGGCATCAAAATCCGCCACTGGACGCGCCGACAACATCTGCAAGGCGTCTTCCCCTGAGGTCGCCTCGGCCACCGCGACCCCAAGCTCTGTCAGGATAAGCCGCAACACCAGCCGGTTGGTGGCTATGTCATCCACAACCAAAACTCTGAGCCCGTCCAGAGCGGGGTCTGGTGTTGATACATCCACCGGATCGCTGCTGGCCGATGCGGCAGGCACTGCACCACTCACTTTCCCAGCCATGGCACGTGGCGCGCGCACCGTCAGGGAAAAACGACTCCCGCCTTCGGCAGGGCGCTCAAAGGTCAGATCACCCCCCATGACCCGGGCAAGCCCCCGACATATGGACAAACCAAGGCCCGTGCTTGGCCCGGCATCTTGTATCTCGGCGGTCAAGGCGACGAAGGGCTGAAACAATTGTTCTTCCATGCCCATCGGCAGGCCTGGCCCCGTATCTGTGACCGTGACAACCAAACCAAGCGCATGGGGTCGCAACTCTAACAGGACACCGCCTGTCATGGTGTGACGCAAGGCGTTTGCCAGCAAATTTGAAAGACATTGGGTGATGCGCAACGGATCCAGCATCAAGCGCGGCGGCAGGGCGTCGTCATGCGCAATCGTCAGGGTCAGGCGCTTGGCCGCAAAGGCGGGCTGCCAGCGCTCATCAATGCGCTGCAACAATGTGGCCAACTCGACCGGCACCGGGTTTATGCGCAGCGCCCCGGCCTCGATTGCCGCATTGTCCAGAAGATCGCCGACCATCGCCGCCATATCCCGCGCACTGTCGCGGATGACCTCGGCGCCCAATCCCGGATGGCGGGCGATCATGCTTTGCGCCATGCCAAGGATGCCGTTCAAGGGCGTGCGCAATTCGTGGCTCATTGTGGTTAGGAACCGCCGCTGTGTTGCAACGCGGGCCAAAGCCGCATCACGCGCCTCTGCCAGAGTGCGGTTGATCCGAAGCGTCGAGCGCAAGGTCATGAGAAAGTAGACCGCCAACAAGCTGACCGAGCCGCCCATGAACAGAGCTTCGCGTCCGGTTGCGAGTGGGCGTTCGATGATTGAAATGACGACCACAAAACCTAGCAATGGCAGGCAATTCGCAATCGTCATTGGCAAAAGGGCCGACCGGACCAGCATCACCGACAGCATCCCGCCAAACACAAAAAGAGTAGCCCCCAGTTTGGGCGCTGTGCCAGGCTCCAACCACAGCATGACCGCCGGAACCAGATAGGCAGCCATGTTGAAAAACGCAGCGCCTTGCACCAGCCGCAGCCGCCATCGTGCTTGTGGCTGACGTTCCAACAGACGCAGCGCCGCGATCAGGGCCAGATCACAGGGGAAATACAGCCCAAGGAACATCGCAGTCTGCAGCGGGCTGAGATACAAAAGCCCGACGAGGCCCGACGCCGCAATCGCCAGCAGACGGCGCGGCGTGTCGGCATCCAGCATGCGCTTTTGCAAGATGATCTGCGCGCGTCTTTCATCCCGCAAGGCAGCACCATTCACCTATTACCACTTATGTCCGTCAGGGTAGGCCCGCAATGTCATCGGATCAAGGCCCGCCATCGCCATGCTGCTTCCCCCTTGCCGCGCCACCGTGGGCTTGGCAGGGTGGCGCGATCAACATGGGGCGGCGGTATGAGCGATTGGTGGCGTGGCGCGGTGACCTATCAGGTCTATCCGCGGTCCTTTCAGGACGACAACGGTGACGGCGTGGGCGACTTGGCCGGCATCACGCGCAGACTGCCTTATCTTGCCGATCTGGGGGTGGATGTGGTCTGGCTGTCGCCAGTCTTCACCTCGCCCATGGCCGACATGGGTTATGATGTTTCCGATTATCGCAACATTGACCCGGTCTTTGGCACGCTTGCCGACTTCGATGCCCTGATTGCCCGCGCCCATGCGCTTGGATTGAAGGTGATTGTCGATCAGGTGATGTCGCACTCGTCTGATCAGCACCCGGCGTTTCAGGAAAGCCGCATCAGTCGCGATGGTCCCAAGGCCGATTGGTATGTCTGGGCCGATCCCCGTCCTGATGGCAGCCCGCCGAACAATTGGCTTTCGGTCTTTGGCGGCCCGGCTTGGACATGGGATGCGCGGCGGCGGCAGTACTATTTCCACAATTTTCTGGCCAGCCAGCCGGATTTCAACTTCCACAACCCCGAGGTGGTGGCTTGGCACGAAGAAACCCTGCGCTTTTGGCTGGACCGCGGGCTGGATGGTTTCCGTTTTGATACGGTCAACTATTTCTACCACGACTGCCAGCTGCGCGACGATGCTGCCGATTACCGGGTGAAACCCGAGCCAGAGGCCAATCCCTATAACATGCAGTATCACCTGTTCTCCAAGAACCAGCCTGAGAATATCGGCTGGCTGGAGCGTATCCGCCGGGTGCTGGACGCTTACCCTGACCGCACCACGGTGGGTGAGGTGGGCGAGACACATCACGCCATCGCCATGATGGGCGATTACACTGCGCCGGGGCGTCTGCATCAGTGCTATAGCTTCGAAATGTTTGGTGATGACTATTCCGCAGGCTTTTTCCGCCGCAAGATTGAAGAGTTTTTCACCGGGGCGCCAAACGGTTGGCCGATGTGGGCCTTTTCCAACCATGATGTGCGGCGGCATGTGACGCGCTGGGCGGCCCATGGGACCAGCCCCGAGGCGCTGGCGAAACAGGCGGGCGTGCTTTTGCTGTCTTTCCCCGGATCAATCTGCCTTTGGCAAGGGGAAGAGCTGGGTCAAACAGATACCGAATTGTCGTTCGCAGAATTGACGGACCCGCAGGGGATCGCCTTTTGGCCAGCGCCGGTTGGCCGCGACAATACCCGCACGCCCATGGTCTGGGATGGCTCAGACCATGGTGGTTTTACCCGCGGAATCCCATGGTTGCCGGTGAAATCTGCACAGGCGGCGCGGCATGTGGCGGCCCAACTGGGCAGGCCCGACTCTGTTTTGGAGCATTATCGGGCCATGATTGCGTTTCGCAAAGAGAGTGCGGCGCTGCGGCTGGGTGATTGCCAGTTCCTGGAAACTCCCGAGCCCATCCTGGCGTTCCGGCGGGGGCAGGGTGAAACCGCATTGATTTGTGTTTTCAACCTGTCGGCTGAAACTGCAACAGTTGAGCTGCCCAATCTTGGCGATGCAACCGGCATCACGCAGGATTGCACCCTGACAGGCAATGCCATTGCGATTGGGCCAAACGGTTTTGGGTTTTTCCGCGCGAAAAGCTAAGGCAGCGGACTATTCTTCCAGCGCTTCTGCCGGGGTCACGCCTTCGATCTTGCACATCCGATCCGCGTAAGACCCCGGCAGCGGCGGGTTCTTGCGCCACCACGGCCGCGTACCGTTGGTGTAAAGATGCACTGAGAGCGTCGCATCGGTGAAGTGGCCCTCGACGTTGCAATGCGGGTCGTAAAACACGTCGTTCAACTGGAAGGGCACCGGGTAAAGCACGTCATGCGTGAGCGCGCGTTCATAATCGCCGGTCTGCTGCGCGAAATAAGTGAACGCCTGTGGGCCAAATGCGGTGCGCTCCGCGTTGTAGATCCGCACGGCCTGCGGAAGCGATGAATCTTGCTTGTCGATCCGCTTGCGCTGCTGCTTGTTAAACCACGCCGGTGCTGCGGGAAGATTATCGTAATAGTCCAGAAGCTGGTCCATCAACGCCCCTTTTTGCGGAATGTAGACCACGCCGCAATTTAGCGCGCCGCGAAACCCGTGGCCGGCAAAAATATGGGTCATCTCATCGGGAAACGGCTTGTGGCAATAGGCGTCACAGTCAATCCAGACCGCATCGGTTTTCTGGATCATCTTGTAGCGAAAGACGTTGGACAGGAAAGATTCCGAGGTTTGCCGGACGATATCCATGTCGATCGCCATGATGTCGGTTGCCGGTTTCACGATCACGCCTTCGGGGACGTTCGATACGGTGTCGGTGCAGTACAGCGTTGTGGGATGTCCCTGCCGGACATGGCTGAGCAGGCAAAGCTGGTTCAGATAATGCAGTTTTTCACCGATCCAAAGTGAGGCAACAGGGCGACGCACAGGGGTGGACATAATACTCGGACCTCATATTTGTTTGTATTTTCGAAACATTGCCGTAGCTCTGGCGGCACATCCAGTTCGTCAAGCGGGCGTATCTTTCAGGGCAAAGCCGCGGCAGATATTGAGATCAAAACTGTCGGTTGGCTGGTAACCCAGCGTCTGAAGATGCGTTGAAACCGTTTCAATTTCGCTATGCCAAGCCTCAAGCAATCTGCCGTAAAGAAAAATTTGCACTGGCGCAGGCTGTTGCAGGGCTGAGAACACGGCACAAAGAATGTCGGGCGACAGACGCGCGTCGGCCAACAAAAGGCTGGTCGGTTGGACCGCTGCAATCAATTCCAGCATGTCCGCGCAAAGATCTTGCAGCTTTGCCGAAGACAGAACAAAGCGGTCATTGAAGGGCCGATTGGACAGCCGGCAAACCACTTGCATCATCTGTCTCAGGCTTGAATCATCTTCCTGCAATGTAAAGTGAATGTCCGTTCGGATATTTGCACAGTGCCCGGCCAAAAATCCGACCGCCGATCCGATTTCCAGCGCACGCGCCTGTTTTGGCAAAACAGCCGGCATCTTGCGTGCCAGTCCGCGCTCAAACTTACCCACCTGAATCTGCGGCAACACATGTGCTGCAAACACCCTTGGATCCAGCGGCAGCTTCATGCTGTGATTGGTATAAACCTCGACCGAAAGATCGCTTGAAAGGTCGATCGGACCGGGGTTGTAGGACCCCATCGGCACCGCCTCGGCGGCTGGTTCCTTGGGGCCTGCTTTGCGGTCCGCCTTGGCTTTCTCCCCGCGTTGCTTCTCCACATCCGACATCAGCGCCGCGATCTTTTCCTTGTCGCGTGCTTGTGGAGGTTTGGCCACGATCTGCGAGATCGGCACCGCAGACGCGGCGGCAAGGTCCGCAACCAGCCTTTGGTAGGCTTCCGTCTGCTTCAACTCCGCAAGACGGCCCTCCGCCCGGGTCACTGCGGCGTGGTGCAGCCGGTTTAGTTCAGGATCTTCCAAAAGCTGGTCAATGATGCGGTTGCGCACCTCGGTATAGCGCAGCATCGTTTCGTCGCGTACCTCGTTGCGATCCTGCAAGCTCCAGTAATCACTGTTATATTTATCCGCCTTGTTGTTCACGTTGCCGCGCATCTTGCGGATGGCATAGCTGTCGACCGATTTCACGGCATAGTGGTTCAGCTGCACCCAATCATAACCGATGGTCCGGGTGATCGACCGCCAGCCGCGAAATTTGAAGTAATCCTCCATTTCGCGACCAGACCCGTTCAGCCATTTCACTTGATCGGGAAATTCGGTTTTGATGTGCCGGGTTTTCATCTTGGGCCGATGAATGCCCAGCTTCCAATAATCGGGATCAAAGGTGAAAAGTGTCTTCACCCCCCAACCCTTGTTCCAACTTGGTGGCGCGGCCATGAGGTATTGTTCGGTCACCGGCGCGCGGCTCCAGTCCACAACCCCGCCCGATCCAAAGATCCGCCATGTCACCACGATGCCGTTGGCACCCTGTGCCTTCGCGGCTCCGATCAGGCCATCAATGGTGCCATCGCCGTATTTGATAGCCAGAAATTCGTCGGCATCAAACACCATCACCCAGTCTGACTGCCCGACCACAGGCTCGTCCTGCGCATAGTTCAGCGCCGAGGGCTGTGGGCGAATTCCTTCGGGAATGACATTGCGGCGGTGGTGGCAAAGCCCGAGTTCTTCCAATCGGATCAGCATGTCATCGGTGCCATCCGAACAATCGTTCGTATAGACCACCAGATCCGTGAACCCAATTGCGAGGTGGTGCGCGACCCATTCAATCACGAATGGGCCTTCGTCTTTCATCATCGAAACCGCGGTCAATTGCCCGTGGGGACTGACGCGGCGCTTCAAGCTGAAGGGGGAAATGCCCCATTGATTGCCCGCGCCGCGGGGGCGAGCCTGATCGTCCTGCAAGACATTCTCGACTTTTAAATTCACAGTGACCGCCTCATTCGGCAGACCAGTTGTTAAGGTCTTTTATTATTGGCCGACCATAGCCGAAAAATCCGTAAACCGGCAAGGCGGTGGGTCGGTCCGACTCTGCGGGCAAGCCCCCAAACTGTTGCGAATTTAGCAACAATTTGGGGAATTGCGCTGCGCCGCCGGGGTGACAAGCGGGAACCGCTTCGGCATAGTCTGGCTTGTGCCAATTTGGGCCGCGACCAAGAGACCGCCATGTCCCCTCGTCTGACTATTTATTTTATTGTTGAACCGCCAAAATATGAACTGATGGCCTGCTATCTTGCAGGTTCCTTGCGCCAGCAGTTCGGTCAGACCGTTGCGCTGGTTGGCTATTGCCCAGATATCAAGTTCGACACACTGTCCAAGAACGTGCTTGCCGTTCTTGCCAAACTGGGCTGCGAGGTGCGCCCCTTTCAGGTGGAGGGCCGGTTTGCCCCCGAATACCCCCACGGCAACAAAATCCTTGCAACATTAGAGCCGCGTGAGACCGAGTTTTCCGCCTTTTTCGACAGCGATGTGCTGTGCTTGCGACCCAATAAGGTCGAAAACCTTGTCAGGGAGGGCCATGTTTCGTTGACGCCCGCCGCTTCGATGATTTGGGGGACGGGCAAGACATGGGGCCTGATTTACGACACCTGTGGCATGGAGGTGCCCGAAGAGCGGGTCCGTTTGATGCGCCAGAAGGGGGAGCGGGGGCGAATTCCCTACTTCTCCTCCGGCCTGTTCAGCTTTCCCGAAGGTCACAAAAACAGCGAGGGCAAATCTTTCCCGCAGGTGTGGATGGATGTCGCGCAAATTATTGATAAAAATGAAAAAATACCTGGACGCCGGCCTTATCTTGACCAAATCAGCTTGCCGCTCGCGATCCAAAAAGCGGGTCTGGGTTGGAACATCCTGCCAGAAGAGCAGCACTTCATTCTCGGGGGCAGCCTGCGGGGTGAGCCTCTCCCGGAAGGGCGCGAGATTTTCACGGTGCATTACCGCAAATGGGAGATCCTGAAAGAGGTCGGACTGGCCCGCCAGGGCAAGCGAATGTTGGAAAAACACGCGGGCGTGCGGCGGATTGACCAGATTAATAGGGTTTCAGACGGGTTGGCCTCAGACCTGGACTGATTGTTCTTGAATTTTCCTAACACTTGTTCATGTTGAAAAAATGGCACGACCTAAACTTCAAGACGACACCAAGATTCTTGCGCATCTTATGGCCGCGCTCGCTGAATCAGGTGAGAAGGCGCTAACTTTTGGTGCGATTTCGCAGCGCTGTGGCTTGGCTCCGGCGACACTCTCGCAACGATTTGGTTCGGTTGAGGGGATGATCCGGGCCGCGGGTTGCGCAGAATGGGCCCGTTTGACGGTTGCGCTGCATGACGCGGAAGATGACGCTCTTGCTTCGGCAAAAGGCGTGCAAGCTTTGCTGAAACATTTGCCGATACCGGGGGCCCAGTTGCTGGCGTTGTCGCTGCGCGATGCAGAGTTGACCAAAGCCGCTGAGACATGGCGCTCTGAGGTGGAGGCCGCTTTGGCAAAACGGCGGGGCGGCGGGGCGAAAGGGCGCGACGCGGCAGCGTTGATCTTTGCGGCATGGCAGGGACGCGCCCTGTGGGAGGCTGCAGGTGGAAAAAGCTTTCGTCTGTCCGATCTTATGAAAGTAATGCCTTAAAAATCAAAGGCTTGCTGCCGCGCGCTGGGAGCGTTGAAGGGCGTTCAGCCCAGAATTTCGGGCAAAGAAAATCCCCGCAGGAAATCGGCCGGTGACATTGGCCTTTTGCCTTCCCTTTGGGCCAGTGTGACCTCGATTGCGCCTTCGCCGCAGGCGATCGTCAGGCCCGTCAGCACTTCACCCGGCTTGCCCTGCCCTGATGCAATTCGGGAACGCAGCAGTTTGACCCGCTCGCCCGCCGCATCGCACCAGGCACCGGGGAAGGGCGACAGGCCGCGGATCAGGCGATCCACTTCAAGCGCTGGACGCGCCCAGTCGATGCGGGCTTCGGATTTGTCGATCTTGGCGGCATAAGTCACGCCTTGTTCAGATTGCGGCACGGCAGGCAGCGGCAGGTCGGCCAAAGCCTGAACGATCATTCGAGAACCCATTGCTGCCAATCTGTCGTGCAGGTCGGATGTGGTTTCATCGGCTTTGATCGGGGTGCTTTCCCGCAACAGAACCGGGCCGGTATCCAGCCCAGCGTCCATTTGCATGATGCAGATGCCGGTTTCTGAATCCCCACTCATGATCGCGCGATGAATCGGCGCCGCCCCACGCCACCGTGGCAAGAGCGAGGCGTGGATATTCAGGCAGCCAAGTCGCGGTGCATCAAGGATCTGTTGCGGCAAAATCAGGCCGTAGGCGACGACGACAGCCACATCGGCGCCCAGATCAGAAAAGTCTTTTGCTACATCTTCGCTGCGCAGCGAAACCGGATGCCGGACCGTCAAACCAAGCTCAAGCGCGCGGGCGTGAACCGGGGTGGGGCGGTCAGCTTTGCCGCGCCCTGCGGGCCGGGGTGGTTGGCAATAAACGGCTACGATTTCATGGGCTTGATGCAACGCGTTCAAGACCGGAACCGAGAAATCCGGTGTCCCCATGAAGATGATCTTCATGTCCGCTTCCTAAGCTTATCCGCCTTGGCGAGCAGCATTTTCCGTTTCAGCGGCGATAGATGGTCGAAATACATTTTGCCCGCCAAATGGTCGATCTGATGCTGCACCGAGGTGGCCCAGAGATTCACGAAATCCCGGTCCTCAATCACCCCTTCGGCGTTCAGAAACCGCACCGTCACCGCGCGGGGGCGTGAGATGACCGCAGAGACGCCGGGTAAGTTCGGGCTGGCTTCGTCATGCTCGCGCGGTTGGACCGAGGCATGCAGCACCTCGGGGTTGGCCATCAGAATGGCTTGTCCGCGGCTTTCCGAACAATCGACCACGGCCAGCCGCAGAGGGACGCCGATCTGTACGGCGGCAAGGCCGTAGCCCGGCATCGCATCCATGGTGTCAACCATATCCGCCCAGATTGCCCGCACCTCGTCGGTGATGGCTGTCACATCCGCCGCAGGTGTTTTCAAACAGGCGTTCGGCCAAGGCAGGCAACGACGAGCGGTCATTTATACCGTCCGCGCGCGTTCACGCTTCAGTTTTTCCATCTTGCGGGTGATCATCTGGCGCTTCAACGGGCCGAGGTAATCAATGAAAAGTTTGCCATCAAGGTGGTCGATTTCATGCTGCACACAGGTGGCCCAAAGGCCGGAAAAGGTGCGCTCTTGCGTGGTGCCGTCAAGGTCCAGCCATTCCACCGTAACCGAGGCGGGGCGTTTCACCTCGGCATATTGGTCGGGGATCGACAGGCAGCCTTCCTCGTAGACGTTCACATCTTCTGATGACCAGGTCACGCGCGGGTTCAGCAGCACCATCGGCTCTGCTGGACCGTCCTTGATGCAATCCATCGCGATAATCCGCAGCATCACGCCAATTTGTGGGGCGGCAAGGCCGACGCCGGGCGCGTCATACATGGTTTCCAGCATGTCGGCGGCAAGCGTGCGAAGTTCAGGCGTGATGTCAGTCACGGCCTCACAAGGCTTTTTCAGGCGCGGGTCGGGGTGGATCAGGATGGAGCGGATCATGTTTTGGATTTACGGCGCGGGGGCGAATGGTGCAAGTAGGGAAGGCAATTTTCGATAGGCAGGCCATGACCGACTTTGACACCCCGATTAACCGTTTCGGCACCCATTCCGTGAAGTGGGATTCGATGGAAGGCATTTTTGGCGTGCCGGCCAAGGACGGGATTGCGATGTGGGTGGCTGACATGGACTTTCGTCCGCCCACTTGTGTGCAGCGGGCGCTGGAAGGGATGCTGTCCCATGGCGTCTACGGCTATTATGGCGAAGAAGGTGAATATCTCGACGCCATCCGCTGGTGGATGCAGACGCGTCACGGGTGGGCGGTGGAGCGTAACCAGATCTTCACCACCCACGGCTTGGTCAACGGCACAGCGATGTGCGTCGATGCATTTACCCAGCCGGGCGATCATGTGGTGTTGACCACCCCAGTTTACCATGCCTTTGCCCGGGTTATCAAAGCTGCTGGCCGCCAAGTCACGGAATGCCCGCTGGCCAATGTGAACGGCCGTTATGAAATGGATTTTGCCCGTTGGGATGCGATGCTGACGGGGCGCGAAACCATGATGATCCTGTGTTCGCCGCATAATCCGGGCGGGCGGGTCTGGACATTGGATGAATTGCGCGGCGTGGCGGAGTTCTGCAAGCGCCACAACCTGTTGCTGGTATCCGACGAAATTCACCATGATCTGGTGATGCCGGAGCACAAACACCACGTGATGGCCAAGGCCGCGCCAGAGATTGCCGACCGCCTGGTCATGATGACGGCGACGACGAAGACGTTCAACATTGCAGGCGCCCATTCCGGCAATGTCATCATCGCCGATGAAAAGCTGCGCAAACGCTTTGCCGATCGGATGGGCGCGATGGGCGTCTCTCCGAACTCTTTCGGTCTGTTTATGGCGGCGGCAGCCTATTCCCCCGAAGGTGCGGCTTGGGTGGATGAGGTGACCGCCTATATCGACGGCAACCGAAAGGTCTTTGATGCCGGGATCAATGCGATTCCGGGTCTGCGCTCGATGGCGCTGGAGGCGACCTATCTTGCTTGGGTTGATTTCACTGGCACCGGAATGGCCCCGGCGGAGTTTAAGGAACGGGTACAAAAAGGCGCGCATATCGCGGCCAATCATGGTGACAGCTTTGGTCTGGGTGGCGAAAGCTTTCTGCGCTTCAATCTGGCGACGCCGCGCTCTGTGGTCGTCGAGGCAGTGGAACGGCTGCAAAAGGCCTTTGCCGATCTGCAATGAAACGGCTTGCCCGGCTGATCCTTGTTCTTGCGTTGCTGGCCCTTGCGGCAACACTATTCCTTCGGCCAGCAACGGTTCCGCACGGGCAACCCGAAGCGCCCCTTGTCGGGATGCTGGACAGGATCGTTGTCGAAAAGGCGGCGCGCAGATTAACGCTTTGGCAGGGTGGCAAAGCCGTGCGCCGCTATTCGGTGGCGCTTGGTTTTGCGCCGAGGGGCGACAAGCTGCGGCAAGGCGACGGACGCACGCCGGAGGGCGTGTTCCGCATCGATCGGCGCAATGACCGGTCGCGGTTTCATCTGTCCTTGGGCTTGGATTACCCCCAAGCCGAAGATCGCGCGCGGGCAAAGGCGGGCGGCTATGATCCCGGCGGGGATATCATGCTGCATGGCCAACCGAACCTGATGCCGGTCGGGATGAAGGCCAAGGGGGATTGGACAGCGGGCTGCATTGCCCTGACCAATGATCAGATCGAAGAAATCTGGCGTGTCACGCAGATTGGAACGTTGGTCGAAATCCGCCCTTAGGTGCGCGGCAGATAGCCCACTGGCGCGTCATCATCGCGCCAATAGTCCAGAGGTGCGGTGTCACGCACGGCTGTGCTGCGTTTGAACTCATAGACCCTTTGGCCATTTTCTTCCGACGAGGCCATGATCAGGCATTGAAACACATGGCGGCTGCCGTCGTAGACATCGACCAGCCCGCGCAATTTCGGGGCGAGCGCGGCGTCCAGCGCAAAGCCATCGTGCCAGAATCGCAAGACTGGAAACACCGCCTCGCCGATCTGGATACGCAGGCGCGATTTGCGTGCGGCGTTACGATTTTGGGCCATGTTCAGCCCTTCAACGATGTCTTTTGGCAGAAATTCAAGCATCTTTGCCTCCCGTTCTGAAAAAGACTATTTGGGCGCAATGTATTAACAATATGGCAATCGGCAGATTATCGCCAGTTTCGCATGTGAGTTGCTAAATTGTCGCAACGCTGCGGCGAATGAGCCACGGTTGCTTGTCTGAGCGCTTCGGATAGGACTGCATCTACCCCGTCTGGGCGCCATGGAGAGCCGTATGTCTGCAGCTTTGTTGATTCCCGCCCTGATTCTGGATGCTGCCTTGGGGGAGCCCAAATTGATCTGGGATCGCTACCCGCATCCGGCTGTACTGATGGGACGGCTGGTTGGGTGGAGCGACGACCGCTTCAACGTCGGGTCGAACAAGCGGCTAAAGGGCGTGGCGGTGATGGTGGCGTTGGGCGTTGCTGCGCTGGTCCTTGGGTGGCTGATTCACCTATTGCCAGACTTCGGCATCATCGAGATCTTGCTTGCCGCAATTCTATTGGCGCAGCGATCTTTGGTGCAGCATGTTGGCGCCGTGGCGGTCGGATTACGGACATCGCTGAAAGACGGTCAGAGCGCAGTGGCGATGATTGTCGGGCGCGACACCGCTGTGCTGGACCGTGCGGGCGTTGCGCGCTCTGCCATTGAAAGTGCGGCGGAAAATCTGTCGGATGGGGTGATTGCGCCCGCCTTTTGGTTTTTGATCGGCGGTTTGCCCGGGCTGATGCTGTATAAAATTACCAACACCGCCGATAGCATGATTGGCCATATGACCCCGCGGCATCAGGAATTCGGTTGGGCCGCCGCGCGCTTTGACGATCTGTTGAACCTCGTTCCGGCCCGTCTGACCGCGCTTTTGATTGCCCTGACCAATGGCTGGACAAATCCGACCCCGATCCTGCGCGATGCGCCGCTGCATCGCAGCCCGAACGCAGGCTGGCCCGAGGCTGCGGTGGCCTGTGTGCAGGGCATTTCGTTGTCTGGCCCGCGCAGCTATCACGGCAAAGTGGCAGACTATCCTTGGGTCTATCCTGAAGGGCGCCGCGATCTGGGTTCGGACGACATCGACCACACCATCCGAACGCTTTGGCGGGCGTGGGCGGGGATGTTCGGGTTGACGGCTTTGGCGGCCGTGCTTTTCTAGCCCTCAGGCCACCAAGGCCTCGGCCCGTTTCAGGTCAACGCTGACCAACTGGCTGACGCCTTGTTCCTGCATGGTCACACCGAACAACCGGTCCATCCGTGCCATGGTCACGGCATGGTGGGTGATAACCAAGAACCGGGTTTCGGTGCGGCGGGTCATCTCATCCATCATATCGCAAAACCGGGTGACGTTGGCATCGTCCAACGGTGCGTCAACCTCGTCCAGCACGCAGATCGGCGCGGGATTGGCAAGGAATACGCCAAAGATCAGCGCAAGCGCGGTCAGGGTCTGCTCGCCACCCGACAGAAGCGACAGCGTCGAAAGTCGCTTGCCCGGCGGCTGCGCCATGATCTCTAGGCCAGCCTCCAGCGGGTCATCGGATTCAACCAGCACCAGACGCGCCTCACCACCGCCAAAAAGATGCGTGAACAACTGACCAAAATTGGCGTTCACCTGTTCAAAGGCCGTCAGCAACCGCTCGCGGCCTTCGCGGTTCAGACCCGCAATCCCGGCGCGCAGTTTCTTGATGGCTTCCTCAAGATCGATCTTTTCGGAGGCCAACCCCTTATATTCGTCATCCACAGCTTTGGCGTCTTCTTCGGCGCGTAGGTTCACCGCCCCCAATGCTTCGCGTTGACGTTTCAGGCGTTGCACCTCGGTATCCAGCGTCTCGGCGTCGGCCATCCGATCGGGGTCAACCTTGAGCGTATCCAGCAATTCTGCCGGGGTGGCCCCGGCCTCTTCTGCAATGCGCTCGGTGGCAAGTTGCACGGTGGCCCGCGCGGCTTCGGACCGGGCTTCGGCGCGGGCGCGAATTTCGCGGGCATCAGAGGCGAGACGTTCGGCGTCGCGCTCCATGTCGCGGGTTTCCCGCAAGCGGCCTTCCGCTTCAGAAAGCACATCGGCCGCGTTTTGGCGTCGGGCTTCGGCTTCGGCAATCGCCTCGGCCAGTTCCTCGCGCTTGATCGCGATTTCTTCCGGCGCGGCCGAAGCCTCGGCAAGTTCGTCTTCGGTTTCAAGTTTGCGGGCATCCAGTTCCGCAATCCGCTTGGAGGCGGTTTCCAGACGGTGTTTCCAGCCCGAGAGTTCCTTGGTGGCTTCCTGACGGCGCCGCACCCGCGCTTCGCCCTCGCGGCGCACCTCATCATGCGAAGATCGGCGCGACATCATGGTGATGCGGGCCGCTTCCACAGCGACTTTCGCCGCTTCAACGTTTTCGCGCGCGGCCTCCAGATCGCCCAATTCCTCGACCGAAGCCAAGGCGCCTTCCAAACGCTCGCGCGCCTCTGCCGTTTCTTCCTGATAGCGCCGTACCGAGATGCGGGCGGTTTCGAGACGGCCGTCTGCCAGCGAACGGTCCGCCTCGGCGCGCGCGGCGGCGCGGTTGGCCTCGGCCACGCGGGCATCGGCCGCTCGGCGGGCGTCGCGGGCCATCTGATCGGCGCGGGCCAGTTCGGCCAGACGGGCTTGCAGCGCGGCATGGGCCTGCGCGGCCCCTTCGGCTCTGGCTGCAACCTCCTCCAAGTCGCGTTTCAACTGGGTCAACTTGTTCAACTGCTGCAAGCGCAGCGCGGCGGCAGAGGGCGCATCTTCGGCCCCGGCGCGGAACCCGTCCCACCGCCAAAGGTCGCCCTCGCGGCTGACAAGACGTTGGCCGGGTTGCAAAAGCGGTTGCAAGCGCGGCCCGGCCTGACGGTCCACAAGGCCAATCTGGCCCAGCCGCCGCGACAGAACGACAGGCCCTGCAACAAAGCCCGCGAGCGGCGTCGCACCTGCGGGTAGAGCCTGAGGAGCAGGGTAATCCGGCAACCCAACCCAGCCCGACGGGCGGTCATCCTCGACCACGGGCGCGCGCAGGTCATCGGCCAAAGCCGCGCCAAGCGCCTTTTCAAGGCCCGGTTCCACCGTCAATTGGTCCAACAGTTGACTGCCTGCGGTCGCCTCGCGCTGCACAAGTTTTGCAAGCGCGGCCACTTCGGCACGAATGGCGGCGGCCTCGCCTTCTGCGCTGGAACGCGCCGCGCGGGCTTCGGACTCACGGTCCTGCACCACCGCGCGGGCCTCTTCGGCACTTATCAACGCCTCATCGGCGGCTTCGGCCAAGGCGACGGCTTCGGCCTTGCCGTCGTCCGCCATGGCCATGGCTTCGGATGCCGCAACCAGAGTTTCTTCAGCGTTGCGTACAGTTTCAGCGGCGCGGGCGGCTTCTGCCTCGGCCTTGTCGACGGCGGTGCGGCTATCTGCAAGAAACCGCTGCGCGGACTGGTGGCGTGCGGCCAAGCGGGCGGCGTCTTCGGTTGCGGCCGTCAACACCTGTTCGCGGTCGCCCAAGATGGCCGCTGCTTCGCGCGCGATCTCTGCCGCTTCTGTCAGGCGTTCTTCATGCCCCTCATGCGCGCGCTGAAGTTGCTCGACTTCCCATTCCAGTCGTTCAATCACCTCGCCCGCATCGCGGTTCAGACCTGCCTCGCGGTCGGCGTCGCGGGCAAGCTCTGTGATGCGGGATTTCAGTGCTTCGATCTGACTGCGGGCGCGGGCCTCTTGCTCGCCCAGCTGGTCGCGGCTGACCATCAGGCGCTGAAGGATGGCCGCGGCAATCGCCTCTTCTTCACGCTTGGGCGGCAGGGCGTCTTCGGCCACTTCACGCAGCTTGGCGGCATTGCGGGCGTTGGCCTCGGCTTGACTTGCTTCGATAATCCGCTGGCGCAGGATGCCGTCAGCCTCTGATCGCGCCAGATCGGCCTCGCGCCAACGGCGGAATAGCAGCTGACCCTCGGTTCGGCGCAGGTCTTCACCGATTTCCCGATAGCGCGCGGCCTGTTTGGCCTGCCGGGTCAGGGTGGAAAGCTGCTGGGCCAGTTGCTCTAACACATCATCCACGCGCAACAGATTGGCTTCGGCTGCCGAGAGTTTCAGCTCCGCTTCATGGCGGCGGGCATAAAGCCCTGAGATCCCGGCCGCCTCCTCTAGCACGCGGCGGCGGGCCTTTGGCTTGGCGTTGATCAGTTCTGAAATCTGGCCTTGCCGCACCAAAGCCGGGCTATGCGCCCCGGTCGAAGCGTCGGCGAACAGCATCTGCACATCGCGGGCGCGCACATCCTTGGTGTTCAACTTATAGGCCGACCCGGCGTCGCGGGTGATGCGGCGGACAATTTCAATGCTGTCGCTGTCATTGAAGCCGCTGGGCGCCAACCGATCCGAGTTGTCCATCACCAAAGACACTTCGGCAAAATGGCGGGCGCCACGCGTGGCGGCGCCGTTGAAGATCACATCTTCCATCCCGCCGCCGCGCATCGCCGTGGGGCGGTTTTCGCCCATCACCCAGCGCAACGCCTCGAGCAGGTTCGACTTGCCGCAACCATTCGGGCCGACGACACCGGTCAGCCCGTCATGGATCACCAGATCGGTGGGGTCCACAAAGCTTTTGAAGCCATTGAGCCGAAGCTTGGTAAAGCGCACGCGGGTTGCCTTATGATTCCCTTAATCGTGCATGCTCGTGCCGACGGTCAAAGGAGTCAACCAAACCCCGCAGGATATGGCGGCTTCGACCTTGTTATCCCCAACATCTTGACCAAACTGCGGGGCTGGCACAGCCTAGCATCATAGAACCAGACCCAAATTGCATTTCGGGCCGGGAGAAGTCAGGCACCTGATCGGGAGACGAAAATGGAACCATACCGCGTCTTCGCCCCTTATGATTGGGCCAGCCTGCTGGCGCTGATCCGGATTGAGTTTGCCTATATGGATGGGGTGATCGACCCACCTTCGTCGATGCACCGCCTAAGTGAAGCCGACATTGCCCATCAGGCCGCGACCGCAGAGGTCTGGGCTATCGGCGCCCCACCCTTTGCCTGCATGTTTATCACCGTAAAGGGCGATTGGCTTTACCTTGGCAAGCTCGCCGTTGCCTCAAACCAGCGTGGCCAGGGGTTGGCGCGGTGTTTGATTGATTTGGCGATGCAGCGCGCGAAGGTTCTGGGCCTGCGGGGCGTTGAATTGCAAACCCGCATCGAACTGACCGCCAATCACGCCACCTTTGCGGCGCTGGGTTTTGTTGAAACCGCGCGCACGGCCCATCCGGGCTATGACAGGCTCACAACGCTCACCTTTCGCCGCGCCGTGAATTAAGTCCGCGACGCAGTCCGGGCTGCCATTTCTTTTGCGTCACCATGGCGCTAGGTTGATGGGGCCAAAGGAAAGGACGCCGCTCTGATGATCCATGCCCTTTTGATCCTGCTGATCTGCCAACTGGTCGGTGAGGCCATCGCCCGTGGCCTTGCATTGCCCTTTCCCGGCCCGGTTCTGGGCATGGTGCTGTTGGTTGCCGCCTTGTCGTTGATCCCAAAACTGGTCGATCTGATGCGCCCTGTGACCTCTGGCATTCTGGGGCATATGTCACTTTTGTTTGTGCCAGCCGGGGTTGGAGTGGTTGGTCATTTCGGAGCGCTTGGGGGGCAAGGGCTGGGGCTGATGCTGGCGCTTGTGCTGTCGACTGCCGCGGCGATTGCCGTTGGTGCGCTGACCTTTGCCGGGATTGCGCGACTGATGGGCAATACCGATGAGTGATTTTGCCGAAATCTGGAGCTATCTCTCCCGTGGCCCGCTTTTGTGGCTCAGTGCCACTTTGGCGGCCTATGCGCTGGGCGACGCCTGTTTCCGTGCGGCGAACCGGGCGCCTATCGTCAATCCGGTGCTGATCGCGGTGGCTTGCCTCGCCACTCTTTTGCATCTGAGCGCGACCCCTTACGCCACCTATTTTGAGGGCGCGCAGTTTGTCCATTTTCTACTTGGTCCGGCCACGGTATCGCTGGCTTTGCCGTTGTGGGAGAATTTGCACCGGGTACGAAAGGCGGCCTTGCCGCTGATCGCGGCGCTTTTTGCCGGGTCTTTTACGGCGGTCGTCACGGCCTTGGCGGTCGCGCGGGCGATGGGGGTGGACGACCGCGTTCTTGCCTCGCTTGCCCCTAAATCCGCCACCGCGCCGGTCGCCATCGGCATTTCGCAAAACCTTGGTGGTTCGCCCACGCTCACAGCGGTTCTGGTCATTTTGACCGGGATCATCGGTGCGGTGGTTGCAACGCCTCTTTTGAACGCGCTGGGGATGAAGGATTGGCGTGCGCGTGGCTTTGCGGTGGGGGTGGCCGCGCATGGCATCGGCACGGCGCGCGCTTTTCAGGTCAACCCGACAGCAGGGGCTTTTGCGGGGCTGGGTATGGGGCTGAACGCAATTGTCACCGCTGTTATTGCCCCCATTGTGCTGCGCTGGTTCCTGTAGGTCGGGCCCCGCCCGCTCGCTAGGCCAGATAGGCCCGGAAGCTACGCACGACCTCTTCGTAGACCGCGCGTTTGAAGGGCACGATGCTGGCCACCATCTCATCGGCTTTTACCCAACGCCACTGGCTGAATTCGGGGTGTTCGGTGTCAATCTTCACTTGGTCATCGCGGCCAAGGAAGCGGTACAGGAACCACTTCTGCTTTTGCCCGCGATATTTGCCGCCCCAAACTTTGCCCAAAAGCTCGGGCGGCAGGTCATAGGTGACCCAGCCATGTGTCTTGCCGATGAAGTCGACCAGATCGGCTGTGATGCCGGTTTCTTCCCACAGCTCGCGCAGCGCCGCTGCGCGCGGCTTTTCATCCTCATCAATGCCACCTTGCGGCATTTGCCAAGCGGCCACCGGGTTGTCCAACCGCTGGCCGCCAAAGACCAAGCCTTCGGCGTTGATAAGCATGATGCCCACACAGGGGCGATAGGGAAGCGTTTCGGGGTCAATCATGGTGTGTCGGGCCGCACCCTGCCGGGCGCGGCCCCCTTTTCGGGTCAGGGTTTCGGCGCGACGGCGGCAAGACCGCGCAGGATGTCCACGGCATAGGCCAGCTGGTAATCCTCATCGCGCAGTTTTGCAGCCTCTTCGGTCCGCGCGCGTTCTTCTTCCAGTTGCTTCTTCTCGTCTTCCGACATCGAATCATTGGTGATCGCGCCACGCAGGTCAGCTTCAGAGCGCTGGAACTTGGCTTCTTCCTCTTCGCGCGCCTTCTTTTGCTCTTCGGTTTCGGGCTCGACCACCGGCTGATTGACCACGATATCGGGCATCACCCCAAGCGCCTGAATAGACCGGCCCGAGGGCGTGTAATACCGCGCCGTCGTCAGCCGCATTGCGCCGTCGCCCTTCAGCGGGATCAACGTTTGGACCGAGCCTTTGCCAAAGCTTTTGGTGCCCACAACGATGGCCCGGCGATGGTCTTGCAACGCCCCGGTGACAATTTCCGACGCCGAGGCCGAGCCGCCATTGATAAGCACCACAACCGGCTTGCCCTGCGCCAGATCACCGGGTTCGGCGTTGAAACGTTCGCCATCTTCGGCGTTGCGCCCGCGGGTCGAGACGATCTCGCCCTTTTCAAGGAACGCATCCGATACTTTGATCGCTTGGGTCAAAAGCCCACCGGGATTGTTACGCAGGTCGATGACAAAGCCGCTGACATTGTCGATGCCGCCCGCTTCGTCGACCATCTTCTTCACGCCTTCTTCGACGCCCGGATAGGTCTGGTCGTTGAAGGTTGAGATGCGCAGAACCACAGTATTGCCCACCAGACGCGGCTTTACCGCCACCATCTTGATGGTATCGCGGATGATCGACACATCGAACGGCTCGTCGGTGCCTTCGCGCACCACGGTGATGATGATTTCAGACCCGACCGGGCCGCGCATCTTGTCCACGGCTTCGTCCAAGGTCAGGCCCAGAACTGATTCCGTGTTCACATGGGTGATGAAATCGCCCGCCTTGATGCCCGCCAGATCGGCCGGAGTGCCGTCCATCGGTGCGACGACCTTGATGAAGCCGTCTTCCTGCGTCACCTCGATGCCCAAGCCGCCGAATTCACCGCGGGTTTGTTCCTGCATATCGTCGAAATCCTTGGCCGACAGATAGCTGGAATGGGGGTCAAGCGAGGTCAGCATGCCGTTGATCGCGGCTTCGACCAGTTTTTCAGTGTCAACTTCTTCCACATATTGCGCGCGGATGCGTTCAAAAATGTCGCCGAAGAGGTCCAGTTGTTCATAGACCGATGTGGTCTTTTCCGCCTCTTGCGCCAGCAAGGGGCCAGCCACCTGTGTCGTCAGGACCACCCCGGCCAGCGTGCCGCCCACGGCCGCCAATGCGAATTTTTTCAACAAAGCGTCATTCCTCTGCTTTGGCCAGACCTGCAAACCATTCCATCGGGTTCACTGCGTCTGCGCCCTGCCTCAATTCCAAGTAAAGCGTTTCCGTGCCCCGGACGCCACTGCCTTCTGAGGCGGGCACCAGAAACTCTGTCCCCGCCGTCTCTGTTCCGCCCATCAATCCAAGCGGCGCGCCCCGCGCCACCACTTCGCCTACCTCGCCATATACCTGTTCAAAGCCCGCGAGTATAAGAAGATAGCTGCCGCCCGGCTCTAGGATCATCACGTTTCCGTAGTCGAGAAGCGGGCCGGTGTAGCGAATGGTTGCGGGCCAGGGGTTGGTAACCAAAGCGCCGGGCCGTGTGGCCAGGGACAGGCCGGGCCGGGTGACGCCACGGGCGTCGGTTTCATTCGGCGCGAGCAGCAGCGTGCCAAGCGCAGGCAGCACAAGTTTGCCCTTCGCCTCGGCAAAGGTGACGTTGCCGGTATCATCCAGCGCAAGGCCCGCAGCAAAGGCCTCTAGCGTGTCAGCGCTTTCCAAAAGACCCTTCAGAACCTCGGGGTCTTCGGTAAAGCGGCGCGGCAATTCGGTGCGCTCCGACATCGCTTGACTCAAGGCGGATCGCGCATCCTGTGCCGTCGCCAGCCCTTTGGCCAAGGTTTCACCAGCCGCAACCTGCAAGGCGCGCAGATCGCGCAGTTCGGCCAGATCGCTGCGAAGGGCCTCTGCCTCGGCTTGCAGGGCGGGGGTGACATCGGCCAGCATCATGCCCGACCGCACAGTGCCCAAAGGCCCGGTCGGATGCATGAGCAAAAGCGGCCCCGGCTCGGCCTCGATGGTGGACAGCACGCCCAGAAGCTGCGCGATGCGGTCGCGCTTGGTCTGAAACTGCAGCGTCAGCGCCTCTTCGCGTAACTCGGCCTGCCGCAGTGCCTCGCGCAGCGCGCCAAGGCCGTCTTCATAGGCGCGGATGGTTTCGGTCAGGGCTGCGACCCGGTCCTTTGCCCCCTGTGCCTCCTCCAAGGCCTGAACCGAAGCCTGTAGGGCCGCGCTGGCCCCTGCCGCATCCTCGGCCACGCCCGCGTGACCCGCATGGGCGGTCAGAGCAACGAGCAAGCCAAGAGCGGCGGCGCGGATCATGCGATCAGGCTTTCCCCGGTCATTTCAGGTGGCTGCGGCAGTCCCATCAACTGCAGCACCGTTGGGGCAAGATCGGCCAAGCGGCCGCCCTGACGCAGGGTTGCCCCGGCCGGGCCACCGACCAAAATCACCGGAACCGGGTTCACCGTATGCGCTGTATGCGGCCCGCCCGTGACGGGATCGACCATCGTTTCACAGTTGCCATGATCTGCCGTCACGATCATCGCTCCGCCTTTGGCCTTCAAGGCCAGAAGCGCCCGCCCAAGACCTTGGTCCACCGCCTCGCAAGCCTTGATGGCGGCGGGCAAGCTGCCCGTATGGCCCACCATGTCAGGGTTGGCAAAATTCACCACGATCAGATCAAAGCCGCGCTCGATGGCCGAAACCAGATGATCTGCCACCTCGCCGGCGCTCATCTCGGGCTGCAGGTCATAGGTTGCGACCTTGGGTGAGGACGGCATAGCGCGCTCTTCGCCCTCAAACGGCACCTCGCGGCCACCGTTCAGGAAAAAGGTCACATGCGGGTATTTTTCGGTTTCGGCCAGCCGGAACTGGGTCAGCCCCTGTTTGGCCACCCATTCGCCAAGGCAGTTGACGATCACCCGTTTGGGAAACGCCGTGGCCATATAGGCGTTGTGGCTGGTGGAGTATTCCACCATCCCCAGCATTGCCGACCATGCCGGGCGCTTGCCCGTGGCAAAACCGTCAAAGCCAGGCTGGCCAATCGCCGCCAAAATCTCACGCGCGCGATCAGCACGGAAATTCAGGCAGAACACCCCGTCGCCATCTTTGGCCCCGGCGTAATCTGCGATCACCGTGGGCGCGAGGAATTCGTCGGTTTCCCCTTTGGCATAGGACAGGCGCACTGCCTCGGAGGCGGTCGCGGCATGAGTTTCCGAACGAGCATTCACCATGGCCTCATAGGCGCGCGACACCCGCTCCCACCGGTTGTCGCGGTCCATCGCCCAATAGCGGCCAATCACGGTCGCCACCCGCGCCCCGGTGGGCAGGGCGGCCTCCAGATCGGCCACAAAGGTAACGGCAGAAGACGGAGCGACATCACGGCCGTCGGTGATGGCATGCAGTGCCACCGGCAGGCCAAGTGCCGTCAGCGCGCGGCAGGCTGCGATCACATGGGTGATATGGCCATGCACCCCGCCATCCGACACCACGCCCATCAGATGCGCCGTGCCGCCTGCCGCTTTTACCGATGCGGCAAAGGAGAGCAACGTCTCGTTCAGGGCAAATGACCCATCTTCAACCGCCAGATCAATCGCCCCCAGATCCATCGCCACCACCCGGCCCGCGCCGATATTGGTGTGGCCAACCTCAGAATTGCCCATCTGCCCGCTGGGTAGGCCGACGTCGGGGCCAAAGGTGGTCAGGGTTGCATGCGGGCAGCTTTCCCACAGCCGATTGAAGTTTGGCACATGGGCCTGCGCAGGCGCCGAGGTCGCCGGATCGGGGCCAATGCCCCAGCCATCCAAAATGCACAGAACAACAGGTTTATGCGCGCTCATCTGACCGCCTTTCGCTTTGTTCCCTGCTTCTAGCGCCCTACGGGACAAGGGGCAACGTCAGCCGCGCCCCACCAGCCAATCCAAGGCGCGGGTTGGCAGCACGCGGCGCGCGATCCCGGCAATATAGGTTGGCACGGTGACATAATAGCGCGCGCGCGGGCGGCGCGCTTCAACCGCGTGGATCAGCTTTTTCGTCACTGCCGAGGACGGCAGTTCAAAGGCATCAGGCTTGGTTTTCACCCCGTAAAGCCGCCCGCGCAGCGTCGCATATTCCTCTCGCCGCGCCGAGTTCTCCCAGTCGATCCACTTTTCAAAATGGGGAATTGCCTTGGCGCGGATGTCCGTGCCGATGGGGCCGGGTTCAATCAGGATCACGTCAATGCCCGTGCCTGCCATCTCAAATCGCAGCACATCCGACAGGCCTTCCATAGCGAATTTGGTCGAGACATAGGCCCCGCGCCATTTCGCCCCGACAATCCCAAGCACCGACGAGCAGTTCACAATCCGCCCATGCCCCTGCTGGCGCATCGCCGGAATCACCCGCCGCGTCAGGTCGTGATAGCCAAAGAGGTTCGTCTCGAAGATCTCGCGCAACGCCCCGCGGGGCAGGTCTTCGACCGCGCCGGGGCAGGCGAAAGCGCCATTGTTGTAAAGCGCATCCAAGGTGCCGCCGGTACGGGACAGGGTTTCGGCTACCGCTGTCTCGATGCTGGCCTCGTCTGCGTAATCCAGCACGAAACTTTCCAGCCCTTCACCACGCAGTCGGGCGCAGTCGCCCTCTTGTCGGCACGTCGCAAACACCCGCCAGCCGCGCTTTGCCAAAGTATGGGCCGCGTCATAGCCGATGCCCGACGAACACCCGGTAATAAGTATGGACCGCTGCATTATGCCTCCGCGCCTAAGGTGCTGGGTGTAGGCGGGATCAGCAGCCAAGGGAAGCGGCGCGGCGGATTGGCTGCAATCACTCGGTCAAAAGCCGTGCCGCGATATAGCCTTGCAGGCCATCGCCCTCGATGCGGATCAAGGACCAGCCGTCCGGGCCTTCGCCCTGCTTCAAGACCAAGACAGCCTCTCCTTTGGGCAGTCGGTCAATGACGGCGTGATCCTTACCCGGGCCTTCGCGGACGTTGGCGCTTTGCGCGGCAATGTAGAACAGTTTGCCTTGTGGTGCCTCGGCCACCTCTGGTGACGCCATCAGTGGCTTTTCCGGCACAAAGGCGGCCGGGACCACGGCAGGGGCCTCGGCCGGTTCCGGCGTGGTCCTGGTGGTTGCGATCATTTGAGCGGCTTTTTCTGCCTTGGCCTGCATCAGGCCGAACCTCAACTGGCCGTGATCCTGTCCCAAGACAAGCATCGCGGCATAAATGCCTGCACACAGGAAAGCCAATAATCGAAACATGTTCGTCTCATAAAAATATATTCCCACCAGCATACCACGATTCGGCTGCCACCAGTGAGGGTCAGTTCTGTAAACTTTCCCCCTGCCGCATTATCGCCACATTTTTCCGTCTGGACCGCCGGGCCTCAGATGAATACACAACATCCATGTCCACGCTTGATGATGACGACAATATCCAGCCGATGACGGTTTCGGAACCGCTCTCCCGCGCCATTGGCGAGCGGTATTTGACCTATGCGCTGTCGACCATCATGCACCGCGCCTTGCCAGATGCGCGCGACGGGTTGAAGCCTGTGCATCGCCGCATCCTGTTCGCCATGCGCGAGCTGAAACTTTCGGCCACCAGCGCCTTTCGGAAATCGGCGAAAATCTCGGGCGACGTGATGGGCAACTATCACCCGCATGGCGACAGCGCGATCTATGACGCCATGGCTCGCCTCGCGCAGGATTTCAACGTGCGCTACCCGTTGGTGGATGGGCAGGGCAACTTTGGCAACATCGACGGCGATAACCCCGCAGCCTCGCGCTATACTGAGGCGCGTCTGACCGCGATTGCCGAAACCCTGATGGAAGGGCTGGCGGAAAACGCGGTCGACTTCCGGCCGAACTACGACGGCACGCTGGAAGAACCGGTGGTGATGCCTGCGGCCTTCCCGAACCTTTTGGCCAATGGCTCCAGCGGGATTGCCGTTGGCATGGCCACCAATATTCCGCCGCACAACCTTGATGAACTGATTCAAGGCTGCCACGCGATCCTGAAAGACCCCGAAACCAGCAATGACGCGCTTGTCGCTCTGATCCCCGGCCCCGATTTCCCGACGGGCGGCGTGATTGTCGAAAGCCGCGCTGCCATTCTGGAAGCCTATCGCACCGGGCGCGGGTCGTTCCGCACGCGGGCGAAATGGCATGTCGAAGATCTGGGCCGCGGGACGTGGCAGATCATCGTCACTGAAATTCCCTATCAGGTGCAGAAATCCAAGCTGATCGAAAAGCTTGCCGAATTGGTGAACCTCAAGAAGGTGCCGCTTCTGGCTGACGTCCGCGACGAATCCGCGGAAGATGTGCGTATCGTGCTGGAGCCCCGCGCCCGTACGGTGGAGCCTGAGGTTCTGATGGCCGCGCTGTTCCGCAATTCCGATCTGGAAAGCCGCTTCAGCCTGAACATGAACGTGCTGATCGACGGCAAGGTGCCAAAGGTGTGCAGCCTGAAAGAAGTGCTGCGCGCCTTTCTGGATCACCGCCGCGAGGTGCTGCGCCGCCGGTCTGAACACCGGGTAGAAAAGATCGACGCGCGGCTGGAGGTGCTGGAAGGCTTCATCATCACCTTCCTGAACCTTGATCGTGTGATCGACATCATCCGCTATGATGCCGATCCCAAACGCGCCCTGATGGCCGAAGATTGGGGTAAGCCTCATGTTCGCGCCACTTCGGAAAAGGATTACGTCTCGCCCGCCAAAGGCGACGGCGAATTGTCCGAGGTGCAGGCCGAGGCCATTCTCAACATGCGTCTGCGCAGCTTGCGCAAGCTGGAAGAGATGGAACTGATCGCTGAGCGCGACGCCCTGATGAAAGAGCGCGCCGATCTGACAGACCTTCTGGAGTCCGATCACCGCCAGTGGAAACAGGTCGGAACCGAGCTTGAGGCCATTCGCAAACAGTTCGGCCAGCATACGGTGCTGGGCGCCCGCCGCACCCATTTCGCCGAAGCAGGCGAGGTGGAAGAGGTCAGCTACGAAGCGATGATCGAGCGCGAGCCGATCACCGTGATCTGTTCGCAGATGGGCTGGATCCGGGCGATGAAGGGTCATGTCGATCTTGCGACCGAGCAAAAGTTCAAAGACGGCGACGGGCCGCGTTTTGCCTTCCATGCCGAAACCACAGACAAGATCGTGCTGGTTGCCGCCAACGGCCGTTTCTTCACCCTTCTGGGTGTGAACCTGCCCGGCGGGCGCGGCATGGGCGAACCCGTCCGCCTGATGGTTGACCTGCCAAACGATACCGAAATTGTCGATCTGGTCATTCACCGTCCGGGTGAAAAATGGTTGATCGCCTCTTCTGCGGGCGATGGGTTTATCCTGCCGTCGGATGAGGTTGTTGCGCAGACCAAGGCCGGCAAACAGGTGCAAAGTCTTGGGGCGGGCGTGAAGACCGTCCTGTGCCGCCGCGCCGTGGGCGATGCCGTGGCCGTTGTCGGGGATAACCGCAAGATGCTGGTCTTCCCGCTGTCCGACTTGCCGGAAATGGCCAAGGGCAAAGGTGTGCGGCTGCAGAAGTACAAGGATGGCGGGCTGTCCGATGCCACCACCTTCACGCTGGCCGCTGGCCTGTCTTGGAAAGATCCGGCCGGGCGCACCCGCACCGAGACGGACCTGTCCGAATGGCAAGCCGCTCGTGCAACGGCTGGCCGCATGGCCCCGCGCGGTTTCCCGCGCGACAACACCTTTACCTGATGGGCGGTGGGGCCATGATCCTTGGTCCGATTTCCACCGAAAACCCCTTTGCCGATCCGCATCTGATCTGGTGTGAGGCAGGTTTTGTCGTTGCTGATGTTCAAGGGCTGACGCATCTCGGTGCTTTGGGGCCGCTGACCCTTGCCTTGCCCGCTGACCTGCTGGGCGCGGTGCCAAAACGGCGCAGTGAGTTTTTGGCCGGGCGGGCCTGCGCGGCTTTGGCCCTGCGGCAGGCCGGGCAGGCGGAAGACGTGCCACGCCAAGGCCGCGCCCCGGTTTGGCCGACAGGTGTTGCCGGATCGATCACCCACAGCCGCGACCGGGCCATTGCTGCGGTGTCGACGCATTACGGCGCTTTGGGTCTGGATTGTGAGGCGTTGGTTGCCCCGGATCGCGCCTTGCAGCTTGCCGCCGCGATCTTTTCCGAGGTCGAATCGCGCCATCGCCCCGAGGCGCTGCCCTTTGCCAGCTTCTTTACACTGGTGTTTTCGGCCAAAGAGGCGCTGTACAAGGCGCTTTCGGCGCGGCTTTCCCGGATCCCTGATTTCCGCGAGGTCACGTTGACCGGGCTACGGCCGGGCCAGATGACGTTGGTGCTGGACGGCCAAAGCCACATCGCGCGCTTTCGCCTATCCAACCGTGATTGTGTCACCGTGGTGGCCGTCCACGACCAATAAACTTTAGGGCTTGTACAGGTCCAGCGTCTGCAGCTCGTCCAGAAGGTCGAGCAGTTGCTCCAGCTTGTCATGGCCGAAATCACGCTCCAGCCGAGCGAAGATCGCGTTGCTTTCGGTCATATGCGCCACGATCAGCGCGCGACCGGTGTCGGTGATGCTGGCGATGGATTTGCGGCGGTCATCCGGGTCCGTTGCCCGCGTCGCCAGGCCTTCTTCTTCCATGGCCCGAATGATGCGGGTCAGGCTGGGCAAAAGCAGACAGGCCTCTTTGGCGACCAAAGTCAGCTCGGTCGGCCCGCGTTCATCCAAGACCCGCAGCACGCGCCATTTCTGTTCGTTGATGTCCGATTGCGACAGCATTTCGCGGATCGGACCCATGACGGTTTCCCGCGCGCGCAACAGCGCGATGGGCAAGGACCGCCTTGTGCGGCGCAGGGGGGTGTCTTGGCTGGCCATACCCCCTCTTGCCCGGTTTTTGCCTGCCGGACAAGGGTACGTCCCGTCGCAGCTTGACAGGGGTGAAAGATTGATTAACATGTGAAGCAATGGGGCCTCGCCAAACCGGCACGCAGGAAACGCGCGGGTGAAACGGGAGGACACCATGGGTGAAATCGTTCTGACCGCCAAGGTCACACATGTGCCGACGATGCTGTTGTCGGAACGTCCGGGCCGGCTTTTCGGCACACGGGCGAAGGCCATTGAAGGGCATCGCGAAATTGGCCGCCGTGCGCGGGCTTTGGGGGCCGATACCATTGTGGTTCTGGACACACATTGGATGGTGAACGCAGGCTATCACGTCAATTCGAACGCCCGATACAAGGGTGTCTACACCAGCCACGAATTTCCCCAGTTCATTCAAGGGCTGACCTATGACCTGCCCGGCAATCCCGCGCTGGGCGACCTGATCGCCGAAAAGGCGCAAGGGCGCGGCGTTTATACGCTGTCGCACCATGTCGAAACGTTGGATCTGGAATACGGCACCTTGGTTCCAATGCACTACATGAACCCCGAGGGCGATCTGAAGGTGGTCTCCGTCTCGGCCTATTGCACGGTGCATTCGTTTGAATCATCGCGCCAATTAGGAGAGGCGATCCGCGAGGCGGTGGAGGCCAGCGATTCCAAGGTGCTTCTGGTCGCCTCCGGCTCCCTATCGCACAAGATCTGGGAAAATGAGCTTTACGAGGCCAACAACGGCACCTTCACCATCAGCCGTGAGTTCAACCGCCAATGCGATCTGCGGGTGTTGGAGTTGTGGCAGAAGGGCGAGATTGCAACCTTCCTCAAGATGCTGCCCGACTACGCCATTCACTGTTCAGGCGAAGGAACAATGCATGACACGTTCATGCTGTTCGGGGCGCTTGGCTGGGACAAATACCAGGGCAAGGGCGAACTGATCGGCGAATACTTCCCATCCTCAGGAACGGGGCAGGCCAACGTGATCTTCCCCGTGTAAGGCGGCTTACCCCGCGAAGTGCCGTTCTCCCCGCGCTTCGGCCAAATCCATCTGACGCTGGCGTTCGCGAAACCGGATGCGGTCAGCGTCAGAATATTCGGTCATGCAATGGTGGCACTGGCAGCCGCGTTCATATTCCGGGCGCGCCTTGTCCTCGGGAGACAGTGGGCGGCGGCAGGCGTGGCAGCTGTCATAGGCGCCGGGAACCAGCCCATGACCGACCGACACCCGGCCATCGAAAACATAGCATTCGCCATCCCACAGGGATTGTTCGGCGGGCATGTCTTCCAGATATTTCAAGATCCCGCCCTTCAGGTGGAACACTTCGTTCTCGCCTAGACCCAGCAGGTAATTTGTCGATTTTTCGCAGCGGATGCCGCCGGTGCAGAACATCGCGATGCGCTTGCCCTGAAATTTGGCACGGTTTTCTTCCCACCAGCGCGGAAAATCGCGAAAGGTGCGAATGTCAGGATCAACGGCGCCGCGGAACGTGCCAATCGCCACTTCGTAATCATTGCGGGTGTCGATCAGGGCCACATCGTCCGAGGCAAGCAGCGCGTTCCACTCTGCCGGGTTCAGATAGCTGCCCACGCGCGCCGTGGGGTCAACATCGGGCTGGCCCATGGTGACGATTTCGCGCTTCAGCTTCACCTTCATGCGGCCGAAGGGCATGGTTTCCGACCAGCTTTCCTTATGCTCCAACCCTGCACAGCCGGGCAGGGCGCGCAGGTGGTCCAGCACCGCATCAATCCCCTCGCGCGGGCCGGCAATGGTGCCGTTCACCCCTTCGCGGGCCAGAAGAAGGGAACCTTTGACGCCCTGCGCAAGGCACAGGTCCAAAAGCGGCGCACGCAGGGCGGCCGGATCGTCAAAGCGGGTGAAGTGGTAAAGTGCGGCAATGGTCAGCATGGCGCGGCATTACGCCAACTGAGGCCATCCAGCAAGATGCCCAACTGCCGCAGCTTGACCGGGCCTTCTGCCGCCCTTACCCCTTGGGAAATCGAAACGGAGGCCGCGATGCGCAAGCCCGATGAAGCTCTTATTGTCATCGATGTGCAGAATGATTTCTGCCCCGGCGGTGCTTTGGCCGTGACGGGCGGGGATCAGATCATCACCCGGATCAACGGGTTGATGGCCGAATTTCAGACGGTGGTGCTGACACAGGATTGGCACCCTTCGACTCATTCTTCGTTCGCCGCCAATCACCCCGGGGCCGCGCCCTTTAGCCTGACCGAAATGCCCTATGGCCCGCAGGTTCTGTGGCCGACCCATTGCGTGCAAGGCACCGCAGGCGCCGCGTTTCACCCCGATCTGAACACTGATCCCGCGCAATTGGTCATCCGCAAAGGGTTTCGTGCCGGGATCGACAGCTATTCGGCCTTTTTCGAAAACGACAAGACCACCGCCACCGGCCTGCACGGCTATCTGACCGAACGCGGCATCACCTCGGTCACGCTTGTTGGCCTAGCCACCGATTTCTGTGTCGGCTTTTCGGCGCTGGACGCGGCACGTTTGGGTTACAGGGTCACGCTTCTTGAAGGGGCTTGCCGGGCGATTGATCTGGACGGCAGCCTTGCCCGCACCCGTGCCCAGACCGAAGCGGCGGGCGTCATTTGGGCGGCCTAAGGCTTTGACCCCGGCCCCGCTGATGGCCTAAGAGGGCTGAAAGGGAGTTCTGCCATGGTCGATATCGCCAGCCGCGTGCATAACCACAACTGGAAGATCGACCCGATCGTCCGGTCGCTGATCGATACCGACTTTTACAAGCTGCTGATGTGTCAGTCGATTTTCCGTAATAAGCCGGAAACCAATGTCGAATTCAGCCTGATCAATCGCAGCACCAGGGTGCGGCTTGCCGATCTGATCGACGAAGGCGAATTGCGCGAACAGCTTGACCATGTGCGGTCTTTGTCGCTGACGCGCGGAGAAAGTACCTGGCTGCGCGGCAATACCTTTTACGGCAAACGCCAGATGTTCCGCCCCGATTTCATGGAGTGGTTCGAGGGGCTGCGTCTGCCCGCCTATCATCTTGAAAAGCGCGATGGCCAGTATGAGCTGACCTTTGAAGGCAGCTGGCCCGAGGTGATGCTGTGGGAAATTCCCGCGCTGGCGGTGCTGATGGAGTTGCGCAGCCGCGCGGTTCTGAAAAGCATGGGCAAGTTTGAATTGCAGGTGCTTTATGCCCGCGCCATGACCCGGATATGGGAAAAGATCGAACGGTTGCGGGCGATCCCTGACCTGAAGATTGCCGATTTCGGCACCCGGCGACGGCATGGATTCCTGTGGCAGGACTGGTGCGTGCAGGCCATGCAAGAGGGGTTGGGCGACAAGTTCACCGGCACCTCGAATTGCCGGATTGCGATGCGTCGCGACATCGAGGCGATTGGCACCAACGCCCACGAATTGCCGATGGTCTATGCCGCGCTGGCCAATTCCGACGCCGAATTGGCACAGGCGCCGTATCAGGTGTTGGCGGATTGGCATGAGGAACACGACGGCAATCTGCGCATTATCCTGCCTGATACGTTTGGCACCGAAGGTTTCTTGAAAAACGCGCCGGATTGGCTGGCCTCTTGGACGGGCATCCGCATCGACAGTGGCGAACCGGCAAAGGGGGCCGAGATTGCCATACGGTGGTGGAAAGAGCGCGGCGAGGATCCGACGAAGAAGTTGGTGATCTTCTCAGACGGGCTGGATGTCGAAGAAATTGAACGGCTTTACGCCCAATTCCATGGGCGGGTGAAGGTGTCGTTCGGCTGGGGCACGATGCTGACCAACGATTTCCGCGGCCTGGTGCCGGGCGATGGTCTTGCGCCGTTCAGCTTGGTCTGCAAAGCGGTTTCGGCCAATGGTCGCCCGACCGTCAAATTGTCGGACAACCCGGCCAAAGCCATGGGTCCGGCCGAAGAAATCGCGCGTTATAAACGTGTGTTCGGCGTGGGCGATCAGGTGGTTCAAGAGGTGCGGGTCTAGAGCTGAGACTCTGGCCCGCACCGCCTTACATGAACTGGTGGCCAATCAGGTAGAACAGGGACCCCATCAGCGCCGAGGCCGGGATGGTGATGACCCAAGCCCAGACAATCCGCCCTGCAATCCCCCAGCGCACCGCATGGACCCGGCGGGCCGAGCCAACGCCAACGATCGACGAGGTGATGGTGTGGGTGGTCGAGACGGGAATCCCCAGATAGGTTGCCCCAAACAGCGTGATCGCACCGGCAGTTTCAGCGCAAGCGCCCTGCATCGGCGTCAGCTTGGTGATCTTTGACCCCATGGTATGCACGATCCGCCAGCCGCCCAGCATGGTGCCAACCCCCATCACGGTAAAGCAGCTGAGAACCACCCAAGTCGGCACGGTGAATTCTTCGTAATAGCCGTTGGCATAAAGCAGAACCGCAATGATCCCGGCGGTCTTTTGCGCGTCATTCGAGCCGTGGCCGATGGAGTAAAGCGCCGACGAAACCAACTGCAATTTGCGGAACAAGCTGTCGGTCTTGGCCGGATTAGCTCGCACAAACAGCCAGCTGACCAGCACCACCAACAAGATGCCAAGGATGAAGCCCGTGACCGGCGACAGCACGATGGCGATCAGCGTCTTTGACAGGCCGCCCCAGACGATGGCGCCAAAGCCCGCCTTGGCCACACCCGCCCCGATGATGCCGCCGACCAGCGCATGCGACGACGACGACGGAATCCCCAGTCGCCATGTCAGCACGTTCCAGACGATCGCGCCCATCAGCGCGCCGAAAATCACCGCGTTGTTGACCATTTCCGGGGCGATCAGCCCCTTGCCGATGGTCGAGGCCACCTTGGCCTCAAACCCGAAATGGGTACCGATGAAATAGGCCACGAAGTTGAAGAAGGCGGCCCAAAGTACGGCGTAAAAGGGTGACAGAACCCGCGTCGATACGATGGTGGCGATGGAGTTCGCTGCATCATGCATGCCGTTCAAAAGGTCAAAGAACAGCGCGACGGCGATCAGGAAAACCAGGAGGAAAGTGACCGAAGTGGGGTCCATGATGGCGCCCCGATCAGACGTGTTCGATGACGATGTCGCTCATCACATGAGCCACGTCTTCAAAGCGGTCGCAGACCTTTTCCAGCCGGTCATAAAGCTCGGAGCCGACGATGAAGGCCAGCGGGTTTTCTTGTGCCTTGCCCTTGAACAACGCGCGCAGGCCGGCGTCGTACATCTGGTCGGACTGCTCCTCGATCTTCGAAATCTCGCCGATCAGGGTGTGCAGTTTCGACGAATTTGCGCCGATGTCGCGCATCAAGGGCAGAGCTTCGGCAACGATATTGCCGAGCAGGATGATGCGGTCGGCCATGGCGCGCATGTTCGGCTCAAAGGCGGCGACATCATACAGCATGACGGTTTTGCCGGTCTTGTTCATCTGGTCGATGGCATCGTCCAAGGCAGACGACAGCGCCTTGATGTCCGAGCGGTCAAACGGCGTGATAAAGCTGCGGCGGATCGACTGCATCACCTCATACGAGATATGGTCAGCCTCTTCTTCCTGGCTCGACAGCCGGGTGCAAAGGTCGGCGGTCTTGTCACCCCCTTCAAGAATCGCGCGCAGCGTGGCGGCGGCTTCTTGGGCCTTCTTGGCCTGCGCTTCGAACAGGTCAAAGAAGTTGTCCGACCGCGGCATGATTGCCTTGATGAGTTTGAACATGATGTCCCCCGGAGTGCATTAGCGGCAGGCCTTTCAGGCCCGCGTTCCGGTTTCCGGACTAGCTTGTCATAAAAGTTTTGTAAATCTGTTACATTCAGCCAATCAGGCGCTCTGCCCACATGCAGGCCCGCGCAATATGGCGTGGATGCACCGGATCGTCAGGGGCAAGGCGCGGCATGGTCCACCCCACGCTGGCACAGGTGCGGGCCAATGTGAACATTTCGACGGTTTCCGTGTCAGTGGTCCCATAACCTGCCATCAGCGCATCCCGGATGTCGGGATAGGCAGGTTCATACAGGTTCTGAGACAAGACGGTTCCGAGGTCATAAAGCGCAAAGCCCCAACCGGAATCGTCAAAGTCGATCAAAGATAGCGAATGATCGTTCACCAATACGTTCTCCCGCAGCACATCGGCATGGATCGGCACAATAGGGGCGGTCTTGGCATGATCTTCGAGCCGTTCACCCAAATAGGCCCGGGCGCTTTCCAAGGTGCGGCGCTGATCCGGGCTTGCCGCCGGGTGCTCCCAGAACCGGCCCCAGAACGGGGCTTCGCCAACAAGGCCCGGAATATCCCACCGGGGCCGGGAGAATTGGGGCGGTAGCGTGAGTTTGGCCGTCGCGGCGTGGAAATCTGCCACCAGACGCCCCAAGGCGCGGTGACGATCCAACAGCACAGGCCGCGGCAGGTCATAAGGTTGCCCGGCAATCCCCAATGCCTCGCCCGCAACCCAAGAGATGACACTGGCCTTGCGGCCGTTCGACAGCGTGACCAGCAGATCGCCCGCCAAATTTGGCAAGGCCGCCGGCACCGCCACCCCTTCAGCCGCAAGGGCAGCACACCACCAAAGCTCTGACCAGATCGCAGCGTCCGATTGATACCCCATCCGGTGCAGACGCAATGCAGCCGGGCCAGAGGGCAGGGAAATTTCAAAGACCGCGTTTTCACGATTGCGGATCAGGCGGGGTGAATGGCCGCCCCAATGCTGGGCGGCCTCAAGGGCAAGGCTTTCGATCATGTCAGCACCTTGGTTTCGTCGAGGGCGGCTTCCAGCTGGTCCATCAGAAAGTCAGCATTTTCAATCGAGAAGGGCATTGGTGGGCGGATCTTCAGAATGTTCCGGCCTGCACCGATGACATTCATCAAGACGCCGCGTTCTACCATAGAGGCCACCAGATCGGCGCAGAAGCGCGTTGCGGGCTCGCCGTCCTCGGTTTGAAACTCCAATCCGAAGAACAACCCATTCGACCTTGAGTCCCGCAAGAGCGGGTGGCGCAGTGCCTGCATGCGCGTCGCGATATAGGTTGAGACTTGCGCGGCGTTTTCCTGCAACCCTTCGTCGCGGATCACATCCAGCACCGCGAGCGCCGCCGCCGCCGACACCGGGTTGCCGCCAAAGGTGTTGAAATAGGAAAATGCATTGCGAAAGGCCGCCATCACATCGGGCCGCGTCGCAACTGCGCCGACCGGGTGGCCGTTCGCCATCGGTTTGCCCATCACCACGACATCCGGCACAAAGCCCAGCTTGTCGTGACCCCAAAAATGACTGCCTGCCCGACCAAAGCCCGGCTGCACCTCGTCAGCGATCACAATCCCGCCGGCCGCGCGGATTGCCGCCACCGTCTGATCGAGCCACCCTTTGGCCAGCGAGGGCAAACCTTCGTTCGCAAACATCGGGCAAAGCAGGATGCCAGAGCAGCCGAACCCTGCCGCATCCAACTCCTTGATCGCCTGAGTGACGTGGGCCGCAAAGATTGACCCGTCGGGATCAGGCCGGTTCAGGCTGTCGGGTGCCGGAACCAAGCGGATGTTCGGCCAGCGCCCGCCGATGGGCGGCTTGCGGGTGGACAGCTGGCTAACGGCCATGGTGTTGCCGTGATAGGTGGCGTCGGTCGCAATGATCCCGGTCTTGCCGGTGGCGGCCTGCGCCATGCGGAGCGCGATGTCATTGGCCTCAGACCCGGTGCAGGTCATGATCGCCTGCGAAATGCCATGGCCAAAACTGGCCGTCAGCCGTTCGATGTAATCCAGCACACCGTCATGCAAATAGCGGGTATGGGTGTTCAGCGTCGCGGCCTGTGCGCTGATTGCCTGCACCACGCGCGGGTGGCAGTGGCCGACATGCGGCACGTTGTTGTAGCAATCCAGATAGCGTTTTCCAGCCGCATCCCAGACCCAGACGCTCTCGCCCCGCACGAGATGAACGGGCGTTCGATAAAAGGTCGGTACGTTCGGCCCCATGAGCCGGGCGCGGCGTTCCAGCATGGATTCCGTCATTCTTCCTCCCCCACCTTGCCGCGCAACGTCTTCACCTCGCCGCGCTGTCCCTTAGCTGCCAAACGCCTGCGCTGACTTCCAAGCGTTGGCTTGGTTGCAATCCGCCGCTTTGGCGTCACCAAAGCGGCGCGGATCATTTCGACCAGCCGTTCGCGGGCAATCTCGCGGTTGCGCGCCTGACTGCGGGTGTCTTCGACCTGCACGATCAAAGCCCCTTCCAGCGTCCATTTCCGCCCGGCGATCTTCTTTAGGCGCGCCTTTATCGCTGGCGACAGATGCGGCGAACGTTCGGCCTCAAACCGCAATTCGACGGCAGTGGACACCTTGTTCACATTCTGCCCGCCCGGCCCCGAGGACCGCACGAAGCTTTCCGACAGTTCCCAGTCGGCGATGTGTAAATGTTCGGTGACCCACAGCATGACCGCAGGCTAACCGCGGTGCCAGAAAAGAGAAAGGGTTGCCGACGCGCGGCAACCCTTTCCGAGATCTAAGGAGATGAGCCAGTTAGGAGCATCATCCAATCTAGTGGTCTGTATCCCAAGGGACTGCCCTTAGAAAACACCCCCCATGACTGTCCCGACACGTCTCTCCAATATCACTCTAGACACTGGATCACCTCCTTTCAAAAAGTTGCCGATGAGGTGAGCCTGACACAGATTTTGTGTTCGTCAACAATTTTTACGCAAGGCGTGCTGCATAACGGGCAATGGCCAGACGAAATGGCAACAGTGCCAGAAGGTCAACCATCACCTTAACCATCCAGTCAGCCATGCCCAAAGACACCCACAGCGGTACCGCCGGGCCAAGGCCCAACAGCGGCACGCTTTCCGCCGCCCAAGAGACGTCATTGGCGGGTTCCAGCCAAATCAGCGCCGAGGAGAAGGCGATAGAGAAAAACAGAACGGTGTCGAAGGTGGAGCCGAGCAGGGTCGATAGAAACGGTGCGCGCCACCACGCCGACCGCCGCAGACGGTCAAACAAGTTCACGTCCAAAAGTTGGCCGATCAGGAACGCAAGGCCAGAGCCGACAGCGATCCGCAAAGTCACAAGCGGCCCAAATTCGCCGATGATTTGCGTGCCGATGGCTGAACAGGCCAGTCCGGCGATAAATCCGGCATAGACGACGCGGCGCGCAGCCGCGACGCCTTGGAAGCGGTTCACAAGATCGGAAACAAGGAACGCCAAGGGATAGCTGAACGCCCCCCAAGTGAGCCATTGGCCGATCGGATATTGTACAAGGATGTTCGAGGCCACAACGATAGCGGCCATGGCAAGGATGCCAGGCAGAAGTTTTGTCATATTTGATCCGTTTTTTACAAGGTCGCGGAGACTTGGTGTTCCCATTGGGAACGCGGCGCAGTAGCGCCAAAACCGGCACAGGTCAATCGGGCAGGCGGAACTCGATGATCTGGGTTTGTTGCAGGAAAAAGAAATTGTCGTCTGAGATCATCGTGGCACGCACCGCACCAGTCGCATCCCGCCAAACCGACAGCCCTTCAAGGTTGTCGAACATGCCCATCGGCGTTTCAAACAACGTCTGCTCTGCCATCAAGCCAGAATTCGTAATGTCAAAGCGGCGCAGGCGATTGGCAAAGCCACCTATCACGCGAAATTCGCGTTCAAGCAGGTACAGCTTGCCGTCCAAAATATCCGCCGCAACGGCCGTAAAAGTGCCGCGTCGTGGCAGGTGCAGCGTTTTGTCCCACGCCCCGTTTTGCCAGCGATAAACGGGAACGTTTTCCGAATGTGGCCGTTCAGGCAGCGTATACAGCGTTTGGTCGTCGCCAATCGCCAAAGCCTCCAATGCGGCATTGCGAGACAATTTGGCAAAGTCTGGATGGCGGCTCAGATCTTTCGTCGCGCCGGTGGCCAGATCAAGCTGTGCGACGCTGGGGCGATTTTCAAACGACACAAAAGCATGTCCGGTCTTGTCAATGGCAAGCCCTTCGCTGTCGGTCCGCCATCCGATCAGCGGTTTGCCGGTTTCGCCGTCCAACAGCCGCTGGATCGGGTCGGCGATCATGCCGATAACCTGACCGTCGGCGTTCCGTTTGATGTGGCCGGTGATAAAGGTCGCCTTGTCACTGAGCGCAACAAAGTCCTGACCGTCGTTCAAGACCTCGATGCCGGAAAGCCCGCCGAAAGCGGGATTGTTCATCCGCCAGATGAATTTGCCTAGGTATCCTTCCGGCGCGGTCGATTCTGCGCTGCCCTGAAAGCCCGAAAGCAGGATCAGCAGCAGGCCTAAGGCGAAGCGAGAACGTTTTGGCATTGCTTGGGAAGATCGGCCATAGTGAATTGACGTGGGCCTTTTTTCTTTGGCTCATCGTCTTCTTTCGGCTTCTTATTCGTTGTCTTCGGTGGGTTCAAATAATCTGTCACCCACCACATCAGCGTATCGTCGCAGCCATTGCCACCTTTGGACAATTCGGAAACCGAGGGCTTTTGCGTTTCGCAGAATCGCGCGCCCTTGGGGCATTTCAGGCGAACGTGGAAATGGGTGTCATGGCCTGCGATGGGGCGAATTTTCTGCAGCCACTTCTTGTCGCGTGACTTGGCGGTTTTGCAAATCTCGACCTTGATGGCGGCCGCGACAAAAACCCGGTCCACCCGTGGGTCGCTGGCCGCAAGTTCCAGCAAGGCGCGGGCCTTTGGCCCCCAATTTTCCGTCACCGAGCGTTGATCGGCGGACCGCATCGGGATCGACGACAGGTTTTCACGCTCCTCTACACTCAGGTTCAGACGCTTGGGTTCCAACCACCAAATGTCGGCGTCGAGGCCGATTTGATGACTGGCATGGCCGCTGGTCATCGGCCCACCGCGTGGCTGGCTGATGTCACCGATATATAGACCCCGACCCCAGCCGATGGACACCGCCTGCGCCGACAGGTCCATCAAGTATTGCACCATCATCGGCTGGCCGAAATTACGACCACGCGACAGCCGCATTGCCTGCCAGGTTGGCCCAGATTCCGGCAATTCGACCGAACCGGCCGCGCAGCCGCGGGCATAGGAACCAACGGGCATGCTGTCTTGCTGGCTGGGGGCACTTAACGCGCCGAATAACTTGTTTGCTAAGGCTTCCGCCCCTGCTGGCAGGGGGGCTGCAAGCAGGATCATCAAAAGGAATCGACCAATCATCCACGCTCACCTTTCGGGTTGACCCAGAGTAGCAGGATCAACGCGATAAGGAAAAGTAGGATGACTGGGGCGATGCCTATTCTTGCCGATTGGCTGAACCAGGTGGCAACAGCAATCAACCCGGGCGTCAGAAAGCTGGCAACCTTGCCCGAAAGCGCGAACATGCCGAACGCTTCGGTGGCGCGTTCGGGTGTGGTGTGGCGCAACAGCATGGTGCGGCTGGACGATTGCAGGGGACCGCCAGCGCCGCCAATCAATGCGCCGCAGATGAAAAAGATGATGTCCGGCGTCGAGGAGGCGGAATCCAAGGGAACACCCCAGATCTGTTCGCGATCCATGCCGACAACGATGGTGCAGACCACCAAAAGAACGACAATCGACCAGAAGATCACAGGTTTCGGGCCACGCTGGGTGTCCAACTTGCCAGCGGCCCAGCTTGTCAGCACCGCTGTTGCCCCGCTGACGATGCCGAAAATCCCGATCTGCTTTACCTCCCAGCCCAAGACGTTCGAGGCATAGATGCCGCCAAAGGTATAAAGTCCGTTCAGTGCATCGCGGTAAAACAGCGACGAGCCGAGATAGGCCGCAAGGCTTCTGCGGAACCGCAGGCCGCGGATGAAATCACCAACGCTGGTCATTGCCGCGCCCAAATGCACCCGGCCCGCTGGAACCTTGGGTTCCTTCACCCACAAGACGAATGGCAGCATGAACACCAGATACCACAGTGCCGAAAATGGACCGACGGCCCGTGTTCCTTCACGCGCCTCTGGATCCAAACCAAAAGCCGGATCTTGCCCCAAGAGGGTGGTGCCACTGCCGCCTTCGGCAAAGAATAACAGCATGATGAACAGCGCGATCAATCCGCCGAGATAGCCAAAGGCAAAGCCCGAGCCTGAAATTTTGCCCAGATCATCGCCTTCGGACAGGCTGGGCATCAGGGCGTTGGTGAAAATGGTGGCAAACTCCATCGACAGGAAGGCAAGGCCAAAGAAGAACATGGCCCAACGCAGGGTGCCGATCTCGCCGCCCGGTGCGACATACCAAAGCGCCCAAGCCGATACGATATAGACGGCCGAAAAGAACCAGACCCAGATCAGCCGCTTGCCTGTGCCGTCGGCAATCGCGCCAAGGATCGGCGCAAGGACCAGAATGGCCAGTGAGGCGACAAACAGCCCAAAGGCCCAATAGCTTTGCGCTGCGGCCTTTGCGGCCTCTTCTTCCATCCCGTTGCCGATGAAATAGCCACGGGCAACCTCGCCGAAATAGGGGCCGAAGATGAAGGTGAGCAGCAGCGTGTTCACCGGCTGGCTGGCCCAATCAAAAAACCACCAGCCCCAGATGCGCTTTTGCGGCGATACCATGATGTTCCCTCCCCGGCCGATGCCTGGCCATTCGGGCGGATAAGGCCCGAAACCGCAGAGGCTGGCAAGGGCAGGCTTACAACCGAACGGCTGGGGGAATCTCTGGCGGCCATTGCCGGTCGGCGTCGCCGGCGATCCACGCTGCCACCCAGCCTGGCAGTTCCGGGCTTGTCACCGGCTGGCCAAGGGCTGCCAACACCTCAGGCGGGGGGACCATGCCGCCCTTGCGGATAAAGGCCGAGCGTAACAACATCGACGCGGTGCATTCGCCGTCGCGCCAAAAACTTTGCTCCACATAGACAAAACGGTCGTCCCAGCCCAAGACGCGGCTGACTTGGGTCAGCCGTTGAAACAGCGTCACCCGGCGGCGGTAGCGGGTTGAATTCCCTGCAACCGTGATGCCCCACCCCTTGGCCTTTGCCACGCGGTCAAATCCCATCCGGACCGACATGGGAATACGCCCAAGATCGAACAGCGTCAGCGTGCGGCCGTTGTTCAATTCTCGCCACGGATCCAGATCCCAAGGCCAGATGCGGTGGGTGCTGACATGCGGCTCTAGAATGGACAGGCGTGGGGCGCGGCGGAACTTCCACATCTCTTTGGCCATGCGGATATAGGGATACATGCGACACCTCGTTTTCTGTTGCCTGCCCGGCCTGCGGCCCGCGGTCAAGTGGAACGCTGCGGCAGGGCAATGCTTGCACTTCTGGGGGCTAAGCATTACCCATACCACAACAGATGGTATGGTGGCCCCGCATGACCTCGCTTCTTCAGATTGTCCTAATGCTGATCCAAGTCGCACAATGGATCGTGATCGCCCATGTCATCATGAGCTGGCTCATCAACTTCAATGTGCTGAACCTGCGGCAACCGCTGGTTTGGCAGGTGTGGAACGGGCTGAATCGGGTGTTGGAGCCGGTTTACGGCCGGATCCGCCGCATCCTGCCGGTGACGGCGGGGATCGACTTTGCTCCGTTGGCGGTGCTGCTGGCCATTCTGGCAGCCGAGATTGTGGTCAGAAACAATCTTTACAGCTTCGGGTGATGCCCGGCCAATGCCCGCTGACGCCCATTCCCTTTTACAGTCCGTTTTCGGTTTTCCTGAATTCCGTCCCGGTCAGACCGAGATCGTTCAGGCGGTTCTGGCGGGCCGCAACACGCTGGCCATCATGCCGACGGGTGGCGGAAAATCCCTGTGTTTCCAATTGCCCGCGCTTTGTCGCGATGGGGTGACAGTGGTGATCTCGCCCCTCATCGCGCTGATGCGCGATCAGGTGCGTGGCCTACGCGAGGCAGGGGTTGAGGCCGGGGCGCTGACCTCGGGCAATACCGATGAAGAAACCGAACAAGTGTTTGCCGCCTTGGACGAAGGCCGATTGAAGCTTTTGTACATGGCGCCAGAGCGGCTTGCGTCGCCTGCCACTCTTTCCATGCTGCGTCGCATCGGGTGCACGCTGATCGCGGTGGATGAGGCGCATTGCGTGTCGCAATGGGGCCATGACTTCCGCCCGGATTACCTGCGTATTGGCGATCTGCGTCGCGCGCTGGGCGTGCCTTTGGCTGCCTTTACCGCGACCGCTGATGAGGAAACCCGCGCCGAGATCGTCGCGCGCCTGTTCGATGGCACCGCGCCCGATATCTTCCTGCGGGGCTTCGACAGACCGAACATCCATCTCGCCTTTGCCGTCAAGGATAAGCCGCGCGAGCAGATCCTTGGCTTTGCTGCGGCCCGGCGTGGCCAATCGGGCATCGTCTATTGCGCCACGCGCGCCAAGACCGAAACCCTCGCCGCCGCTCTGCGTGCTGAGGGTCACGCCACCGCCTTCTATCACGGCGGGATGGAGGCAGACGAACGCCGTCGGGTCGAAATCCGCTTTCAGCAGGAAGATGGGCTGATCGTCGTGGCGACCATCGCTTTCGGGATGGGTATCGACAAACCTGATATCCGCTGGGTCGCCCATGCCGATCTGCCGAAATCGGTTGAGGGCTATTATCAGGAAATCGGCCGTGCGGGCCGGGATGGCGCCCCCGCCGAAACCCTGACGCTTTATGGTCCCGATGACATTCGCCTGCGTCGCACCCAGATTGACGAAGGGTTGGCACCGCCCGACCGCAAAGAGGCTGACCACGCCCGGCTGAACGCGCTTTTGGGTCTGGCCGAGGCCACCGCCTGCCGCCGGCAGGTCTTGTTGGGCTATTTCGGTGAAGTGTCGGAACCCTGTGGCAACTGCGATCTGTGCGATCACCCCGCAGCGCTGTTTGATGCCACCGATGCGGTGCGCAAGGCCCTGTCGGCCATCCTCCGCACCGGGGAATGGTTTGGCGCGGGCCATCTGATCGACATTCTGACCGGAAATGCCACTGCCAAGGTGCGGGAAAAGGGGCATGATGCGCTGCCGACCTTTGGCGTCGGGCGGGAATTGTCCAAGCCGGCTTGGGGTGCGGTGTTCCGTCAGATCATGGGGCGCGATCTGGTGCGGCCGGATGGCGAACGCTTTGGTGCGCTGCGCATGACAGAGGCCGCCCGCCCTATTCTGCGCGGCGAAGCCTCGATCACGCTGCGCAGCGATACGGTGGAAAAGGCCCGCCCCGCCTATGCGGTGAAAACCCTTGTAGCGGAGGAAGATGCAAGCCTGCTGTCCGCCCTGAAGGCCAAGCGCCGGGCCTTGGCCGAGGCGGCAGGTGTGCCGGCCTATGTGATTTTTACTGACCGTACCTTGATCGAAATGGCGGAAAAGCGCCCGGCGACCTTGGATCAGATGATGGGCATCACAGGGGTTGGCGCGAAAAAGCTGGAAAGCTATGGCGCGGTGTTTCTGTCGGTGATCACCGGGGCGGAATCGGCCGCATTGCACCCGGCGCGCAAGGCGTTGGTCGGGCGCGGGGCCGGGGCGATTTATGACCGGCTGGCCGAGGTGCAGGTTGATCTGGCACGCGGCCCCGACGGCACCGGAAAATATATGACCTGCCCCCAATCCACCCTACGCCATATCGCCGAGCGGCGACCGTCGACGCTGTCGGAATTGCAGGGTGTGCCGGGCATGGGCGACCAAAAGATCGAACGTTTTGGCGATGCCTTTCTGGCCATCTTGCAAGACGTGTAAGCTGGCCTAGGTTGCGACCAAAGGAGACTTCCGATGCTGACCGTGATTTCCCCCGCCAAGCGGCTGAACGAAAAGCCTCATCCCTTGCCGCCGGGGTTCGCGCAGACGGTGCCGGAGTTCATGGCTGATGCCGCCAAGCTGGCCAAGTTGGCGCGCGGGCTGTCGGCGGATGATCTTTGCGGGTTGATGGACATCTCGCCCAAGCTTGGGGAATTGAACCGCAGCCGTTTTGCCGCTTTCGACGCCAAAGCGCCGGGCCAGCCTGCGGCCTTTCTGTTTGATGGCGATACCTATGCCGGGCTGGAGGCGCGGCGGATGGAGCCTGACACCCTGCACTGGGCGCAAGGGCATCTGCGGATCCTGTCCGGACTTTATGGGCTGTTGCGCCCACTGGACGGCATCCAGCCATATCGGCTGGAAATGGGCGCGCGGCTGGCGAACCCCAAGGGGGCCGATCTGTATCACTGGTGGGGCAAAAAACCTGCCCTCGCTTTGAAGGCCCTCGCGGCAGAGCTTGACGCCAAGGCCTTGGTCAACTGCGCCTCGACCGAATATTTTGGGGCGGTGGACCAAAAGGCTTTGGGCCTTCCGATCCTCACGCCGGTTTTCCTTGAGGAAAAGGCCGGTGAAGCCAAGATCGTTTCCTTCTGGGCAAAGAAAGCGCGGGGCGCCATGGCCCGGTTTGTTGCCGAAAAACACCTGACAGACCCCGCCGATCTGCGGGGGTTTGCTGTTGGCGGCTATGCCTTTGACCAAAGCCAGTCCGACGACCAACGCCTGATCTTCCGGCGCCCGGTGCCCGAGGCGGAGGCCGCCTGAGGCCAGTCAGGCCGCTGTGTTCGTTGCCAGAACAATCGGAAGTGCTTCGGCCGGACAGAAATCTGCCAACGTCGAGGTGAGTTCCTGTTTGCGCAGCGGCTTGGTCATATAGCGATCAACACCAGCCGCAAGGATGGCCTCGGCATCGCCCTCCATCGCATGGGCGGTCAGGGCGACGATTGGGACATGGGCTGCCCCTTCGGCGGCGCGGATGACGCGGGTGGCTTCGCGGCCATCCATCTCGGGCATTGAGATATCCATGAAGATCATGTCGGGTTTGAAGCTTTGCCACAGCTCCACCGCCTCGCGACCATTGCCTGCGAAAACCAGTTCGATATCCAATTCGCGCACCATTTTCTGAAAGACCAGCTGATTGGTACGGTTGTCTTCGGCCGTCAGCACCCGCATACGCCGCTGCGTGCGGCATGCAGTCGGAGGTGTGATCTCTGTGCTGACTTCCTCAACTTCACCGGAAATGGCTTGCAGATGGCGGTACAGTTCCGCCCGCAGGATGGGTTTTTGCAAAATGGCTGCCAGATGCGCCGCGCCTGCGCTATCACGCGCCGTCGCCGGGCTTGAGGAGAGCAGAACCACAGGCACCGGATTGCCCTTGCCGCGCACGGCATCGGCCAGTTGCAGGCCGTCCATCTCGGGCATGTAATGGTCGGTTATCACAACGTCGAACGTGCCGGTTTCCAACGCAGCCATCGCCTCGGCACCCGAGCGGCACAGCGTGACGGCAATGCCGCAAGGTACAAGTTGCCGCTCCAGAATGGTGCGGTTGATGAACTGGTCGTCGACCACCAAGGCGCGCTTGATGTGGATGGGCCGGCGCGGTGCAGCGGCCTCTTCGGCGACGGGCAGGGACAGGCGGAAGCCAAAGCAGCTGCCCTTGCCCAGCTCGCTATCAACCCAAACCGCGCCCTCCATCCGTTCGATCAGGCGCTGAGTGATGGCCAGACCCAGACCGGTGCCTTCGAACTTGCGGTTCGATTGGCTTTCCACCTGATTGAACTCGCCAAAGATGTGGTCAAGGTTGTCCGGCGCGATGCCAATGCCGGTGTCTTCCACCGTCACATGCAATTGCTGGCGACCGGGCTGCACCTCTAGCCCCACGACCCGCACCAGCACATGGCCTTTTTCCGTAAACTTCACCGCATTGCCGATCAGATTGGTCAAGACCTGCCGCAGCCGACCCGGATCGCCGACGTAGCGGGTGGGCAAGAACATGTCGAAGTCGATCATCAGGTCGATCCCCTTTTCCCGCGCGCGCGGTTGCAAGAGCATCGTCACCTCGTGGATCGTGCGCTCCAGATCAAAGGGTTCTGGGTAAAGCGTCATTCGTTCGGCTTCGAGTTTCGAATAATCCAGAATGTCATTGATGATGACCAGCAAAGACTCCCCCGACGAGCGGATGGTTTCGGCGAAAAGCCGTTGCTCCTCGGTCAAAGCGGTGTCGCACAAGAGTTCGGCCATGCCGACCACACCATTCATTGGCGTGCGGATTTCATGGGACATATTCGCAAGGAACGCGGATTTTGCGCGGTTCGCCGCCTCGGCCTCGGCGCGGGCGGTTTCCAAGGCGGCCTGTTGTTCGCGTTGCAGACTGACGTCGCGACGCAGGCCAACGCGACCGCCATCGGGGGTGCGATGATCGTGTTCCTCGATCCAACGGCCATCTGACAACTGGCACTCGGTGATGCCATCGGCCTTGCGCATCTGATCCAGACGTTCGGCCAACCAGTCCTCCTCGCGGCCCAGAGCGTCGGGAACGTGCCCCTTGCGCAGCCCGTGGCGCAGCAGATCTGCGAAACTGGTGCCGGGTACCATCGCTTCGGCGCTGTCGGGGAACATGTCGCGATACCGTTGATTGAAGGCCAAGAGACGTTCCTCCCTGTCGAATAGGACAAAACCATCCGGGATCGCTTCGATAGCGGCCCAGATGCGCATTTCTTCTGTGATGTTGAGCGCGAGGCTGACCATGTCGCCATCGCGCGCGCGTCGCTCGATCAGGCGGGCCCATTGGCCACCGCGAAACTGAATCTCGACCGGGGTGATTTCGTCTTGCGAGATGCGCGCGAGCATGCGGGCACACCAATCTGTGGCCTGTTCCTCGCCCAGCTCAATCAGTCGGGCGGCGGTGGCAGCGCGCAGGATTTCCGCATAAGTTGCGCCAAGGGTAATGTCGCTGCCGCGAAAGGCGGCCAGATAGGCGGTATTGGCGGCCACCAGCCGCTGGTCGGCGTCGAACACGGCAAAGCCATCGGGGATGGTGTCAATCGAATCCCACAGCCGCCGTTCTGCCATCACGGCCGCACTTTGTGCCCGGTCAAGATCGCCCAGAACCCGGCTGTTCTGGCCTTTTAAAATCTCCGCCTCTGTCAGGGCAGATTTCACCACCTGCCGCTGTTCGACAATCTGGTCCGACAGCGCCCGCGCATGCAGCGCCAGCTTTTCATTGGCGGCAAAAAGCTCACGGCTTTTTTGTTCCAGCAGGCGTTCGGCGGCCAATCGTGCCCGCCTTTCCCGCGCCAGCCTTTCTGTGCTGTCCATTCCGCCCATCCTGCACGAAAACGCCGGGCTTACCGCTCTGCGCCCGGCCAAACTGGCGGAACATTATGAAGACCCGCTTAATGCCAATCGCTTTTGTTGCAGGAACTTCGCTTGCCTGAATATGGACCCCATGCGACAGTCGAAGAACTTGAGTCTCGGAGATTTTTTCATGTCCGCATTTCGCTTTGCCGCCCTTGCCGGGGTGGTTTCCGCATTGCTTTTCTCCAGCGTTGCCCCGGTCGCGGCGCAGGATTTGATCCCGGCGCGCCGATTTGTGCTGACGGAAAACACCGATTTGCCGGGCGGCGATTTGCAGTCGATCTTCGACACGACGATTGAGGCGTGTGAGCGGGCCTGCCTTGCCAATCCGACCTGCACCGCCTTTACCTTCAATACCAAGAACGGGTCCTGTTTCCCAAAGTCGCAGCCGGATGAGGCGCAAGAATTTGCCGGGGCCTTCTCGGGCTTTGTAATGCCCGCGAGCGAGGGGGCGGAGGCGCGCGCCAAAGCCCGCGCGGCCGAGTTGACGTTCGTTTTGCCCTATGAACTGTCGGGTGTCTTTCAGCAGGCGGATGCGCTGGCCAATGCCCATGTCACCGGCCCCTTCAGCGCGGAGGAATTGTTTGCGTCGGCCGCCGATGCGGAAGCCACGGGCGATGCGGCGACCGCCAGTCGTTTTGTCGGCGCGGGGCTGAACCTGACCGACGCCGCTGCCGATTGGGCCGAGTATGCGCGCCTGCTCTATGAGGCGGGGTTGCAGGATCAGAACAACCGTCGTTCTTATCACGAACAGGGCTATTCCGCTGCGGTGAACGCCTATTTGCGGGCTGATAACCCGGCGTTGCAGCACACCATTCTGGTGCAGATGGGTCAGGCGTTAGAGGCGATCGACCGCGGTCGGGATACGGTGCAGGCCTTGCGATTGGCGCAGTCCTTGCAGCAGCGCGACGATACAGCGGCGGCGCTAGAGGCGGCCATCGGCAAATACGGCTTCCGCGTGACCGACCATGAGGTGCAGGCCGATTCAGCCCGTCCCCGCATCTGTGCAAACTTTTCGGAAGATCTGGTGAAGTCCGGGGTGGACTACACCACCTTCGTGCAGCTTCCGGCGCCGGACCTGACGGTCAGTTTTGACGGTTGGCGGCAACTATGCGTGGAAGGCGTGGCGCATGGCAGCCGCCAGACCGTGACCTTCCGTGAAGGACTTCCGGCGGCGGATGGGCAAACGCTCGCCAAATCCATTGAAATCACGGCCTATGTGCGGGATCGCAATCCGGGCGTTCGGTTTCCCGGCCGCGGCTATGTCTTGCCGCGCAGCGATGCGGTGGCCATTCCGGTCGAAACGGTCAACACCGATAAACTGGAACTGGCGCTGTATCGTGTGACCGACCGCAACCTGCTGCGCTCGGTGCAGAATGGCTATCTCGGCCAGCCGATGATGGAGTATCAGGAATATGATTTCGGCACCCAGATCGGCACGGAAATCTGGACCGGTGCGGCCATGGTGCCGCAAGAGGTCAATAAAGACCTGACCACGCGCCTGCCCTTGACCGAGGCTTTGGCGGGCCAGCCCGCGGGGGTCTACGCCTTGCGGGCCAAAGTCCCGGGGGTTGATCCCTATGTGGTGCCGGCAAGCTGGCAATGGTTCGTGGTGTCGGATCTGGGGTTGACCACGCTGTCGGGTGTGGATGGCTTGCATGTCTTTGTTCGCAGCCTTGGCACGGCGGGCGCGAAAGAAGGGACCACGGTCGAGTTGCTGTCACAGGCGAATGAGGTGTTGGCCACAGCAAGCACCGATGCCATGGGCTATGCCCGCTTTGACGCCGGTCTGGCGCTGGGCAAGGGGTCCTCTGCGCCAGCGATGGTGGTGGTCAAGGATGGCGCGGGCGACATGGCCTTTTTGTCGCTGACCGATCCGGAGTTTGACCTGTCTGATCGTGGGGTGGAGGGGCGCGAGGCCGCGCCGCCGGTGGATGTGTACCTGACGACCGATCGGGGTGCCTATCGCGCCGGGGAAACCGTCTTTGCCACCGCGTTGGCGCGTGACCCGCAGGCGCAAGCCGTTGATGGCCTGCCGCTGACTGCCATTCTGAAACGGCCAGATGGGGTGGAGTATTCGCGGGCGCTGGTGGACGACGCCGGTGCGGGAGGGCATGTGTTCCAGCTTCCCATCGCGGGAACGGCGCCGCGTGGCGTCTGGCGTCTGGAAGTCTTTGCCGATCTGGAGGCCGATGCGCTGACCGCCAAGACCTTTCTTGTCGAAGATTTTCTGCCGGAACGCATTGATTTCAAAATCGATCTCGCCGCTGCCGAAATCCGGCTGGGCGACACGCCCGATCTGACCCTTGCCGCAAAATATCTCTTTGGTGCGCCGGGGGCCGATCTGGCGGTCGAGGGCGAAGTGCTGTTGCGCGCCGCAACAGAGCTGGACGGCTTTGCAGGCTATACATTCGGGCGTCATGACCAGCCCTTTGATGCGGTGATGGAGCCCATCGACCCCGTCCGCACCGACAGCAAAGGCGCGGCAACCCTTGCCCTGCGGCTGCCCATTGTCGAAGACCCCGGCCGCCCGATTGAGATGCGCGCCACCCTTCGCGTCGCCGAAGGGTCTGGCCGCCCGGTGGAGCGGCAGATCACCAAACTGCTGGCGCCCTCTGCGCCGATGATCGGGGTGAAACCGCTGTTCGAAGATGTCGCCGCCGAAGGCGCCGAGGCGCGGTTTTCCCTGCTGGGCATTGGGGCAGATCTGAAGCCGGCAGCGATGAAGGCCCGCTATACCATCAACCGGATTCAGACGGATTATCAGTGGTATCAGCAAGGCGGCAATTGGAACTGGGAGCCGGTAACCTCGCGTCAGAAAGCGGGGGAGGGCGAAGTTGCACTTGCTGGTCAGCCGATTGAAATCGCGGTGCCGGTGGAATGGGGCGAATACGAGATTGTGGTAGAAGCGCTGGGCGGCGTGCAGGCGGTGACCTCCACCTCGTTCTATGCCGGGTGGTATGGTGGGGCAGATGCCTCGGCCACGCCGGATATGCTGGAATTGTCGCTCGACAAACCGGCCTACAAGCCCGGTGAAACCGCAACATTGCGTGTCGTGCCGCGTGCGGCGGGGACGGCCTTGGTGACGGTCTTGTCAAACCGTCTGGTCGCTATGCAGGCGGTCGAAGTGAAGGAAGGCGAAAATCTGATCCAGCTTCCGGTCACCGATGAATGGGGGGCCGGGGTCTATGTCACGGCCTCGGTTCTGCGCCCGATGGATGTGGCGGCGGGTCGCAACCCGACCCGCGCCTTGGGCCTGACCCATGCTGCGATTGATCCTGGTGCGGCCGCGCTGAACGCCACCATCGAGGCCCCGGATGAGGCCGCCCCGCGCGGCCCCTTGGAAGTGGCCGTCAAGGTCGACGGCGTCGCTGCGGGCGAGACGGCCTATGTTACGCTGGCCGCTGTCGATGTTGGTATCCTGAACCTGACGGCTTTTGAGGCCCCTGATCCGCAGGGCCATTACTTTGGCCAACGCAAATTGGGCGTGGGGATACGCGACGTTTACGGTCGTCTGATTGACGGGCTGAATGGTGCCGAAGGGCAAGTGCGTTCAGGCGGGGATGCGGGCGCGCAGGCGCGTTTGCAATCACCACCCCCCACCGAGGAGTTGGTGGCCTATTTCTCTGGTCCGATCACGGTGGATTCCGATGGCATGGCCAAGGCGTCCTTCACCCTGCCGTCGTTCAACGGCACGGTGAAGCTGATGGCCGTGGTCTGGTCAAAGACCGGTGTGGGGCAGGCCAGCAAAGACGTTCTGGTGCGTGACCCCGTGGTGGTGACAGCCTCAGTCCCGCGCTTCCTGTCGCCGGGGGATGAGTCGCGTCTGCTGCTCGAAATCGTTCATGCCACCGGTCCTGTGGGACGCATGGGTCTGGACGTTTCCTCACAGGGTATGACGCTGGAGCAAGTACCGTCGGGCTTTGATCTGGGTGACAAAGAGAAGGCGGTTTTCGCCATTCCGATGACGGCGGGCGAGATTGGCACCCAGACCATCAGCGTCGCGCTCACCACCCCCGATGGCAAGCAGTTGATGAAAACGCTGACGGTTCCGGTGCAGGTCAATGACCCGCAAATCGTGCGCACCAGTCGGTTGACGTTGGCCAAGGGGCAAGAGTTCACCTTTGACCAAAACGTCTTTGCCGGGCTGATCCCCGGTTCGGGCAAGGCGACCATGGCCGTCGGTCCGATCGCGCGGATCAATGCGCCCGGGATTCTTGCTGCATTGGACCGCTATCCCTATGGCTGCACCGAACAGATGACCTCTAAGGCGCTGCCGCTGCTTTATTTTGATCAGGTGGCTGCCGCGCTGGACCTGCCGCAGGCCGACAACATCAAGGGCCGGGTGGAGGAAACGATCACGGCGATCCTGATGAACCAATCGTCCAACGGGGGCTTTGGCCTTTGGGGGCCAGCGGATGGCGACATGTGGCTGGATGCGTTTGTCACCGACTTCTTGTCACGGGCAAAAGCGCGCGGGTTTGCCGTGCCGGATCTGGCCCTGCGTCGGGCCTTGGACAACTTGCGCAATCAGGTCAATTATTATCCTGACTTCGACAAGGGTGGCGAACCGCTGGCCTATGCGCTGATGGTTCTGGCGCGCGAGGGGGCGGCGGCGGTGGGCGATCTGCGCTACTATGCCGACGTCAAGGGCGATGCCTTTGCGACCCCCACCGCCATGGCGCAGCTTGGGGCGGGGTTGGCCAGCTATGGGGATCAGCCGCGGGCGGACGCCATGTTTGCCCGTGCCGCCAAAGCGATGGAGGCCCTGCAAGGCCCCGAGACAGAGCAGGTGTTCCGCGCCGACTATGGCACCAACTTCCGCGATGCCGCCGCGGTTCTGGCGCTTGCGGCCGAGGCAGGCTCTGCCGTGGTGGACCAAGAGGCGCTGACGACAAGGCTGAGCACCGACCGCAGCCTGTCGACCCAAGAGGCGACATGGGCGCTTTTGGCCGCGAACGCGCTGATCGACCGCGCCGGGGCCGAGGGCATAACCCTAGATGGTGCCCCGGTGGATGGGCCTTTGGTCAAGGTGCTGGATACGACAGCGACCGCGCCGGTGAAGGTGAAGAATGACAGCGCGGTCGATACCACGCTGACGCTGACCACCTATGGTGTGCCATCCGAACCCGAACCCGCTGGCGGCAATGGCTATGCCATTACCCGCAGCTATTACACGCTGCAGGGTGAGCCTGCCGATATGGCATCGGTGAAGGTCGGCGATCGGTTCGTGACCGTGTTGGAAGTGACGCCCTTCGGCCGTGGCGAGGCGCGTCTGATGGTGGCCGATCCCCTGCCTGCCGGGCTGGAGATCGACAATCCCAACCTCATCGCGGCGGGATCGCTGGAGGCGCTGGAGTGGTTGGGCCTTGAAAGCGAGGTTGCCCACTCCGAGTTCCGGCAAGATCGCTTCCTGACTGCCATCGACCGCTATTCCGACCAGCCCTTCAAGCTGGCCTATGTGGTGCGTGCGGTGTCGCCCGGCAGCTTCCATCACCCGGCCGCTTCGGTTGAAGACATGTATCGCCCCGATCTTGCGGGCCGGTCTGACACCGGGCGCCTGACCATCGTCGAGTGATGTGCGCAAGGTTCAGTCTGGCGCGGGTCATCCTTGCACTTGCGGCGGGGCTTTGCCTCGCCGCTGTTGCGCGTGACCGGTTTGACATCTGGATTGATGACACGCGGTTGCCGCCGCTTGTCGTGGCGTCCTCCGTGCAGGTGCTGGACCGAGAGGGGGCGCTTTTGCGGGCCTATACTGTGGCCGATGGCCGCTGGCGTTTGGCGGTGACCCCCGATCAAGTTGACGCAGGCTTTCCCGCCGCGCTGATGGCCTATGAGGACAAGCGGTTTCTTGACCATTCGGGCGTTGACCTGCCCGCCATGGCCCGCGCCTTGGGGCAAGCCGCGTGGAACGGGCGCATCGTCTCGGGGGGCTCGACCCTGACGATGCAGGTCGCGCGGCTATTGGAAGAAGGCACCACGGGGCAGGTGTCGGGCAAGTTGCGCCAGATGCGCGTGGCTTGGGCGCTGGAACGGAGGCTTTCCAAGGACGAAATCCTAGGTCTTTATCTGATGCTGGCGCCCTATGGCGGCAATCTGGAAGGCATTCGGGCCGCCACGCTGGCCTATTTTGGCAAGGAGCCGAAACGCCTGACGCCCGCTGAAATTGCGCTTTTGGTGGCTCTCCCGCAAAGCCCGGAAAGTCGCCGTCCTGATCGGCACCGCGCCCGCGCCACGGCCGCACGCGACCGGGTTCTGGCGCGGGCCAAACGTGACCACCTGATCGACCCCGATCAGGCCCGCGCTGCGCGGACCGAACTTGTGCCTGCCGCCCGCAAGCCGTTTCCCGCCCTTGCCCCTCATATGGCAGATCGCGCCCGCGCCGCGGACCCCACCGCGCAAACCCATCGCCTGACGCTTTCGCGCGACCTGCAAGCGCGCTTGGAAACGCTTGCGGCAGAGGTCGTCGCGGGGCAGGGCGACCGGCTGCAGATTGCGCTTGTCGTGGCCGATCACCAGACCGGCGAAATTCTCGCCTCGGTCGGATCCTCCGCCTTTACGGACGATGCCCGTGCCGGGTTTGTCGATATGACACAGGCGCTGCGCAGCCCCGGCTCCACGCTGAAACCCTTGGTCTACGGGCTGGCTTTTGACGAGGGTTTGGCCCACCCGGAAACCCTGCTTGAAGATCGTCCCACCGATTTCTCAGGCTATCGCCCGCAGAATTTTGACCGGCAGTATCGCGGCACCATCCGCGCGCGGGATGCTTTGCAGCAATCACGGAATATCCCCGTCGTGGCCCTGACCGAGGCGCTCGGCCCTGCGCGTCTGCTGACCGCCTTGGACAAGGCCGGGGTGAAGTATGACATGCCGCCGGGCCAACCGGGGTTGGCGATTGCTTTGGGCGGCATGGGTGTGACGCTGCAAGACATGGTGCAGCTTTATGCCGGGATCGCGCGCGGCGGGGTCGCGCTGCCTTTGCGTTGGCGGAGCGATGCGCAGGGTGAGGAGGGCCAGCGTCTGTTGGCCACAACCAGCGCGTGGTTTGTCGGAGATATTCTGGCGGGCCTTGCCCCACCGCCGGGCGCACCACAAAATCGGCTGGCCTATAAAACCGGCACCTCTTACGGCCATCGTGACGCTTGGGCGATTGGCTATGACGGGCGACATGTGATCGGGGTCTGGATGGGCCGACCCGATGGCACGCCGGTTCCCGGTGTTTTCGGGGCAGATCTGGCGGCGCCGGTGCTGTTTCAGGCTTTTGCGCGGTTGAAACCGGATCTTGCCCCCCAGCCCCCTGCACCCCGCGCGACGTTGCTCGTCGCCAATGCCCAACTGCCGCAGCCGCTGCAACGCTTTCGCAGCCGTTCTGCCGCATTTGAGCAGGCCGCTGATGCGCCCGCCGTCGCCTTTCCGCCCGATGGGGCGGAGGTGGAGCTTTTGCCCGGCGGATTGATGGCCAAGGTCGAGGGCGGCACGGCGCCTTTCACATGGCTCGCCAATGGCACCCCTGTCGCCGTTGCCTTGCGGGATCGTGCGGTGATGCTGCCAGAACTGGGACGGGGGTTTGTGACCCTGTCGGTGATTGACGCGGCAGGCCGGTCGGCCCGTACGACGGTGCGGCTGCGCTAGGGGTCACACCCGCTCTATGGCCAAGGCAATGCCCTGACCGCCGCCGATGCACAGTGTCACCAGCGCCGTCTTGCCGCCGGTTCGCGCCAGTTCATAAATCGCCTTTGTGGTGATTATCGCACCGGTCGCCCCCACCGGATGGCCAAGCGCCACCGCACCGCCGTTGGGGTTCACGCGGGCCGGATCCAGCCCAAGGCCCCGTTGCACGGCAATCGCCTGCGCGGCGAAAGCCTCGTTCGATTCCACCACATCGAAATCGGTTGGTTTCATGCCCAGTCGGTCGCACAGCTTCTGAACCGCCGGGATCGGGCCCAGCCCCATAACCCGCGGGGCAACCCCTGCCACGGCATAGCCCATAAGTCGCGCCAGTGGTGTCAAACCGCCCAAGGCCTTACCGCGCGCCAGCACGAGGGCCGCCGCCCCGTCATTGATGCCGCTGGCATTGCCTGCCGTGACGGTGCCGTCTTTTTGAAACGCCGGGCGCAATCCTGCAAGCGCCTCGGCGGTGGTGGCTTTGGGGTGTTCGTCTACCGCGAACGACACGGTGCCTTTACGGCCCGCCAATTCAACCGGCGCGATCTGATCGACAAAGCGCCCCTCGGCAATCGCCCGCGCGGCACGGCTTTGGCTTGCCAGCGCGAAGGCGTCCTGATCTTCGCGAGAAATCCCACCTTCGGCCGCGACATTTTCGGCGGTAATGCCCATGTGGCCCGTGCCAAAGGGACAGGTCAAAGCGCCAGTCATCATGTCCAGCGCCTTGGTGTCCCCCATTTTTTGCCCAAAGCGTGCGGCTTGCAGGATATAGGGCGCGCGGCTCATGCATTCGGCCCCACCCGCCAGCGCCATATCCGCGTCGCCCAGCATCAGCATCTGTGCCGCCGAAACAATGGCCTGCGCCCCTGACCCACACAGTCGGTTGACGTTCATGGCCACCGCGCCGTCTGCCATCCCCGCATTGATCGCGGCAACACGGCTCAGGTACATGTCGCGGGGTTCGGTGTTCAGCACATGCCCGAAAACCGATGTGCCGATCTGCCCCGCCTCAACCCCGGCCCGCGCAATCGCCGCTTTGGCCACATGGGTCGCCAGATCAATCGGCCCAAGGCCCGAGAGACTGCCACCAAAGCTGCCAACCGGCGTGCGCGCGGCGGAAAGGATAAAGACGTCGGTCATGAGGGTTTCACCTTGTCAGGATGGGCGGCGGCAATGGCCGGGATATCCTGCAACTCTGCCACGATGCGCGAAATTTGCGAGAAAGACGTTACGTCCACTCCCCAACGCTGGGCGTTATAAACCTGCGGTACAAGGCACAGGTCGGCCATGGTCACCCGGTCGCCATGGCAAAACTGCCCCGTGGCGGGGTGGTTCAACATGGTCTCCAAAGCAGCCAGACCCTCCGCGATGAATTTTTGCTGCCAAGCCTGCATGGTGATCGCCCCACCCGAGGCGCTTTCCGCAAACCGCCCGACCCGCAGGTTGCAGACCGGGTGGATTTCCATCGCCACGGCATAGGACAAGGCCCGCACCCGGGCGCGGCCTGCTGGATCGTCGGGCAAGAACCCCGCCGCGCGCGTGTCGTTCAGATATTCGATGATCGCCAGCGATTGGGTCAGTGACAGTCCGTCGATTTCCAAGGTTGGCACAAGGCCCTGCGGATTGCGGGCAAGGTTCTCGGCCCCGATCTGTTCGGCCTTCAACAGATCGACCGGGATGATCTCAAAGGGTTCTGCCAAGAGGTTCAGCGCCATCCGCACACGATAAGAGGCAGAGGAGCGCCAGTAGTCGTAAAGCCGTGTCATTTGTCCTCGTAAAGTTTTTGCAGACCCGCGCGGAATTCGGGGGATAGGGCGCCAAGCTGGGCGATGATTTCAGCCTGATAGGTATCGGCAATCGGCATGATGCGGGCGATCAGGTCGCGCCCTTTCGGTGTAAGCCGCATGTCCAAAAGCCGCCGGTCCCCCAGATTTTCGCGCTTTTCGATCATACCTTGCGCTTCCAGCCGGGCAGCGGCGCGGCTGACTTTGGATTTGTCCATATCGACGCGCTCGTGAATTTCGCGCACCGAAACGGCATCGGATTGCGCCAGATGCGCCAGTACCCGCCATTCGGGAATGGTCAGCCCGAACTCGGCCTTGTAGCGTTCAGAAAACTCACGCGAAATGCGGCTGGAGGCCACGGCGAGCTGATAGGGCAGAAAGGCGGATAGGTCGAAGCTCATGGTGGCACCTGCAAAGTATATGGAAAGCCTGCCTGCAAGCGGGCGAGCGTGCAAGGCCCGATGATGGGCCGGATTGACCTTGACCAAGGCGCAGGATAGGCGACCGCCATCGTGACGGGAGTGCTGTGATGACGGGTCGGACAAGATTTCTGCTGCTGGCGACGGGCATTGCGGGGTTCATCATTCTGGGGCTGGCGCAGGCGATTTTCGGCCCCGTGCTGCCGGTCTACGCCCGCCACTTCGGGCTGGAAATTTCAACGGTTGGCTGGGTCTTGTCCGTGTTTTGGGGCGGCAGCCTTGCCGCCGTTGGATCGGTTTATCTTTTGCCAACCGTGCTTGGCCCAAAGACGGGGCTGTTGTCCGCTGCGGCAGGATGCGCCCTGCTTGCGCTGATGGCGAATTGGGCCATGGTCCTGGTCGGGGCGGGCCTGTTCGGCTTTGGCTATGGTGTGATCGCAGCAGTCTGGAACCCTCGCGTGCTGGCGGCATTCGGTCCGCGTGGCCCGGCGATGATGAGCCTGATGAATGCGCTGTTTACGCTGGGCGCGATTGCTGCGCCGCAGGTGTTCTTGGGGTTGCATCAGGACCCGGCTGCGGTGTTTTGGGCCTTTACCGGCTTTGCCGGGCTGGTCGCCGTGGCGACGCTGGCGATGGGGGATACCCGCACGGCCCCGGCCGCGACCGTCGGAGAAGGGCGGCTTGACTGGTCGATCCTGGGCTTTGCCTTCATGGGCATCGGGTTGGAATCCAGCCTTGTTGGCCTTGGTCCGACCGGTCTGGCGCAGGCAGGGGAAAGCCCGGAACAGGCCGCGTGGCTGCTGTCGCTCTTCTTCATCACCTATCTGGTGGCGCGCCTGTCATTGGTCGCCATTGCCCATCGTATTCCGGCTTTCGCGATCTATACCGCGACGGTGACGCTTTTGGCTGTGTTCGCCTGTGCCGCACTCTGGGGCGATGTCGGATTTTGGTTCCCGTTCATGGGCTTTGCCTGTGGTTCCATCTTCCATGGCGAATACTTGACCGGCTTGCGGCGTATGGGCGGCACCACGCGGATCTCGGCGCTTTTGCTGGCGGCTGGCATGCTGGGTGCCATCGTGCAACCGCTGCTGATCACCCAAGTGCTGGGTGGCTTGGGGCCAAAGGGCTTTTTCCAGATCATTCTTGGCCTTGCGCTTGGCCTGTCTGTACTGGCTGCGCTGAACCTGCGCCGTTTGGCCAAAGACTAAGGCCGCCGCGCAATGTGGACTTGACTTCGTTGCGATTGCAACGATATTTGATCAGTTGAAGACTCATCAAATACGCAGCGATTCCGCGAGGCCCCGATGAACACGCAGAATTCCCCCTCTGGCATGGTGCGGGCGGTGTCGCCTGTCGGCACGCATGAGTTCTATATGCCCGGTTTCGGCAATGACTTTGAAACCGAGGCGCTGCCGGGGGCGCTGCCGCAGGGCATGAACAGCCCGCAAAAGTGCAATTATGGGCTTTACGGCGAACAGCTTTCCGGCACCGCCTTTACCGCGCCGTCGCATCAGAACGAACGGACATGGTGCTATCGCATCCGGCCTTCGGTCAAACACACGCATCGGTTCAAGAAAATCGCCGTGCCGCATTGGAAATCGGCGCCGCTCATTGACCCCGAAATCGTGTCCTTGGGGCAGTATCGCTGGGATCCGGTCGTCGTGCCGGATCAGGATCTGAACTGGATCACCGGCATGCGGACCATGACCACGGCGGGCGATGTGAACACCCAGACCGGCATGGCGAGCCATATGTATCTGGTCAACCAGTCGATGCAGGATGAGTATTTCTTCTCGGCCGACGGTGAGCTGTTGGTTGTGCCGCAAGACGGCCGGCTGCGCTTTTGCACCGAACTGGGCATCATCGATCTGGAGCCGCGGGAGATTGCCATCTTGCCGCGCGGGCTGGTTTACCGGGTTGAAGTGCTGGAAGGTCCGGCGCGCGGCTTTGTCTGCGAAAACTATGGCCAGAAATTCGTGCTGCCGGGGCGCGGGCCAATCGGGGCCAATTGCATGGCCAACCCGCGCGATTTCAAGACCCCTGTTGCCGCGTTTGAAGACCGCGAAGTGCCGTCCACCGTCACTGTCAAATGGTGCGGGCAGTTCCATGAGACGAAGATCGGCCACAGCCCCTTGGATGTGGTGGCTTGGCACGGCAACTATGCCCCGGTGAAATACGATCTGCGCACCTATTGCCCGGTGGGGGCGATCTTGTTCGATCATCCCGATCCCAGCATCTTCACCGTGCTGACCGCGCCTTCGGGCATTGAAGGCACCGCGAATATCGACTTCGTGCTGTTTCGCGAACGCTGGATGGTCGCCGAAAATACCTTCCGCCCGCCGTGGTACCACAAGAATGTCATGTCGGAACTGATGGGCAATATCTATGGCATCTATGATGCCAAGCCGAAGGGCTTTGTGCCGGGCGGCATGTCTTTGCACAATTGCATGCTGCCGCATGGGCCGGACAAGAACGCCTTTGAGGGCGCATCGAACGCTGCGTTGAAGGCGGAAAAGCTGGATGAAACCATGAGCTTCATGTTCGAAACCCGCTTCCCGCAGCACCTGACCCCTTGGGCCGCAACGGCGGGCCATATGCAGGAAGACTACATTGACTGCTGGGGCAGCCTCGAGAAGAAATTCGACGGCACGCCCGGCGTGAAGTGACCAGCGGGGGTTTCACACCCCCGCGCCCCCGTGGGATATTTGAACCAAGATAAAGGACATGCCGATGGGTCTTCTTCGCAGCTGGGTCAATTCGGCGAATGGCGATACGGATTTTCCGCTTAACAACCTGCCTTGCGGCGTGTTCTCGGTCGGCGAGCAAGAGCCGCGCTGCGGGATGGCGATTGGCGATTTCATCCTTGATCTGGCGGCGCTGGAGGAGGAGGGGCTGTTGGGCTTTGCCGAAGGCCCGCTGTTCGACGTGCCCTTCTGGAACGAGGTGATGGAGGCTGGCCCTGCCGTTTGGGCCGATCTGCGGACCAAGGTGACGGCGCTTTTGGCCGAGGGTGCACAGGCCCGTACGGCGGTAGAGCCGCATTTGGTGCCGCGCGCGCAGGCCACGTTGCACATGCCCTTCCTTGTGGCCGAGTACACTGACTTTTATGCAGGTCGGAACCACGCGTTCAATGTCGGCACCATGTTCCGCGGGGCAGAGAATGCCTTGCCGCCGAACTGGCTGCATATTCCGATTGGCTATAATGGCCGGGCGTCGTCGGTTGTTGTGTCGGGGACCGATGTGCGTCGCCCCTGGGGCCAGGTGAAATCGCCTGATCATGAGGTTCCTGCGTTTCAACCTTCGCGCCGGTTTGACATCGAGTTGGAGATGGGCGCGGTGGTCGGGCAGGCGTCGACCCATGGCTATCCGGTGACGGTGGCCGAGGCCGACGAGATGATCTTCGGCTATGTGCTGCTGAATGACTGGTCGGCGCGCGATATTCAGGCGTGGGAATACCAGCCGCTTGGCCCGTTTCAGGCCAAGGCCACCGCAACGACCATCAGCCCTTGGGTGGTCATGAAAGCGGCGCTGGAGCCGTTCCGCACCTCGACCCCTGCCCGTGAAAAGCCGCTTTTGCCCTATTTGGCCGAACCAAAGCCCATGCTTTACGACATCGCGTTGGAGGTTGGCTTGACCCCCGAGGGTGGCGCGGAAACCATCATCGCGCGGACGAATTATGCGCAGATGTATTATTCGGCCCCGCAGCAACTGGCGCATCACACGACAAGCGGTTGTGCGATGAATGTGGGCGATCTTTTGGGATCTGGCACGATTTCTGGGCCGACCAAGGACAGCCGCGGCAGCCTGTTGGAACTTTCGTGGGGCGGTAAAGAGCCCTTTGAAATCAAGGGCGGCACCCGCAGCTTTATCGAAGACAATGACACCCTTAGCTTGCGCGGCGCGGCAAAGGGCGACGGATACCGGATCGGGTTTGGCGACTGCACGGGCAAGGTCGTACCTGCGCTGGCGAACCCCTATGAAAGGAACTGACATGGTCAAGGCTTTTGCATCGCAAGGTGATCTTTCGGAAAAGAAAACTTCGTTCACCGAAGTTGGGCCGGGGCTGTACGCTTTTACGGCCGAAGGCGATCCGAACACCGGCGTCATCATCGGTGATGAGAGCGTGATGGTGGTCGAGGCCCAAGCCACGCCGCGTCTGGCGCGCAAGGTGATTGAGTGCATCCGGTCCGTCACGGACAAGCCGATCAGCCATCTGGTCCTGACCCATTACCACGCCGTCCGCGTGTTGGGCGCCTCGGCCTATGGGGCGGGTGAGGTCATCATGTCCGAGGCCGCCCGCGGTATGGTCGAGGAACGCGGGGCCGAGGATTGGGCGTCCGAGTTTGGCCGCTTTCCGCGTCTGTTTCAGGGTCATGAGGAAATTCCGGGCCTGACTTGGCCCACCACCACCTTTTCCGAGGCGATGACGGTCTACCTTGGCAAGCGCAAGGTGGAGATCATGCACCTTGGCCGCGCCCATACGGCGGGCGATGCCGTGGTCTGGGTGCCGGATGCCGAGGTGATGTTCACTGGCGATATCGTCGAATATCACTCGGCCTGCTATTGCGGTGATGGCCATTTCAGCGACTGGGCCGACACGCTGGACAATATCGCAAGCTTTGATCCGGTGGCGATTGCGCCCGGTCGGGGGGATGCGCTGGTGGGCCGCGACATGGTGGCCAAGGCGCTGGCCGCCACGGCGGATTTTGTCGAAAGCACCTATCGCCCGGTGGCACGCGTGGCCGCCCGTGGTGGCAGCCTGAAAGAGGCGTGGGATGCCGTCCGCGCCGCCTGCGACCCGAAGTTCAAGGACTATGCCATCTACGAACATTGCCTGCCCTTCAACGTCGCCCGCGCCTATGACGAGGCGCGCGGCATTGACCACCCGCGCATCTGGACGGCCGAGCGCGATCGCGAGATGTGGGCCGCCCTGCAGGGCTAAGAGGTAACGCCGGGGGAGGGCAGCATGGCCTATGACTATCAGCCGTTTGACTATGTGCCGCCGCCCGGTCTGAACGGACCCGAGGCGCGTCACAAGGTGGCGATCATTGGGGCTGGGCCGATTGGTCTTGCTATGGCGATTGAGTTGGCCAACCATGGCGTCCCCGCCGTGGTGCTGGATGACAACAATGTGGTGTCGGTGGGCAGCCGGGCGATCTGCTGGTCCAAGCGCAGCCTTGAGATTCTTGATCGCTTGGGCGTTGGTGAACAATCGGTCACAAAAGGCGTGACATGGAAGGTAGGCCGCACCTTCCACCGCGCGCAGGAGGTGTTCAACTTTGACCTTCTGCCCGAAGACGGCCACAAGATGCCTGCCTTCGTCAACCTGCAGCAATATTACGTCGAAGAATATCTGGTCGAGCGTGCCCGCGCCTTGGGCATTGATTTGCGATGGAAAAACAAGATCGTGGCGGTTGATCCCCGTGCGGATCATGCCGTTCTGACTGTCGAAACCCCCGATGGCTCTTACGCGTTGGAAGCGGATTGGGTCATCGCCTGCGATGGCGCGCGCAGCCCGGTACGGGGAATGCTGGGGCTGGATTTCGAAGGCGAACTTTTCGAAGAACGCTTCCTGATTGCCGACATCCAGATGGAGGCGGATTTCCCAAGTGAACGATGGTTCTGGTTCGAACCTGACTTCCACACGGGCCAGTCGGCGCTGCTGCACAAGCAGCCCGATAACATCTATCGGATCGATTTGCAGTTGGGATGGGACACCGACCCCGAGGTGGAAAAACAGCCGGAGCGGATTATTCCGCGTATCGAGCGGGTCGTCGGACATAAGAATTTCACGCTGGACTGGACCTCGATCTACACGTTCCAATGCCGCCGCTTGCGCAATTTCGTCCATGGTCCGGTGCTGTTCGTGGGCGACAGCGCCCATATCGTCAGCCCCTTTGGCGCGCGGGGCGGCAATGGTGGTTTGCAGGATGTCGATGCCTTGGGGTGGCGTTTGGCCGCGGTGGTCAAGGGCGCGCAAGAGGCTGATATCCTTGCCGGATATGATCGGGAACGGGTGTTCGGGGCCGATGAGAACCTGTTGAACTCCTCGCGCTCTACCCGGTTTATGTCGCCTGAAGATGGGGTTGAGCGGCTTTTCCGTGATGCCGTGCTGCATCTGGCCAGCCGTGTGGATTTTGCCCGCCCGATGGTAAATTCGGGCCGGTTGTCGCGGCCTTGTGTCTATCCGCTTATCGCGCCGGATGCCGACCTTCCCAAAGGGGCGCGGCCGGGGGCTGTCGCACCGGATGCGCCGGTTGCAGAGGGTTGGCTTCTGAACGCTTTGGGCGGGGAATTTGTGGTGCTGGCGCTGGGGGCAGATGCGCCTGCGGTGCCCGGCGCGCGGAGCCTGTCACCAAAAGTGAACGATCATTTGCAAAGCCGCTATCTGGGTCAGGCGAACAGCGCGATTTATCTGATCCGCCCCGATCAGATCGTGGCTGCTCGCTGGCTTTCGGCCAGTGGTGACGAGATTGCCGCAGCGATGCAGGCGGCATGGGGAGCGTGATATGGCTTTGACAACAAAACCGAATATCGCGGATGCCGATGGGTTTTATGCCAAACTGCTGGCCACCCATCGCGGTCTTTCAGAGGCGCAAAGCCACGCCTTGAACGCGCGACTGGTGCTGATCCTGTCCAATCACATCGGCGACGCTGATGTCTTGGAGGCTGCTTTGGCTTTGGCGCGCGATGGGGCTTAACGAATTGCCGCGTCGGGCGTGACGGGCAGACGTTCGCGGCCCTGATCGGTCAGAAGGAAAACATCACGGCCTTCGATCACCACGGCAGACAGCGGGCCACCATAGGCCGCGCCGCTGTCGAGGTTCACCCGATTTCCGTAATGGGTGACCTGCGGAATGTGGGTGTGGCCATGGACGATCAGCGGGCCATGGTCACGACGATCTTCAAGAAAGCCGTCGCGGATCCAGCACAGATCGTCTTCGCTTTGCTGGTCCAAAGCAACACCCGGGCGGATGCCGGCATGGGCGAAGAACGCTTCGCCTTGTGCAAAGCTGGTGGGCAGGTGTTCAATGAAGTCGCGATGGGCCTGCGGAACGGCGGCGACGGCTTCTGCGTGAACCGGGGCCAGGGGGCGGTCGGCGGGATGTTTTACGCCATAGTTTGAAAGCGTGACCGCGCCGCCGATGCGGGGGTGCAGATAGCTGGCATCCACCCGCAGACGCGGGTCGTGCCAGTTGAGATCGCGCAGATAGCCCGCGAACATCCGGTCATGGTTGCCCAGAAGCGTGACCCAATCCTCGCCCCGCGCATGTCCTGCGATCAGGTACTCAATGACACCGGGGCTGTCAGGGCCACGATCCACCAGATCGCCGATATGAACGATGGTGCCGGGGCCATACATTGCCTGATCCGTCTTGATCCGGGCATGGGCGGCGCGCAGCAGGTCCAGCTGACCGTGAATATCGCCGATAGCGTAGGTTCTCATGGGGGCTCGCTGTTGGAAACCGGGGAGTCGGGGGTTTCACACCCCCGGCGTTGCAGTTTTCGTGAAAACTGCAACTTCCCCCGTGGAGTATTTCGAAAGGCGCAAATCGAAAAGAGGGGATCTGCGCCTTTTCCCGTTACACCTCGAACTGCAATGCCTTCACTTGGCTGAACATGCCGGTGGATTGCAGCGTTTCCAGCACTTTGGGATCGATCGCCTGATCAAGATAGAGAATGGCGATGGCATCCTGACCCACGCCAGAGCGACCGAGGGTGAAGTTTGCAATGTTGACGCCGTTTTTGCCCATGGTCATGCCCAGCAAGCCGATGATGCCGGGGACATCTTCGTTCGCGGTATAGAGCATGTGGGCGCCGATTTCGGCGTCGATGTTGATACCCTTGATTTGGATGAAGCGCGGCTTGCCATCCGAGAAACAGGTACCCGCGACCGAGCGTTCGCGTTTGTCGGTGACCATGGTGACCTTGATATAGGCATCAAACACCCCGGTTTTTTCCTGCCGGGTGGTCGAGATCTGAATGCCCTTGTCCTTGGCCACCACGGGGGCCGACACGAGGTTCACATCCGGGTTGTGCGCCTTCAGCACGCCGGCGATGACGGCTTGGTTCAGCGCTGCAAGGTTCATCCCCGCAACGGTACCATCGTAAAGGATGTTGATCGCCTTGATCGGCTCATCCGTCATCTGGCCGATGAAAGCGCCAAGATGGGCGGCGAGTTTGATCCACGGGCCCATGACGGCGGCTTCTTCTGCCGTAACGTTCGGCATGTTCAGCGCGTTCTGCACGGCACCTGTCAGCAGGTAATCCGACATTTGTTCGGCTACTTGCAGCGCGACGTTTTCCTGCGCCTCGGTGGTGGAGGCGCCAAGGTGCGGCGTGCAGACCACGTTCGGATGATTGAACAGCGCGTTTTCATTCGCGGGTTCGGTTTCGAACACATCCAAGGCCGCTCCGGCGACTTGGCCCGCATCCAATGCGTCTTTCAGGGCGGCTTCGTCGATCAACCCGCCACGGGCGCAGTTGATGATGCGCACGCCTTTCTTGGTTTTCGCCAGATTGTCGCGGCTAAGGATGTTGCGGGTCTTGTCGGTCAGCGGCACATGCAGGGTGATGAAATCGGCGCGCGCCAGCAGCTCATCCAATTCCACCTTAGTGACGCCAAGGGCCTTGGCGCGTTCTTCCGACAGGAAGGGATCATAGGCGATGACCTTCATCTTCAGGCCAACCGCACGGTCGCAAACGATGCCGCCGATGTTGCCCGCACCGATCACGCCAAGAGTTTTGTTAAAGAGTTCAACCCCCATGAAACGGGATTTTTCCCATTTTCCAGCGTGGGTTGACGCGTTGGCCTCGGGCAGTTGGCGGGCGACGGCGAACATCATCGCGATGGCATGTTCGGCCGTGGTGACCGAGTTTCCGAAGGGCGTGTTCATCACGATCACGCCCTTTTTCGACGCTGCCGGAATGTCGACGTTATCGACGCCAATCCCGGCGCGGCCCACTACCTTCAGGTTGGTGGCATTGGCCAGAAGTTTGTCGGTCACTTTGGTGGCCGAGCGGATGGCAAGGCCGTCATACTGAGAGATGATCTCTGCCAGCTTTTCTTTGTCTTTGCCCAGCTTGGGCATGTAGTCGACCTCGACGCCACGGTCGCGGAAGATTTGAACGGCGGTTTCGGAGAGTTCGTCAGAGACGAGAACGCGGGGGGCCATGAGGGACTCCTTGGGGATCGGGTGGGATGCCGGGCTGAAGCCCGACTTAAACTTGTGCGGCCAGTTCAGCGTGGAACGCGTGGGCGATCCACGGCATCAGGGCCTGAACGTCGGCGGTTTCCACAGTGGACCCGCACCAGATGCGCAGACCTGCCGGGGCATCACGGTAAGCGCCGATGTCATAGGCGACACCTGCCTTTTCCAGCCGCTTGGCCACGGCTTTGGCGAAGGCCTCACCGTCCTTGATGCGGGCGTCGTTGAACTTCAGGCAGACGCTGGTGGTCGAGGCGATTTCCGGTGCCTCGGCCAGATTTTGCAGCCACGGGTTGGCGGCGCAGAAATCCCAGACGACCTGTGCATTCGCACGGGCGCGGTTCACAAGGCCGGTCAGCCCACCCACCGATTTCGCCCATTTCAGCGACACAAGGTAATCTTCAACGGCCAGCATCGAGGGCGTGTTGATGGTTTCGCCCACGAAGATGCCCTCGGTGATCTTGCCTTTCGAGGTCAGACGGAAAATCTTGGGCAGCGGCCATGCGGGCGTGTAGGTTTCCAGCCGTTCGACGGCGCGGGGGGAAAGGATCAGCATGCCATGCGCGCCTTCGCCGCCCAGCACTTTTTGCCAAGAGAAGGTTACGACATCAAGTTTCGCCCAATCCATGTCCATCGCGAAGGCCGACGAGGTGGCGTCGCAGATGGTCAGGCCTTGGCGGTCCGCCGGAATGGCATCTGCATTCGGAATGCGGCAGCCCGATGTGGTGCCGTTCCATGTGAAGACCACATCCTTGTTGAAATCCACGGTAGCAAGATCGACGATCTGGCCGTAGGGGGCTTTTTTCACGGTGGCGTCCAGCTTCAGCTGTTTGACCACATCGGTGACCCAGCCTTCGCCAAAGCTCTCCCACGCCAGCATTTCCACAGGGCGGGCACCCAAAAGCGACCACATCGCCATTTCAACAGCGCCGGTGTCGGAGCCGGGGACGATGCCGATGCGGTAATCGGCAGGGATGCCCAGAATTTCACGGGTGAGGTCGATCGCCTCTTTCAGCTTGGCCTTGCCGACAGCGGCACGGTGCGAGCGGCCAAGGGGCGCGTCGCCAAGCAGATTAAGCGTATAACCGGGGATTTTGGCGCAGGGGCCAGAGGAAAAGCGCGGGTTTGCCGGGCGCTGTGCCGGTGCGGTCAGGTCAGTCATGCTATCCTTCCAGATAAACGCCCCTCGGTGGGGAGGGGTTTCCCAAGACCTTGGCTATCTGGGCTTTCGGGGTGGCACAAGACAAAAAATCGCGCTAAAGCGCCGCATCATCTGCAAAAAACGACGCCAATCTCCACTATCGGAAACTTCTGATGTTTATCGCCACCCTGCTGACCAACCCTGAAACGCCGCACCTTGATCGCGTGGCGGTGGAATCCTTGCGCAATGCTTGGGGGGGCGGGGATGCAATCTGGCTGGATCCGGGTGTTGCGGCCGAGTTTCCTGTTGAGACCGTTCCTGCGAATTTGTGGGAGGTTTGGCAGGGCTTTCAGGCCATGGGAATTGACCTTGCCGTGCAGGTGGCCGCGGGGCGCAAGAAACGCCTTTTGATTGCCGACATGGATAGCACCATGATCCAGCAAGAGTGCATTGACGAATTGGCGGATGAGGCCGGCGTTGGGGCTTATGTTGCGTCGATCACCGCCCGCGCCATGAATGGTGAGTTGGATTTCGAATCTGCGCTGCGCGAGCGGGTGGGGCTTTTGAAAGGGCTGGATGAGGCGGTGATTGCCCGTGTGATCCGTGACCGCATTACCCTGATGCCGGGGGGGCCTGTTCTGGTGGCCACGATGCGGGCGCATGGGGCTTATGCGGCGCTGGTGTCGGGCGGGTTCACTGCCTTTACCGGGGCGATTGCCGGGGTTTTGGGCTTTGACGAAAATCGTGCCAACACGCTTTTGGCAGAGGGCGGCAAGCTGACGGGTGCGGTCGCGGACCCCATCTTGGGTCGTGCAGCAAAGGTGCAGGCGCTGGAAGAAATATCCGCCCGATTGGGCTTTACCCCACGCGAGGCGATTGCGGTGGGGGACGGGGCGAATGATCTGGGGATGTTGGGGCTGGCCGGCACCGGCGTTGCGCTGCATGCCAAGCCAAGCGTGCAGACCGAATGTCCGGTCAGGGTGAATCACGGCGATCTGACCGCGCTTTTGTATCTGCAAGGCTACGCGCGCGATCAGTTTTCCGAATGATTGTTCTGTAACGCCGTTCGGTATCGCCGCTCAGGCTGAATTTCGGGTCACTCTGCCGTTTCAAAGACTTCAGCCAAAAGCGGCACCAGCCAGTCTTCGTCGGCCTTGGTGAAAGCCGCAGCCGTATTGCTGTCGAGGTCCAGCACGCCAAGAAGTTTGCCTGCGCCGTTCCAGACCGGCAGGACTAGCTCAGACCGGGTGGTCGAAGAGCAGGCGATATGGTCGGGGAAGGCATCGACATCGGGGATGTTCAAAACCTTGCCGCTGCGTGCCGCGGCCCCGCAAACGCCGCGTGAAAACGGGATCACAAGGCATCCATGGCCGCCCTGATAGGGGCCAATTTTCAAAAGCTCTGGCCCGACGACGCGATAGAACCCGGTCCAATCCGACATGGGGTGGCCATGGTGAATTTCGCAAACCACGGTGGCCATCAGGGCGACGGTGTCGGTTTCGCCATGGCATAGCGCGCGGATGCTGGCGGTGATTTCGTTGTAATCCATCTTATTTCCCCGATCAGTATCCCAAGGCACAGCCATCTTTGCGCGGATCAGACGCGCCGATCAGCACGCCATCTTGCCCCATCAGAATGGCCTGCCCGCCGCCAATCGGTTCATGCGCGACCGACATCTCATGGCCCATCGCCGCCAGTTCTGCCCGCACCTTTTCGGGATAACCACGTTCGATTTGAAATCCCTCACTGCCAGAGAAACAGCGTGGGGCGTCGATGGCTTCCTGCGGATCAAGCCCGAAATCCACCATATTGGTGACAAAGCGCGCATGGCCGCAGGGCTGATAGGCCCCGCCCATGACGCCAAAGGGCATGGTGACGCGGCCATTTTGTTTCAGCATGCCGGGAATGATCGTGTGCATCGGGCGTTTGCCCGGGCCAGCCTCATTCGGGTGGCCGGGTTCCAGCGTGAACCCCGCCCCGCGGTTTTGGAAATTGATCCCGAATTTGCTTGAGGCAAGGCCAGAGCCAAACCCCCAGAAGATCGAATAGATCAGGCTGATCGCCATGCGGTCACGGTCCACCACCGTGATGTAGATGGTGTCCTTATGAACTGCTTCGGTCAGGGGCTTGGCCGCTGCCATTGCGCGTTTGGGGTCGATCAGTCCGGCCAGTTTTGCCGCGGTTTCGGGGGCTAGCATGTGATCCAGCCGCGAGGTCGGATCGGCAATAAAGCGATCGCGCGCATCATAGGCCAGTTTCGCGGCCTCTGCCTCGATGTGGGCGCGCTTCGTGCCGAAGGGGTCCATCGTGCGCAGGTCAAAATGCGACAGGATATTCAGCATCAAGATCGCCGTCGCGCCCTGACCGTTCGGCGGATGTTCGTAAAGATCGGTGCCCTTGTAGGCACCGTGAATGGGGGTGGTGTAATCGCTGGTCACACCTGCGAAATCGTCAAGCGTATGGCTGCCGCCCATGGCGCGCAGCGAGGTCACCATATCCTCGGCCACCTCGTCTTCGTAAAAGCCTTTGCGCCCGTTGCGGGCAAGGGACCGCAGTACCTGCGCCTGCCCCGGCGCGCGAAAGATCTGCCCCACCTTCGGCACCATGCCGCCAATCAGATAGTGATCCCGCGCGGCCCCTTGCAGGGCGGGGGCGTCGTCGGCCCAATCAAACGCCACGCGAGGGGCAACGGGGATGCCATCTTCGGCATAGCGAATGGCTGGGGCGGTGATCCGGTCCAGCCCAAGCTTGCCGTGGTCGTCTGACAGGCGGCAAAAGGCCGCCATTGCGCCCGGCAGGGTGACGGGGGCGATGCCGCGGAGGGGGACAGTTTTATGGCCTTGGTCGCGCAGGGCCTGTGCATCGTATCCGGCAGGCGAACGGCCCGAACCGTTCAGGGCCAAGATGTCTTCGGTCCCGGCGGGCTTCAGCAAGATAAAGCAATCGCCGCCGATGCCGCACATCTGTGGCTCGGCAATGCCCAGCACAAAAGCCCCGGCGAGGGCGGCGTCCACCGCATTGCCGCCCGCCTGAAGCGTGTCGATGGCGACCTTGGCCGCCAAGGGGTGCGAGGTGGCGCAGACGCCATTCGTCGCATAAACCGCAGAGCGGCCAGGCAGGTGAAAATCGCGCATAAAGAAGCCCTCCGAAGATCATCAGCCTAGGAGGGCGCTGCCGCTTTGCCAAGGCCGCCTCAAGCGGACCGGAGCGATAAGTGCCCCGGCGCGGTGAACTGGGTGGGGGCTTTCGTCCACCGCGCCGAGGGAAGCTTTATGCAGCTACAGGGACATATATGCTGCTGCTGCGCGGCGGTTTTAGGGGGAAAATATGACGTTTCCACGTCAGCCCATTCAAAGCTGAAACAGTGAGGCGCTGTTTTCAGGATTGTTCGTCAGGCAGTATAAAAGACAGCCGATTTTCCCCATCAATGCGTTGATAGGTCAACTCTGTGACAAGGCTGCGAATCAAGAACCAGCCAAATCCCCCTTCGGGCAGATCAGCAGTTTGCCCCAAGGGCTGAAAGTCGCCCTTCGGCAAGCACAGACCGGGCATTGCCGTACCGCTGTCCATCACCTTGCAAACAAGGCCGGTTTCGGTGTGGGACAGGAGGAGCCGAATATCGCCGGCCCGGGCGGCGTAGGCATGTTCCACGATATTGTTCAGCACCTCTGCCAAGACGATTTCAGCCGACGACAGCAGATTGTCTGAAGATCCGTCGAGCAGGCCGCTGGCGAAGATTTCTAGCAGGGCGTGCCTGACCGCATCTGTCGTGCCCGGCAGTGTTAACCGAAGCGGGGGCCGATGCTTGCGGGGCGCCGCGGGCGTTCTGGCGGGCTGCCATGGCGACATTGCGCCGTCCTGTGGATCTTCGGGCTCCACCGTTGAGCCAGATTTACCCCACATTCCGCAGGCCATCCGGCACAGCATCGTGGATGGTGAAAATGGTGTCCATCCGTGTCAGCCGGAAGACCTTTTGCACGGTTGGCGTCAGGCCAGAAAGTTCCAGAGTGCGGTCGGGCGCGAGGGCTTTTAGAACGGCGACAACGGCACCCAGTCCGGAGCTGTCCAGAAAGGCGACGTTCGACATGTCGAGAACCACCCTCGGGGCGGCGCTGGCCCCGGTGATGTCGCGCATCCGGTCTTTGAACTGAATGGCACTGGCCGCGTCGATTCTGTCCTGCGTCGTGCGGATCACCAGCATCGCGCCGCGTTCCTTCGCCAAAAGCTCCATCTGACATGCCCTTTCATTCCGGTTGGTCCGGGTCAGGCTAAGATCGAGGTATTACCGAAGTGTAAGTCTGCGCGACGAAAATCAGTTCAATTGGAACTGAAGCGGATAGCGGCCATCCTCAAAATCCCCGAACAGGTCAGGCAGATCGGGGTGATCGACGGGTTCACCGGTTTCGTCAGGGACCAGGTTTTGTTCCGACACATAGGCTACATAGTAGCTTTGGTCATTTTCGGCCAAAAGGTGATAGAACGGCTGGTCCTTGTTGGGCCGGGCGTCTTCGGGCATGGCGTCATACCAGGCGTCGGTGTTGGAGAAAATCGCATCCACATCAAACACCACGCCCCGGAACGGATGCTTCCGGTGACGCAGGACCTGCCCGATATGATATTTGGCGTCGGTCTTTAGCATGGGCGTAGGCTCCCCTTGCTTGGTTACTAATCCTTCAAGGCCGGTGTTGTCCATGCTTGCGGCGCGCGCCAAAAGAAACAGTCTGTGGCAGTTCGGGCCGAAATTGTGGCGGGATTTGGCCGAGACGATGGCAACAACTGACAGAAAACTGATCTGCCAAGGTGTGACAGCCCATTTCCCTTGCCGGCCTTTTGGCCTATCCTTCCGGCAAAAGAAAAACGTGAGGGGCAAATGAGCAGAACTCTCCGTGCGTCGATCCTTGTCCTTCTCCTCGCCTCTTGTGGCGGGGGTGGTAACTACAAGGCGCCGCGCGATCTGGATGACGCATGTGCGATCCTGTCGCAGCGGCCAACCTATTGGCGTGCCATGAAAAAGGCCGAACGCAAATGGGGTGTGCCGGTTTCTGTCCAGATGGCGGCGATCTATCAGGAATCAAAGTTTATCGGTAATGCCCGAACGCCGCATCGCTTTGCGCTGGGCGTCATTCCGATGGGCCGTCAGTCTTCGGCTTATGGCTATAGCCAAGCCCTGGACGGCACATGGGAGGAGTACCAGCACGAAGAGGGCGGGCGTCGCGCGCGGCGCGATCGCATCGATGACGCGACCGACTTCATGGGCTGGTATATGCACAACTCATCCGAGAAGCTGGGCATCCCCAAATCCGACGCCGAGGCACAATATCTGGCCTATCACGAGGGTCGCAACGGCTATGTCAACCAAAGCTATCTCGACAAGCCTTGGCTGGTTGAGGTTGCTGCGGCCGTTGGCGAGCGGGCGGTCTTGTATGAGGGTCAGCTGAACTATTGCCGCTAAAGCGCGTCAGGTTTGAATGGAATCGAAAAGCGCTGCCTCTCGCGTACGCTTGAACGCGCTTTTCGATAAGACCCGTTTCAACGAAAATCTGACTAAGCTCTAAGGCTTAGTTCTTGATTCTCCGACGGCTTTTCTCTTCGACAATGTTGAAGAGAGAGGCCTTCAAATCATCGACGGGCTGCAGTTCGCCCAAGATCACCGTGGTTTGCTGGCCCAGATCATCGGTGATGACCCATTGCCGCAGGGCGACGGGATTTGCTGTGAACACCAGTTCAATGGTGCCGTATTCCGGATGTTCGGGATCTTGCGCCACGACACGGGTGGCGTTCTCCACCTCGTTGTGACCAACCACCATTTTCGCGCGGGCAAGATCGATCTTCGGGGCAAGGATCAGATTCAGCGGCGTGCGCTTCAACGGGTATTCTTCGGCGGGCTGGTTCGACTTGCCGTCAAAGATCGCCACTGTTTCAGCCGAGGCAAGAACAAGGCTTTTGTCCGGCGGTGCATATTCAAACCGAACCCGACCGGGCCGCTTGATATAAATCTTGCCCAACGAGACTGACCCATCCCCATTCACTTGCGTGAAATCAGATTGCACGGTCGCAAGCTGGTTAAGATAGGCGGACAGCTCCGCCAGCCCGATCTTGTCCGCCAGCGCGGGCAAGGGCAGGGCCATCAGGGCAAGCGATGTGATAAGGGCGCGAAACGGTTTCATAAGCGTCATATAGGTCATCACAAGGCGTCTGGCACCCCCCGACAGATCAACTGGCGGAGAGGTGCCGAGCGTGTCAAGTCACCGTTCCGGCACCAAAATCTCGCGCTTGCCAACATGGTTTGCTTGGGTGACCACGCCTTGTTCTTCCATCTGCTCCACCAGACGCGCAGCTTTGTTATAGCCGATGCCCAGTTTGCGCTGGATGTAAGAGGTGGAGCATTTGCGGTCCTTGGCCACAATGGCCACGGCTTGGTCATAAAGCGCGTCGTCAGAACTGTCGCCGCTGCCAAGGCCCAGCACCATGTCGATGTCGGATGCGGCGTCATCTTCGGGGCCTTCCACCACGCCCGACATATATGAGGGCGGGCCAAAGGATTTCAGGTGGTTCACCACCTCCTCAACTTCTTCGTCCGACACAAACGGGCCGTGGATACGCGAAATCCGTCCGCCGCCCGCCATGTAGAGCATGTCGCCCATGCCCAGAAGCTGTTCAGCCCCTTGTTCCCCCAGAATGGTGCGGCTGTCGATCTTTGACGTCACTTGGAAGGAAATCCGGGTGGGGAAGTTCGCCTTGATCGTGCCGGTGATCACGTCGACCGACGGCCGCTGCGTGGCCATGATGAGGTGGATGCCGCTTGCCCGTGCCATCTGTGCAAGGCGCTGGATGCAGGCTTCAATCTCTTTGCCTGCCACCATCATCAGGTCGGCCATTTCGTCCACGACCACCACGATATAGGGCAGGGACACCGGGGCAAATTCTTCGGTTTCAAAGACGGGATCGCCGGTTTCTTCATCAAAGCCGGTTTGGATGGTGCGTTTGAACATCTCGCCTTGCGAGATCGCTTCTTTCACGCGGCCGTTATAACCCTCGATATTGCGCACGCCCATCTTGGACATTTTGCGATAGCGTTCTTCCATCTCGCCCACGACCCATTTCAGGGCGACGACAGCCTTTTTCGGGTCGGTCACAACGGGGCTAAGCAGATGCGGGATGCCGTCATAGACGGAAAGTTCTAGCATCTTCGGGTCGATCATGATCAGGCGGCATTCGTCCGGCGTCAGCTTGTAAAGCAGCGACAGGATCATGGTGTTGATCGCCACCGACTTACCCGAACCCGTGGTCCCGGCAATCAGAAGGTGGGGCATCTTGGCAAGGTTGGCGACAATCGGATCGCCGCCAATATCCTTGCCCAAGGCCAAGGGCAGGCGCAGGTTGCTGTCACCAAAATCGCGGGCAGCAAGAATTTCGCGCAAGACCACCTTTTCCCGATGCGAGTTCGGCAGTTCGATCCCGATCACGGTGCGGCCCGGAACGGTAGAAACGCGTGCCGACAGCGCAGACATCGACCGCGCGATGTCATCGGCCAGACCGATCACGCGGGATGCCTTCAGGCCGGGGGCCGGTTCCAATTCGTACATCGTCACAACCGGGCCGGGGCGGACCGAGACGATTTCGCCCTTCACACCATAGTCGTCCAGCACGGTTTCCAGCATGCGGGCGTTTTCTTCCAACGACTCGTCCGAAAGCGCGTGGCGCTGGATCGAGGTCGGGTTGGTCAACAGCGACAGCGGCGGCAGTTCATAGTCTGGCGCAGCATCGTCAAACCGCAGGCGCGGTTGCGATTCCGCCATCGCGCGGGTCGAGGGGGCGACGGGCTTTTTCACCGCATGTTGCACCACGGGGCGGCGGTCCAGTGTAACCGGGGTCACGCGCTGCGCGGTGGGGGCCGGATCGACATAGGTTTCCGGCTGCCAATCGGCTTCGGCCAGATCGAAATCGTCTTCCGCCGCTTCGGGGTAGGCGGTTTCGATGAAATCATCTTGGGCAAAGGCGTTCGGCTCGGCCACCTTCGGCGCGCTGGGGGCAACGATTGCCGTCACCGGCGGCTCTGCACGCAGACCCGGCGACCGGGTGTCCGCGATCAGCGGTTGCGGACCACGCGGGCGGGTCATGCCCGGCTCACGGCGCTGAATGGCGGCTGCGATCGGCGACAGCGTGGCCTCGGGTGCGCGGGTGCGGGCGGCGACGGCGTTGGTGATGCGTGCCTTGATGCGGTCATCCGAAGGCAGATCGTCAAAGTCGTGGTCATGGGCCAGAACCTGTTCAACCAGTTCCGGTTCGGGTTCCACGGCGCGACGCAGGAGGGCAGGCATGCGGGCCAGCAAGCCCAGTTTTTCGCGCGGCGGGGCATATTGCGGTGCTTCGGCCAAGGGTTCGGCATAACGGGCATCGGCGCGCAAGCTGTCGGGGCGGCCAAAGGCGGCGGAGTTTTCATCTTGAACCACCGGCGGCGGGCTGCGCCGCACAACGCCGCGGGCCGCTTCGGCCATGGCGGGAGCCGCAGCTTGCGCCTTGCGGCGGTCTTGCATGGCGGCAGCAGCGCGGGCAGTGCCCTGCGCGCCCTTGTTCGCAGCCCCCAGAAGACCCGAATAGGTCAGCACAAGGCTGGTCAAAAGGAAACGGGCCAGACTGCGGATTTCCGGTACGGTAAAGCCCATCACAAACGCCATCAGGACGATCAGGGTCGCCCCCGTGGCCAGCGACAAAAGTTTCAACGCAAAACCAGCGCCGACGGGCAACAGACCCAAAAGCGCACCGACAACCGTATCGCCGAACAGACCGCCCAGGCCAAAGGAATGGGTCCAGTCCGCGCCGGGAACCAACGTGGCGCAATAGACGGCCGCGACGGCAATGGCGATGACGGCGAAAACCATGCGCGACAGCACCCGTTCGGCCCCGCGATGGGTGACAAAGCGCGCGCCCCAAGCGACCAGAATGAACGGGATGGCCCAAGCCCCCTTGCCGCCAATGATGACCAGCGTCGAGGCCAAGGCCGCGCCGAACCCACCAAGCGCGTTGGAAATCGGTTTATCCGAGGCGACCATCCAGCCGGGATCTTGCGGCGAATAGGTCCAGAGCATCACCATGAAGGCCAGCCCCAACGCAATTTGCGCCAGACCGAACAACTCGCGCGAGCGACGTTCAAGCATGGCTTGCGTGCCTTGATCGAGAAGCGGATCGCGTTGGCGGATCTGATAGGATGCCATGTCTTAGCCTCGTCCATAGAGGCAGTCGCGAAGCGTCTCGAGCCCGCGCTGCATTTCTTGCTTTGGGGCCACAAGGGCGACCCGAATATAACTCTTGCCGGGGTTTTCACCTGCGACATCACGCGACAGATAGGCGCCGGGCAAAACCCGCACGCCGGTATCGCGCCATAATTTCAACGCGGCGGCCTCGCCATCATCGACGGGCAACCACAGGAAAAAACCACCCTCTGGGCATTGAAACCCTTGCAGGCCCTTAAAGACTTCATCCGCGACGCGGAACTTGTCCTGATAAAGCGTCCGGTTTTCGCGAACATGGGCCTCGTCCGCCCAAGCCGCCTCGGACACGCGTTGAATTGGCAGCGGCAACGGCGCGCCGGCAAAGCTGCGCAACTTGCGCATCCGGGCAATACCTTCGCGCCCGCCCGCCACAAAGCCAGAGCGCAGGCCGGGCAGGTTGGAACGTTTGGACAGCGAATGGAATGAAAACACCCGTTCTGGGTTTGCGCCAATCTCTGCCGCGACCTCCAAGGCGCCGGGCGGCGGCGCCGAGCGCCAGATTTCCGAATAGCATTCATCGGCAAAGATCAGAAAATCATGCTTTTCGGCCAAGGCCAGCAGGGTTTTCCAGTAGTCGCGGCTTGCCACAGCCCCTTGGGGGTTCGCGGGCGAACAGATGTAGGCCACAGCCACCCGGTTGAGCGTTTCGGCAGGCAGGCTGGCGTAATCGGGAAGAAAGTCGGTTGCGGCGGTGGCGGACACATAAACCGGCTCGGCTCCCACTGTCAGCGCGGCCACGGCATAGACCTGATAAAACGGGTTCGGCATCAGGACGATGGGCTGCGCGCCATTCTTGGTTTCCGGGCAGGTGGCGATCAGGGCATTGTACAACCCCTCCCGCGTGCCGTTCAGCACCATCACCTGATCGTCGCCAAGAGTCGCCTTGTAGCGCCGTTTGATCCATCCGGTGATGGCCGACAGCAATTCGGGCGTGCCATCGTTTGGCGGATAGACGCCAAAGCCCGCAAGGTTGGCGTTCAGGATCGGGCCAACAAAATCCGGCATCGGGTGGCGTGGCTCGCCGATGGTCATGGCAATGGGTTCGCCGCCGGGGGCGTGCGCATCCAACAGCTTCCGCAACCGCGGAAACGCATAATCTGGCAGGTTCGAAAACCGCTCAGGAAACGCCATACCGTGCCTCATACTCGGGGTCGTATCGCCCCGTTTGACCCGAGATTAGCCGGGCCTTGCGCGCGGGTCCAGAAAAACCCTTGCGGTTTGTGGCCCGCGACCCACAAGTTGTTGCTTTTTCGTCCCGTTTTCGGGGCGCAAGGCGCTTTAAGCGAGGGCGCGCTCGGCTGCCATGCCCAGCCTGAGAAGGCGGTCCTCTTGCATGGGCGCAGCCATCAGGCTGAGCCCACATGAGGGCTGTGCCGTTGGCAGCGTCAGGGCGCACAGGCCCATCAGGTTGCCGATGCGGGTATTGCGCAGCGACAGAAGGTTCTCGCTGACGTAATAATCATGGTCGTTCATCAACCGGTCCGCATTGGGCGGCAGGATGGGCGAGGTTGGCACCAGAACCGCGTCATAGCCCGCCATCGCCTGCGCCCAGCCCGCCCGGATCACATGCAACCGCCGCCACGCCGCGACATAATCGGCGGCCTTGAAGGCGGCACCAGCACGAAAACGCTCGAGAATCCGCGGGAACATCTTGTCTGGTGCGGTTTCAATCGTTGGGGCCCAGATGCCGTAGGCCTCTGAGGTCATCAGGATCGCGGTCAGGCCCATCGCTTCGCTCAGATCGGGGAAACGGCCGCTTTCAATGCGGGCACCTGCGCGGGTCAGCCGGGCCAGCGCATCCTCAAAACCCTGTGCCGGGCGATCCCGCAGATCATCCAGCGCCACCGTTTCCAAGACCAAAAGCCGCGCTCCCGTCAGGCTGCTGCCTTCAAGATCGGGCGCGCGGCGGTTTTCAAGTGCAGCGAAAATATGAGCGCAATCTTCGACCGAATGGGCCAAGGGGCCAACCGTGTCAAAGGTTTCGCACAGGGGCACAACCCCGGTCAGCGACAGCCGCCCGGCCGTGGTTTTCAGCCCGACAAGATCATTCCATGCCGCCGGAATACGCACGGACCCGCCCGTATCCGACCCGACGGCAGCGGGCGCCAACCCATAGGCCACCGAGGCCGCCGCGCCCGACGACGATCCGCCCGGAACCGCATTTTCATCATTGATACAAGGGCTTGTCGCCGTCACGGGGTTCAATCCCAACCCCGAGAAAGCCAGTTCTGACATATGGGTCTTGCCCAGACAAACCAGCCCGTCACCCGTGGCCGCCGTCAAGACCGCAGCGTCGGCCTGCGGCACGCGGCCTTTCAACAGTGCCGAGCCTGCCTCTGTCTCGATGCCTGCCGTGTCGAACAGATCCTTCCAACTCAGCGGTACACCATCCAAAAGCCCCTTACGCATCCCGGCTTTGGCGCGGGTGGCTGCTCCCATCGCCTCGCCCCGTGCGCGGGCTGCAGTGGTGCGGGCATAGATGCGCGGGGCGAGCGGGTGACTTTCGATCTTGTCGAGGAAGAATTCGGTCAGTTCCACCGGATTGATGGTTCCCTTGCCGATGGCACGACCCAAGTCCGACGCGGTCATGTTGGTCCAGGTTTTCGACATTGAGAGCCTCCATTTGCGTCAAAGGCTAGCGGCAAGGCGGCGCATGGACAATCCCGCATGACAGACCATATTGAACGGTATGGAACATGACGCCGATATTCTGATTGTGGGGGGCGGGCTGAATGGCCCGGCTTTGGGGCTGGCCTTGGCGCAACGCGGGCTTCGCGTGGCGGTCATTGATGCGCGCCCTGCGCCCACCCGTGCCGAGGCGGGTTTCGACGGCCGCGCCTATGCTTTGGCGATTGCCTCAAAACGGCTTTTGGCCGCGATTGGCGTTTGGCAAGGTCTTGAAGGCAAGGTTCAACCCATCCTGAAGATCAAGGCGAGCGATGGTCGCCCCGGCCAAGGGCCAGCGCCTTTCTTTCTGACCTTTGACGCCGCCGAGCTGGAAGAAGGCCCGATGGGCTTCATGGTGGAAGATCGGCATCTTTATGCGGCCTTTCTCGATGCGATGCAAAATACGGCAGGGGTCACGCTGATTTCTGGTGAAACCGTTGTTTCACAAGAAGTTGCGCCGCAAGATGTGTCGGTCACGTTGGCCTCGGGCCGGTGTTTGCGTGGGCGGGTTCTGGTGGGCTGTGATGGCCGCGCCTCGGGTGTGGCGCAGCGCGCCGGGATCAAGCGGCAGGGCTGGGGGTATGGTCAGACGGCGCTGGTGACGGCGGTGCAGCACGAACGGAACCACGACGGCACGGCGCATCAGTATTTCATGCCCTCTGGCCCCTTGGCCATTCTGCCGCTGCCGGGCGGGCATCATTCCTCGATCGTGTGGAGTGAAACAGACGCAGCAGCGGCGGCCATTCAGGCCTTGGATGATGAAAATTATTTGCAGGCACTGCGGCCGCGCTTTGGCGATTTTCTGGGCGAGATTGCCTTGGCGGGCGCGCGGTTCACCTATCCCTTGAACCTGACCTTGGCCGAAGCTTTCGTGCAGCCGCGGATCGCCTTGGTCGGCGATGCGGCGCATGGGGTGCATCCGATTGCAGGGCAGGGTCTGAACCTTGGGTTCCGCGATGTCGGCGCCTTGGCTGAAGTGCTGATCATGGCAGCGCGGCGGGGCGAAGATATTGGCGCTGTCGATGTTCTAGAGCGGTATGAACGCTGGCGGCGGTTTGACAGCACCACGCTGGCCTTGGGGATGGATGGCGTCAACCGGCTGTTTTCCAATGACAATCCCTTGCTGCGTGCAGGGCGGGATTTGGGGCTTGGGCTGGTCAATGCGCTGCCGGGTTTGCGGCGCGGCTTCATGCGGCAGGCGGCAGGGCTGCAAGGGGAGTTGCCGAAGCTTTTGGCTGGCCAGCCGATCTGATCGGCTTCAGTCGATGTTGCGCGCTTCGGACACCAGCATCACCGGGATGCCGTCGCGGATCGGATAGGCGAGATGCGCGGCCTTTGAGATCAACTCATGGGCCTCGGCATCATAGGTCAGCACGGCCTGCGTCAAGGGACAGACCAAGGCCTCTAGCATGCGGCGGTCGGTCTCGGTTTCGTTGTCGCTCATTGTAACACCTCATCGCCACCGCCCGACCGTAGCGAAAACTCCATCAACGTCACCAAGGTTTCGCGCCGTGTGACCAAAGACGGGGCTTCCAGCAGGGCTTGCTTGTCTTCGGGCGACAGCGGCAACAGCATGGACAGGGCGTTGATCAGCAACTCCGGTTCGGCCCCTTTCAGGCTCTCCCAATCCGTGCCCAGCTTGTGATGCGCAAAAAACCGGCCCAGCTGTTCCAGCAAGGTGAGGCGGTCAAGGCCGGGGTCGTCTTCGGCCGCGCCGGTATCGCGGGCAAAGGGTGACCAATCGACCAGCGCCCGGCGATAGGGCGGGAAGCCCTGCACTTCTTCGCGCAGGCGAAAGCGGCTGATGCCCGACAGGGTGATCATGTAGCGGCCGTCCTCGGTTTCCGAAAACGCCGTGACCCGACCGGCGCAGCCAATCGCGGAAAGCAGCTTTTCTCCGCCCGGACTCAGCCGGGGCTGGATCATGCCGATCAGCCGTGAGGGTGTTTTCAAGCAATCTTCGAGCATCGCCAGATAGCGCGGCTCGAAAATATGCAACGGCAACCGGGTGCGCGGCAGCAAAAGCGCACCGGGCAGCGGAAAGAGCGGGATGATCTCGGGAAGGTCTGGTGTCATGCCCGGAACATAGTGCGGTTTTCGATCAGGCAAAGATCAATGACGACAGCCGGCGGCGGCCTGCCAAGACAATCGGATCTTGCGGTTTCAAGGCGTCGAATATGGTGAACAGCTGGGTCTTGGCGGCCCCGTCGTTCCATTCGCGGTCCAGCTTGAACAGATCCAGCAGCGTGGTCACGGCACCTTCGACATCGCCCGAGGCGTGCTGAGCCGCGGCCAGATCGAACATCACCTGCCGGTTGGCCGGGTCTTTGGCCAGCGCAGCCCGCAAATCATCCACCGGGCCGGCCTTGGCAGCTTGGCGCGCCAATTCAATCTGCGCGCGGGCGGCCTCGACCTCTTTCGACTTGGCAAGGGCGGCGGGGGCCTTGGCCAGCAGTGCCTCTGCCTCGTCAAGATCGCCAAGCGCCACTTGGGCGCGGATCAAGCCGCCATATGCGGCGGCGTTTTCCGGCTCTTCTTCCAGAATGGCGGCAAAGGTTTCGGCGGCGTCCGCGGCGGCGCCTTCGGTCAGCATTTCTTCGGCAGCGGCCAGCGCATCGGCCAGACCGTTATCGGCCCCGCCGCCCATCTTCGACAGGGTTTCGACGAATTTTTTGATTTCCGACCCGGGGATGGCCCCTTGAAAGCCGTCAACCGGCTGACCGTTGAAGAAAGCGTAGACCGTCGGGATCGACTGGATGCGCAATTGGCCCGCCAACGCCTGATTTTCGTCGACGTTGATCTTGACCATCCGCACTGCCCCTTTGGCGGCGGTGACGGCGGCCTCCAAGGCCGGGCCAAGCGTTTTGCACGGGCCACACCACGGCGCCCAGAAATCGACGATGACCGGCACGGTTTGCGATGGCTCGATCACGTCGGCCATGAAGCTGGCTTCGTTGCCGTCTTTGATAAGGTCCGTGGCTACGGGTTTGTCAGAAGCGCCGAACATGTCATGTCCTCATACGAAATTTCTTGACCCTATATGCGACGGCTTGGGGCGGATTTGAAGGGGCAGGCTTTACCGGCTGCGGGGGGCCGGATAGCCTGACGAAAACGGAGATGCGCGATGACTTTGGTTTTGTGTTTTGGTGACAGCAACACCCACGGCACACCGCCGATGCAGACTGAGGGCGAGTATCGGCGCTTTGGGGCCGAAGTACGCTGGCCGACCCGTATGGCGCGCGGCTTGGGCTGGGATCTGGTGGAAGAAGGTTTGCCGGGGCGCACCGCGCAATGGGGCGACGCCGTTATGGGCCCGATTATGAACGGGATCGACGGGCTGAAAATTGCGCTGCAAAGCCATGGGCCGATTGATTGGCTGGTCATCATGCTTGGCACCAATGATGCCAAGGCAAGGTTCGGGGCCAGCCCCGAGTTGATCACCGGTGGGATTGCCGCGCTGTTGGACATCGCCCAATCACCCGAGATGCAGGCCCGACATGGCGGGTTCCGTGTGCTGCTGGTGTGCCCGCCGCCCGTGATGGAAGGCGTCGGCCCAATTGCCAATCAGTTTTACGGCGCACATCAGCGCGGGTTGGAATTGCCCGGCCATTACCGTGCCTTGGCGGCATCGCGCGGGGTACATTTCTTGGATGCAGGCCAAGTGATGCAGGTCAGCCCGCAAGATGGCGTGCATTTCGATGCCGAGAACCATGCGCTTTTGGCGATAGCGGTCGCAACCGCCCTAAGGTTGCAGGCGTGACCAGCCGCAGCGTGCGGCCAGTGTTTCAACCGGATAATCGGTGCCGACGGCCATGCTCTCGCGGATGTCGGTGGATTGCCGGTTGCGCCAGCGGTCGCGCCGGAGATGCAGGCCGGTGCGGCTGATCTTGGTGATTGGGGTGCGAATGGGCAGGGCGGCGGCCCATTTGCGCTGCATGAAGCGGTAGGCCTCATCGAAATCGGTGCCAAGCGCCTCATGATAGCGGTCATTGTGGATGCAGGGCAGCGCCCCGGCATAGGCCCCAAACCCCGTCGTGCGGGCAGTTTGCACGATATCGGTGCCATAAAGATGCCAGCCGGGCAGCGTTTCATCAAAGCGCAGGCCCGCGTTGCGGTTGAGTACGATCAGCAACTCATCAAAGGCCTGCACAGGAACAGGTGCCATCGGCACCCGGCCAACGATCGACCCGAGTGAGGAAGACCACACAGGACCAACATGCGCCCCATCCAGTCCGATGCCAAAGCTGCCAAAAACCGCCCAATCGGGCGGCAGTTCGGCCAAGCGTGCGGCCAAAAGCCGTTCCCACCCGGAGGGCAGATAGACATCATGATGGGCGAAGATCACAATCGGCGCGGTGGTTGCGTCAAGCGCCCGGTTATAGGCGACGGCAGCCGACGGCGCGTCTTTTTCCACATGCAAGGGTATCGACGCCAAAAGGGGGGAACGGGCGAGATTGGCCGAAAGGATCGCCTCGGAATGGCTGGCGCAGGCAAGGATGAAATCACTCATGCGCCGGCCTCGCGGAAATGGCTGGCCAGCGTGCTGGCGAGATGGTCGATATCGTGGCGCTCAAACACCCGCGTGCGGGCGGCGCGCCCCATTTCGACCAGACGTTCAGGCGGCATTTGTGACAAGGCGTGAATCGCCGTTGCCAATGCCATGGCGTCGCCCGCCGGCACCGTCCAGCCTGCATCGCGGTTCACCAGTTCTGGCACACCGGCAATGGCCGTGGCGATCACGGGGCGGCCGTTTGCCATCGCCTCCATCAGAACCATCGGCAGGCCTTCGGCAAAGGATGGCAGGATCAAGGCCTGCGCGCTGTCCAGCGCTTTTCTGACGCCCGCCTCATCCTGCCAGCCGGTCAGCGTGATGCGGGGGCCAAGCCCGAATTTCTCAATCAAGCCTTTGATCTGCTTTCGCAACTCTCCATCGCCGACCAGCGTGAGACGCAGATCCGGCAGCGAAGGGGCGGCAATGGCCATCGCTTCGATCAAAAGACCAAAGCCCTTTTGCGCCGAAAACCGCCCGACGGCGACCAGATGCGGTCCGCCGCTGGGCAGCGCCACGGGCAGGGGGAAACGGTCTGGTTCAATACCGCAATGGACAACCTTGATCTTATCCCACTGCGCAGGCGCAACCCAACGGCAAAGCTGGCTGCGGCCAAAGGACGAAATTGCCACGACAAAGGCCGCACCTTCGATCTTTTGTCGCAATGACAGGGCCAGCGGGGCATCAAATTCTTCGGGGCCATGCACGGTAAAGCTGAATTGCGGGCCGGCAAGGCTGCGGGCTAACAGCGCGACCGTTGCGGAATTGGTGCCGAAATGGGCGTGAAGATGGCCAATGCCCAAATCCTGGCAACGCCGGGCAATATAGGCCGCCTCGATCAAGTAGATCAGGTGGCGCAACCGCCCGCCGGTGCCCGGCGGCCCCCCAGCACCGCGCGCGCCACAGGCCCAAGCGCGCGTCAGCGCCACCAAGGTCGAGGCAGGGTGCAGCGCCATCCAGCCCAGTGCCGTGCCGATCAGGCGGATCAGCCCCATCTCCAGCACATGTTCGGTGCGATAGTCTTCGGCGATATCCCCCGCATCCACCAAAGCATCCCGGTCTGACCGCATGGCAAAGCGATGCACGGGAACGGCAATACGCTCCAACGCCTGAATCTCGCGCCGGATGAAGGTATGCGAGGCGCGCGGATAAGTGTTGACCAGATAGGCGAGTTTCAAATGGCACCCTGAAATGACCACAGCCAGATAGCCGTGAGTTGCGGCAAATCTAAGGCCAAAGAACTAACGAGTCCTCACCTGGCGCGGATATTTGTACAGTATTGCCGCAAGGACGCGGGGAAAAGTGCAGCACGTTTCCCGCCTTCTTTTCGGCACAGTGCCATTATAGCTTGCCTCACCATGTCGATGCTCCATGCCTCTCAGCCGCGGACCCTGTTCCAGCGCGCCCTTACCAGTTCGATGCTGACGGCGGGGGCCTATGCGGTCACGCAGGGGTTGCGGCTGGTCTCAAACCTGATCCTGACCCGGCTTTTGTTTCCCGAAGCCTTCGGCATCATGGCGCTGGTTTCGGTGGCGCTGGTTGGGTTGTCGATGTTTTCCGACATGGGAATTGGCCCCGCCATCAGCCGCCATCCGCGCGGCGACGAGCCGGAGTTTCTGGATACAGCCTTCAGTTTTGATGTGGTGCGGGGGGCTGTGCTGTGGCTTTTGACCTGCGCGCTGGCTTGGCCGATGGCCGGGATCTATGCCGCGCCGGAACTGATGCAACTTTTGCCCGCCGCGGGGCTGACCTTGTTCATCGCGGGCTTCAACCCGACGCGGATTGATACGGCGAACCGTCATCTTCTGTTGGGTCGTGTCACCTTCTTGGACCTTGTGGCGCAGGTGATCGGTATTTTGTCGATGATTGCTTTGGCCTTTGTGCTGAAATCGGTCTGGGCACTGGTGATTGGGGCGATTGTTGGGGCGCTGGTCAAACTGATCGTGATGCACCTGTGGCTGCCGGGCCGACCCAACAGCTTTCGCTGGGATCGTGATGCGGGTCGGGATCTGATCCACTTCGGCAAGTGGATCTTTCTGTCAACGGCCTGTGGCTTTTTGCTGTCACAGGGCGATAAGGCAATCTTTGGCGCTTATCTGACCAAGGCCGAGCTGGGGATCTATAACATCGGATGGTTCTTGGCCTCGTTTCCCATCCTTTTGGCCGGGGCAGTGACAGGCCGCATTCTGATTCCGCTTTACCGTGAGCATCACCCGGCCGCTTCGGCAGAGAATGCGCTGAAGATGCGGCGGCTGCGCTATATGGTGTCGGGCGGGACGCTGGCGCTGTTGGCGGTGCTTGGTGTGATTGGGATGCCTTTGGTGGGCCTGCTCTATGACACTCGCTATCAGTCTGCGGGATTGGTGGTGGTTCTCATGGCCATGGTACAAATGCCAGCGGCCATCGGCATGACCTATGATCAATCGGCGTTGGCGGCGGGGGATTCCCGCAATTACTTCCTTTTGATGGCCATTAGGGCAGGCGTGCAAACCGCAGCATTTCTGATCGGAATGGAGATGGCCGGGCTTTGGGGGGCGCTGATCGCGCAAGGGTTGGCGTTGACCCTGCTGCATCCGGGGATCGCGTGGCTCGCGCATAAACACAGGGCTTGGGATGCGCGTCATGACCTGACGTTTTTTGTCGCGGCGGCGGTTCTGGTCGCGGGAATCCTGTGGGTCAATCGCGGGTCCTTGGGTCTTTAGGCCGATAGGCCGGCGCCGGAGTATTGCAAATATATCTGAGGCTGTTCTGTTTTTGTCGCGCCGCTTGGTTCTGCAGCCGAAACGGCGACAAAATCGGCAGTTTTTGTCATTGGTGGCTATTTTTTACTGGAATTGTTTCCAGTTCGCGCAAAGATTGCGCAAGACGGCCAAAAGGAGTGACAATGCTCGCAGGTGTGCTTGTGTCGGCGGTTATCGGTGGAATTGCGGGATTTTGCTTTTCTTTGCTGCAGGGCCCAGGGGTCGTGCAAATGCTGCTGTCTTATCAAATTGGCGGAATGATTGCTGTTTTGGCATTTTTGGCTCTGGCGACGATGCCTTTGCCATCAGAGTTTCGTCGCCCCTGATTGGGTGCTTTCCAAAGACAATGGCACAGGGGCATTCCCTTCCATGCTTGGGCGAATCGCCTAGGGCGTTGGAAGGCGAATGGAATTCTACCTATGATTGTTTTTTGGCAAATTGCGGCAGCAAAAAGGCGAGCATTGGTGAGAATTCAGGGTAAATTTGACAGCAATGTGGCGAAATTAAGAAGTCTTCACTCGCCAACCCCGTGGTCCTACCTGTAAAATGTCAGGCGGGGGCGTGCTTGTAGAGTGCGATTATGTGCTGCGATTTCAACATCATTCGACCCTCTTTTGAGGGCGACGCGGCTTTTTTTGCCGCAAAGATGGGGCTGATCCGCCGTCGTGCGCTTTGCATTGTAGTCGGGTGACCAACAATGACGATGACTTTTCCCGAATTTAGTGCCGGACTCGGATTGCCGGGTGATGCCAATGTGCTGGCTGCCCAAGCATTGCCACCGCGCAGGGGCCTTTATCGCCATGCCTTCAAGCGGGTTCTGGATATTTCGATCATTCTTTTGGCTGCTCCAGTGGTTGTGCCTGTTGTCGCAGCTCTTGCGGTGGCGGTGGCGCGCGATGGTGGCAAACCGTTTTATAGCCAGATGCGTGTCGGCAGGGGGGGTAAGCGCTTTCGGATGTGGAAACTGCGCAGCATGGTCAGCGACGCGGATGAGCGGATGGAAGACTATCTCGCTGCCCACCCAGAGGCGCGGGTGGAATGGGACACCACGCAGAAGCTGAAGCATGATCCGCGGATCACTGCAGTGGGTAAGGTTTTGCGGCAGACCTCGCTGGATGAACTGCCGCAGCTGTGGAACGTGCTGATGGGCGAGATGAGCCTCGTTGGCCCCCGGCCGATCATGTTGAGCCAGCAAGTGATCTATCCGGGCGTGGCTTATTATCTGCTGCGACCGGGCTGCACGGGGTTTTGGCAAACTGCGGGGCGGAACCGCACGACCTTTGAGGCGCGGGCGGAATATGACACCGCTTATGAAGACGCGTTGTCATTGAAGACAGACGTCAAGATCCTGTTCGACACCATCGGCGTGATGCTGCGGGGCACGGGGTACTAAGGTTCGACGGCCTCGGGCCAAAACAAAACCCGCCCCGTGGGGCGGGTTTTTGTATGCGGGGTGATCAGACCAGAGCCGCTGCGGCAAGCAGGGCCAAGGTGGCCGCCCCGGCAATCACGGCGTAACGCGGCATGCCAAACACCGGCTTGGTCGGGTCGTCCAGAAGCTGCATCAGACCCTTGCCCGCTGCCGTGGGTTTGGGCGGCGTAACCTCGGGAATCACGACCACAGGGCGCAGATCCAATTCCCGCTCCATCTGCGCAGCGGTGCGCACCACGGGGCGCACGAGGTCCAATGTGAAGGCAATCGCAAGGCCCGCTATAAGACTGGCCAACGCCCCGGCAATCGCCAGCTTTTTGTTGCCACCCCCCATTGCGCTTTCGGGGACAATGGCGCGTTCCAACAGCGCAAAGCGCTCCGCTTGCTGCATTTCGGCCAACCGGGCATCGGTCTCTGCCTGTGCCATCCGCGCTGTCACGGCATCATGCTGGCTGCGCAACTGGTCAAGCTGCCGCTCGTAACCCGCCAGCACCCGTTCTACCTCGGGCGAGGTGGCAAGTTCGGCTTGCAACGTGTCTGACCGGGCCTTGGCGCTGGCCAGTTGCGCGTCAATCACGGCCAGCCGGGCCGCGATGTCTTCGAGCGCGCGGCGGTCGGTTTCACGCAACGTTGCCTTTGCGTTGATCTGCGCGGCCTCGCCCTCCAGCGCGACGCGGTCTTGCCGCAACTGGCGCAGATCAGTGTCGAGGTTCACCAATTCATCGCGTTTCGCATCGCGAAGTTCCGGCAAGGTGCCGGCGTTTTCATTCTTGTAGGTCGCGGTCTCGGCCTCCAGCCGGGCGATGTCTTGGCCGATCCGGTCCACCTCTTGGCGGAAGAAGATCACATTCTGATCCGCCTTGCTGCGCTGGTTGGCAGCAGACATGTCCAACAGGCTCTGCGCAAAATCATTGGCAATACGGGCGGCAAGTTCGGCCTCGCCCATGCGGGCGAACACAAGGACAGCGGAAAGATTCCGCGCCTCGCCATAGGCTTGCCCGGCAGCCGAATCGACGCCTTGAAAACTGACCGATGCCCGCAGCAGGTCGATCTTTTTGTCCATCGACAGGGGCAGCCCCGCATAAAGCCCATGGCGCTCGATCACAGAGGTCAAATTCTCGCGCGTGGTCAGTTGCTGCTCGATCGCTTGCAAAGTGACGGCGGCAACGCTGGCCCGCTGCGCCGCCGTACCTTCTACCGAGGCACTTTGTACCTGAATGACCGCCGCTGTTTCAAAACTGTCAGGGCGTGACTTGGCGTAGAATGCCGACAAAAGCGCGCCGATGAACGCGATCGCCAGAATAACGGTGTGGCGGCGGGCGAGAAAGTTCAGCAACTCGTCAAACGACTGGATCTGCCCCATGGATCAAGCCTTGCCATAGGCGTGATGCCGCTTAACCCGATCCTGTGCCCGGTTCAAAACCACGCCCATCAGGGGGATGCGGTCCTGCAGCAACCGCTCGCAAGCGCGCACCTCTTCGGGTGAGGTCTTGGTGCCGTCCACGACCAGCAAAACCGCATCCAAAGAGGGGGCCATCGCCAAAAGGTCATCGCTGCCAAGCGCCGGCGGCATGTCGTAAATCACCACATCGGGATCCAGCTGTTCGACCATGGCAGCCAACGCCTCGGCCGTATCTGGACTGTGCAGCGTCTCTGCCGCCATCTCGACCGGGCTTTTGTTCAGGCCGAGCGCGAGCGTGCGGCCAAAGCGACGGAAAACCGATTCCAAAGGCTGCTCACCCGTTAGGAAATCGACCAGATCCGGCGCATCGGTCAGCCCCAAAAGACCGGCCAGATTGGGGCTGCGCAAATCAAGATCAACCAACGCGGTGCGGCTGGCCTGACGCCGGGCCAAAGACAGCGCAAGATTGGTTGCAACAAAGCTTTTGCCACAGCCATGGGTCGGCGATGTGACGGCAATTCGTTTCCAGCCCTGCGTTGCCAGCCCATGCAAAAGTTTGGATCGCAATTGGTCTATGGCAAGGGCGGCGGGCTGTTGGGACGAAATTGGAAACAGACTGTTTCCGGTCAACTTTTCCGCTACCAACTGCACCGGCGACAGCGATTCCCAGACCTTGGCGGGATTGACGCAAAGCAGCGCCAGCGGTGCGGTAAAGATCTCGCGCCCCTTGACCAGATCCAGTGTGATCGGCGGATGGGCGACGGTTTGGCCGGGACGAAAAAGCGAGGCGACCATGCCGCGCGCCGTATGGCGGTCTTCCGATTTGTCTTCGGTCATGGCCGAAAACTCCATATTTTCGCGCCAGACGGGGCGTTGCAACAAGATCTCGTGTCTGGACATCTCAGGCCCGGCTCCATTTCCGACCAGGCCGTAATGCCCGCGTCGTTGTAAATTGGACCCGCCTTGCGGCGAGCGTGATGCCCGTTTGGCCCCAAACGCCCTGCGGCACATTCTGCGCCGTGGTTCGAAAGGAATCGCCCGGGCCCCCGCCCAGCGAGATCAGGATTAGCAGAAACGGCTGCAAAAAGCAAAGTGTGGCGAAGCTGGGGCAAACGTGGCAAAGCCAAGGCAGCGGCGTTTTTGGCAGGGTAAGATGACGGGGCTTTCGGTGGTGGATGCGGTGGTGATCGGGCGCAACGAGGGTGCCCGGCTTGTCGCCTGTCTGGCCTCGCTGACCGGTCAGGTGCGGCGGCTGGTCTATGTCGACAGCGGCTCCACCGACGGGTCCGTCAAGGCCGCGCAGGCGGCAGGGGCCGAGGTGGTGGTGTTGGATATGGAGCAACCCTTTACCGCCGCGCGGGCGCGCAACGCGGGACTGGCGGTGCTGGCCGATAACCCGCCCGAGTTCGTGCAACTGGTCGATGGTGATTGCGCGGTACAACCCGGCTGGATCGCGGCAGCGCTGGCGGGATTTGTGGCGCATCCGGCAGCTGTTGTCCTGTGCGGCCGCAGGCGCGAACGGTTTCCCGAGGCCTCGGTCTATAATGCTTTGGCCGACCGGGAATGGGATACCCCTGTGGGTCAGGCCTTGGCCTGTGGTGGCGATGCGCTGATGCGGTTTACGGCGGTGCAGGCGGTCGGCGGCTATGAGGCCAGCTTGATTGCGGGGGAGGAGCCGGATCTGTGTCGTCGGCTGCGCGCGGCCGGGGGCGAGATTTGGCGCATCGACGCGGAAATGACGCTGCATGACGCGGCGATGACGCGTTTTTCACAGTGGTGGAAACGTGCCGTCCGCGCGGGACATGCCTTTGCGGAAGGTGCGGCGCGACACGGATTTTCCCATTGGGGGGCCGAGACGCGGCGGGCGCTGATCTGGGGCGCGGCCCTGCCTGTGGGGATCGTGGTCGCAGAGGTGATTCATCCGGCGGCGTGGCTGATCGGGCTGGCCTATCCGCTGCAACTGCTGCGACTGGCGCGGCGGGAGGGCTGGGTGTGGGCCACCTTCAGCCTATTGGGCAAGTTCGCCGAGGCGCGCGGCGCGATTGGGTACTATCTGATGCGGCTTCGCGGCAAGCGGGCCGGGCTGATCGAATATAAGTAGGCGGTTCAGCGCACCGCCTCCATCTGTGCGTCCTTCATCCGGCAGTCGCGTAGACCGTCGTCGCCGCAACGCCGTGGGGCAAGGTCTTTTGTCAGACAGATCCGGGCCTCTTGGATCATGCCGTCGGCGCAGGTGATGGTGATCTGGTCGCGGGCAAGGCCGGGGTTGGCCTCCAAAAACGCATCCTCGACCACCGAGGCGGGCAGTCTGACGTCCTTGTGCAGATCGGCAAACACCGGCGGCAAGGTAAGCGTGTTCAGGGCCGCGCGCGCCGTGTCGTAATAGGCCTGCGAAGACAGGCCAGAGCAGCGACCATGCTTCTTCCACTGATAAAAGGCCGCACCTGCGCCGCCAAAGACATCGGCCATCGCGGCGGTTTCCCCGCGTGTTGGGTCGCGTTCCACGGTGCGGCAATAGCTGGGGTAGCCCACAGGATTCTGCGGCCAAAGCCCATGGACAACCCATGTGATCCCACGCCCATCATCGCATTGTGGGTCGTTTCGCTCATCGCCTTCCCGCGCGCACCAATTGGCCGACCAGGAAAGCGACAGCACATAATGATCGAAATCCCCGGCCCGTTCGCCTTCGGCGTGGGTGGGCAGGGCCAGCGCGGTTGCGACCGCCAGTACGGCGGTCCCGATCAGTTTACGCATTTTCCCTTTTCCTCACCCAAAAAACCGCCTATATGCACCCCTGACTCCCCCGAAAACGAGAAGATCGCGGACCAGCTCCGCAGCCGTTTTCCCGGCACGGGAGAGATTTGTAAAGGCCCGCGCGCGGCGTGGGACAACTGAAAGGACAAGGCAATGTCAAAGCCCCTGATGGCAAAGGCCACTGCCGTGTGGCTGGTCGACAATACCACGCTGACCTTCAAGCAGGTCGCCGATTTCTGCGGTCTGCACGAGTTGGAAGTGCAGGGCATTGCAGATGGCGATGTTGCAACCGGGGTCAAAGGGTTTGATCCGGTCGCAAACAACCAGTTGGACGCGATCGAGATCGAGCGCGGCGAAAAAGACCCGCTGCACAAGCTGAAGCTGAAGTTCAACGCTTCGGCCGTGGGCGAGGAAAAACGCCGCGGCCCGCGTTACACCCCGCTTTCCAAGCGTCAGGACCGCCCGGCGGCGATCCTGTGGCTGGTGAAGTTCCACCCGGAACTTTCGGATGGCGCCGTGGGCAAGCTGGTCGGCACGACGAAGCCGACCATTCAGGCGATCCGTGAGCGGACGCACTGGAACATCAACAACATCACCCCGATCGACCCGGTCGCCTTGGGTCTTTGCAAGCAGTCCGAACTGGATACCGCTGTGCAGGCCGCTGCCCGCAAGAAGGCCGCCGAAGGTTCGGTGATGTCGGATGACGAGCGCCGCAAGCTGGTGTCGACCGAGCAATAGCTTGGCATGGCACCCGAGGCCCGCGTGCCGTCTGGTCTTGATGTCTTTGGTGACGCGCATGACGAAGACAAGCGCGGCCCTGCAGATTTTTCGGATGCCGAAAGCTTCTTCAACCTGCCGCAGGCTGATGATGAGGATGAGGAAGACGACGACGATCCCCGTCGCTGAGATCCCCCTTGGAACCTACAAAAAGGGCGCAGGAACATTCCTGCGCCCTTTTGCTTTTCTGCCGGGCTTATGGCTGTATCAATGGGCCATAAGAACTGGAATCTCGGCCTTTTCCAACATGTTGCGCGTCGCCCCGCCCAAGATCGCCTCGCGGAAGCGCGAGTGGCCGTAGGCCCCCATCACCAACAGGTCGGCGTTTTGGTCCCAGATGTGGCGAGCCAGCACATCGGAGACACGCGGCAGTGAACGCGCCAACACGGATACCTCTGCATGCACGCCATGGCGCACCAGCATCTGGCACAAAAGCCCACCGGGATCAGACCGTTCCGGCCCATGCGGGGGCGGGTCGATCACGGTGATGTCGACGGTCTGTGCGGCCTTCAAAAAGGGCAGAGCCTGCCGGGTGGCGGTCATCGCCTCGGCGCTTTGATTCCAGGCGACGATGACGCGCTTGGGCGTTGCGGCATCGCCCAGACCTTTTTCAGGCAGCACCAGAACTGGGGCTTTGCCTTCGAACAGCGCCGATTCGATGATTGCCTCGGCTTCGGCACCCTTGCCCTCGCCGTAGGGGCGCGGCAGCACGACCAGATCGGCAAAGCGGGCGCGCTGTGCCACGATTTCACCCAAAGCGCCAAGCTGGGTCACCGCAGCTTCGACTGACGAACGCAGGCCCGGCGTTTGTGCCGCCAATGCGGCTTTGACGGCCGCTTCGGTGTCGCGCGCCTCTGCCTCGGCCCGGTCAAGCGAGACTTGCATCAAAATTGCACCGGAGCCGATATAGGAATAGCCAACCTGCGTGCGGTCAACGCCCAGCACCAGAACGTCAAGATGAGCATCTTGGTCTTGGGCAAGCCGGGCCGCAGCACCAATCGCAAGGCTTGCGTCGGTGGCCCGGGTCAGAACGGTAAGTATGGACTTGTAAGCCATCGGAAATCCTCCTTGAGGCCGAAGGGAATGAGCGACAGACTGTCACAGGACACAATCGGTCGCCTTGACCTTGATCAACAGCTTGCTTCACCGTGTTGACATGGATCAAGGCCCAGAGTTTCCGCACCTGCGAAAAGCTGGGCAGTCGAAAAAGCTCCCGAGCGGAGTCCGAGTCGATTTTCGGGCGCTGGATCGGGACAAAGACGAAGGGACGCAACATGTGGGATTACGTAAAACTGATCGTGCTGGCGTTGATTGCGGTTCTTGCCGCGATCGCCGCCAACTACGCGCACGATCTGCCTTATATGGTGAATGCCCTGGTCGTCATGTTGGCCGCAGCCATCACATTCGTGTGGCAGCTGCGCCATGTGGGCGAACCAGCGCATCATCCGCAAAATGAATATCTGGACGGCGTCGTGCGCGCCGGGGTCATCGCGACCACCTTCTGGGGTGTCGTCGGTTTCCTCGTCGGCGTGGTGATCGCCTTTCAATTGGCCTTTCCGGCCCTGAATCTGGGCCATGTGACCGAAGGGATTTTGAACTTTGGCCGTTTGCGCCCGCTGCATACCAGCGCGGTGATCTTTGCCTTTGGTGGCAACGCGCTGATCATGTCTTCGTTCTACATCGTGCAGCGCACGACAGCCGCGCGGCTGTTTGGCGGTAATCTTGGGTGGTTCGTGTTCTGGGGCTGGCAGCTGATGATCGTGCTGGCCGCGACCTCCTATGTGCTTGGTGGCACGCAAGGCAAAGAATACGCCGAGACGGTCTGGTACATTGACGTTTGGATTGCCGTGGTCTGGGTTGCGTTCCTGCTGGTCTTCATCGGCACGCTGTGGAAGCGCAAAGAGCCGCATATCTATGTGGCAAACTGGTTCATCCTGTCGATGATCATCACCATCGCCATGCTGCATATCGTCAACAACCTGGCGATTCCGGTCTCGTTCCTGGGGTCGAAATCGGTGCAGGTCATGGGCGGCGTGCAAGACGCGATGACCCAATGGTGGTATGGCCACAATGCTGTGGGCTTCTTCCTGACCGCTGGCTTCCTTGGCATGATGTATTACTTTGTGCCGAAGCAGGCTGAAAAGCCGGTCTTCAGCTATAAGCTGTCGATCATCCACTTCTGGGCGCTGATCTTCCTCTACATCTGGGCTGGTCCGCACCACCTGCACTATACCGCTCTGCCGGAATGGGCCTCGACCCTTGGCATGGTGTTCTCGGTGATCCTGTGGATGCCCTCGTGGGGTGGCATGATCAACGGTCTGATGACGCTTTCGGGCGCATGGGACAAACTGCGTACCGATCCGATCATCCGAATGATGGTGGTGTCGGTTGGCTTCTACGGCATGTCGACCTTCGAAGGTCCGATGATGTCGATCAAAGCCGTGAACTCGCTGTCGCATTACACCGACTGGACCATTGGTCACGTCCACTCCGGCGCTCTGGGCTGGAACGGCATGATCACCTTCGGTGCGCTGTACTTCCTTACGCCGCGCCTGTGGAACCGCGACGGGCTTTACAGCCTGAAGCTGGTCAGCTGGCACTTCTGGCTCGCCACCATCGGGATCGTGCTTTACGCCTCTTCGATGTGGGTGACCGGGATCATGGAGGGCCTGATGTGGCGTGAAGTTGACGCCAATGGCTTCCTCGTGAACGCCTTTGCTGACACGGTGGCTGCGAAGTTCCCGATGTATGTGGTTCGCGGTCTGGGTGGGGCGATGTTCCTGACCGGCGCGCTGATCATGGCCTATAACCTGTGGATGACCGTTCGCGCTCAACCCGCAAAGGCCCCGGTAAACGCCAACAACTTCGTTGCGGCGGAATAAGGGGAGGGATGCAACATGTCTTTTCTTGACAAACACAAAGCGATTGAAACGCACGCTACCCTGCTGTTGGTGCTGTCGTTCCTCGTTGTGACCATCGGTGGTCTGGTTCAGATCGTGCCGCTGTTCTACATCGAGAACACGATTGAAAAGGTGGAAGGGGTTCGCCCCTACACCCCGCTGGAGCTGGCCGGTCGTGAAATCTACATCCGCGAAGGCTGCTATGGTTGCCACAGCCAGATGATCCGTCCGATGCGGGACGAGGTCGAACGCTATGGCCACTACAGCCTTGCGGCGGAATCGATGTATGACCATCCGTTCCAATGGGGCTCCAAGCGCACCGGGCCGGATCTGGCACGCGTGGGTGGGCGGTACTCGGACAGCTGGCATGTGGATCACATGATCGATCCGCAGTCGGTGGTGCCGGAATCGGTGATGCCCAAGTATTCGTTCATGATGAACAACGTGATCGACGGTGAATACATCGCCGACTCGATGAGCGTGAATGCCATCGTGGGCGTGCCTTACACCGACGACATGATCACCGAAGCCAAAGCCGACTTTGCGGCCCAGGCCGACCCGAACGCTGATACCGCCGGTCTGACCGCGCGTTATGGCGACAAGGTCGTGGTGTCGAACTTCGACGGCCAGGCCGAATTGACGGAAATGGACGCTATCATCGCCTATCTGCAAGTTCTGGGCACGATGGTGGACTTTTCGACCTTCACACCTGATCCGACGCGGTAAGGGGGGCTCATGGATACCTATAGCTTCCTGCGTGAATTGGCAGACAGCTGGGCGCTTCTGGTTCTGACTGTGGTGTTTCTGGGGGTTATCCTCTGGGCGCTGCGTCCGGGCTCGAACGCGGTCCACCGCGATGCTGCCAACGCGATCTTCCGCAACGAAAAGCAACCCGCCGGGTCGGATGACGACCTTCGGCCCGTGAAGGAGGCGTGACACCATGTGCGCCAAGCAAGTGAAGAAAGAGGCCCAACAGGTCGAAACGACCGGCCATGCTTGGGACGGGATCGAGGAGCTGAACAACCCGCTGCCGCGTTGGTGGGTCTGGGTTTTTTATGCCTGTATCGCCTGGGGGATCTGGTACACCATTGCCTATCCGGCATGGCCCCTGTTGACCCAAGCCACCCAAGGGTACCTTGGGTCGGACATGCGCGAGGATGTCGCGGCCGAGATCAAGCGCTTTGACGATGCCAATGCTGACATCAAGGCCAAGCTGGTGGCGGCCCCGCTGACCAGCATTGCGACGGACGATACCTTGAAGCAGTTTGCGGTTTCGGCCGGTGCATCGGTCTTCAAGAACAATTGTGCGCAATGCCATGGCTCGGGGGCCGCAGGCGTTCAGGGTAAGGGCTATCCCAACCTGACCGACAACGACTGGCTTTGGGGCGGTGATGTAGAGGCAATCCACACCACCGTGTCGCATGGTATCCGCAACACCAATGACCCGGACGCCCGCTATTCGGAAATGCCGAAATTCGGCCTCGACGGATTGCTGGACGAAGCCCAGATCACGCAGGTTGTGGAATATGTGCTGCAACTGTCGGGGCAAGAGCATGACGCCACGCTGGCCGCTGCGGGGCAGACGCTGTTCGTTGACAACTGTGCCGCCTGCCACACCGAAACCGGGGCTGGCGACCGTACGCAAGGCGCGCCTGCGCTGAACGACGCGATCTGGCTTTACGGGGGTGACCGCGAGACTGTCACCGCCACGGTTCAAGGCGCACGCTATGGCGTGATGCCGTCTTGGGCTGGCCGCCTGTCGGAAGACGAAATCCGCGCTGTGGCTGCTTATGTTCACAGCTTGGGTGGCGGCGAGTAAATCGCGCTCCCTTTGGAATGACCAAGGCCCCCGGAGCGATCCGGGGGCCTTAGTTTTTGTCAGGGTCGCCGGGATGCGTGGGCGATTGTTCAGGCGAAACAGACTCAGCGCTGGGTGGCATGGAACCGGGTCGCGCGACGCTGCATCAGCCATTCTTCATCTTCGCGGCGGCGAAGGCGATCACCACTGGTCAGGCTGTCAGAGTTCGGCAAGCGGCTTGCCAATATCAGGCAATCTGCAAACAGGTTTAACATGTTGGATGCTCCTTTCTGATTTCATATCTTGAAAATAGGCGGAAAACCGCAATTCTGCGACTCAGCAATTCTTGACAGATGTAAGCTAAGGTTTCAGATGGATTGGCGAAACTTCCCCCCGCTTTCGCAGCTTCGCGCCTTTGCGGCCTTTGCCGAGGCCCCCTCGCTCGAGCAGGCGGGGGCCGCGATCGGTGTGACGCATGCGGCGATCAGCCAGCAAATTCGGGCGCTCGAGGCGCATCTGGGCCTGCCTTTGGTCGAGAGGGGCGGCCGGAAACTGGCGCTGTCGCCCGAGGGTCGGCAATTGGCCGATGCGTTGGCGGCAGGCTTTGGCCAGATGGCCGCCACCATTGCCAGCCTGACTGGCGCCGATCGCAACGCCCCCCTGCGTATCACGACCACTCCGACCTTTGCGGCTGGTTGGCTCATGCCGCGTTTGTCAGACTTTCGCGCACGCCACCCCGGCATTGATCTTGCGATCGACCCCTCGTCAGACAATCGCGAGATTGGGCGCGATGCGGATGTGGGGATCCGCTATGGCAACGGCCACTGGCCGGGGCTGGAGGCGCAGCTGATCCTGCAGTCGTCGATTGTCGTGGTCGCCGCGCCTGCGCTGGTTCCCGGTATCGGGCCGGTGGCTCTTGACCATTTGGCGGGCCTTCCTTGGCTGCAAGAGCTTGGCACATCCGAGGTGACGGCCTTCATGGAGGCACAGGGCATTGCCCGCCGCGAGGGAGCCGCGATTCTGTCGATGCCGGGTAACCTGATGATGGATGCTGCACGTGACGGGCAGGGTGTGGCCGTGATTGCCCGTGCCTTTGTCGAACGCGACATTCAAGCGGGCCGCCTGCGTCTGTTGATGGAGGATGACGAACGGATGGGTTATTTTTTGGTCCTGCGTCCCGGCTCCTTGCGCCCGGCGCAAAAGGCCTTTGCGACTTGGGTTATGCGACAAGCTGAAGCAGGCGAAATGCGGGGCATTTGACACAGGTCAATGTATTGGCGCCGATTCTGCTGAAATCTGGCACCGTGCCCACCTGAAAGGGTTGCGGCATTGCACCGGCGCTTCATCCTGTTCGCGCGTTTCCTGGAAGTGCCGGTGCCCTCCCTTTCTGAAAGACAAAAGCCGGGTCCTCCCCCCGGCTTTTTCTTTTCAGAAAGGGGCGGGGCAATCTGCCACAGCGAAAAGCTGACTGAAAAATGAATATTTGATACAGGTCAATGCGGCGGCGCGGCATGCGACCGATACCCAATGCCAATACTTAGGCAGATTTCCGGAGATTTCCGTGTCCACCCCAAGCACCAATGAACCCAGCCTTTACGCCGCGCGTGAGCCGATCTTCCCGCGTCGGGTGAAGGGCCAGTTCCGCACCTTGAAATGGTGGCTGATGGCTGTCCTGTTGGGCATCTACTATATCACCCCGTGGATCCGCTGGGACCGTGGGCCGAACCTGCCCGATCAGGCCGTACTGATTGACATGGCCAACCGGCGCTTTTTCTTCTTCATGATCGAGATTTGGCCGCACGAATTTTACTTCGTTGCCGGCCTTCTCATCATGGCGGGGCTCGGCCTGTTTCTGTTTACCAGCGCTGCGGGCCGGGTGTGGTGCGGCTATGCCTGCCCGCAAACGGTTTGGACCGATCTTTTCATTCTGGTCGAACGTTGGGTTGAGGGCGACCGCAACGCCCGTATCCGGCTGCATCGGCAGAAATGGGACGCGGAAAAGATCCGCAAGCGGCTGGCGAAATGGGCAGTCTGGTTTGCGATTGCCATCGCCACGGGGGGGGCGTGGATTTTCTACTTTACCGATGCGCCGACCCTGCTGTGGGATCTGCTGAACGGCACGGCCCACCCCATCGCCTATACCACCATGTTCATCCTCGCTGCGACGACCTTTGCTTTTGGTGGCTTCGCCCGCGAGCAGATGTGCATCTACGCTTGCCCTTGGCCGCGTATTCAAGCCGCAATGATGGACGAAGATACGCTGACCATCGGCTACCGCGAATGGCGGGGGGAACCGCGCGGCAAGCAGAATGTGCCGGGCAATGGCGATTGCATCGACTGCATGGCTTGCGTCAACGTCTGCCCGATGGGGATCGACATCCGCAACGGCCAGCAACTCGCCTGCATCACCTGCGGGCTGTGCATCGACGCTTGCAACGACATGATGGACAAGATCGGCAAGCCGCGCCACTTGATCGGTTATCTGGCGCTGACCGATGAAACGCGCGAGCGGTCAGGCCAGCCGGCAAAGTCGGTCTGGAGCCATGTGTTCCGGCTGCGCACCATCATCTACACATCGCTGTGGTCGTTGGTAGGCGTCGCACTGGTGGTGGCACTGTTCTTGCGGACAGAGATTGATGTGAACGTGACCCCCGTGCGCAATCCGCAGTTCGTGGTTCTGAAAGATGGCTCCATCCGCAACACCTATGAAATGCGCCTGCGCAACAAGCATGGCGACGATCACTGGTTCGCCTTTTCCGCCACGACACAAGGCGGCGAGGTGTTTGTGCTGACGCTGGAGGGCGAGGACAGCCTGAAGGTCAAGGTGCCCGCCAATGAAACCCGGACCCAACGGCTTTATGTCACGGCACCTGCAGGCTCGCATGCCGCGATCTCCGACCGGACCGAGTTCCGCTTGTGGATCGAAGATCTTGGGTCGGATACGGTGCCGGGCACTGACCGGGTGCATCACGACACCGTCTTCAATGGAAAGGTGCAGTAATATGCGCGAGATCACCGGCAAACATGTGCTTGTATTCACAGTTTCGGCGTTTGCGATCATCATCGGCGTGAATGTGGTGATGGCATGGAAGGCGGTCAGCACCTTTCCGGGGCTGGAGGTGGGCAACTCTTATGTGGCCAGCCAGACCTTTGACGCCGATCGCAGCGCGCAAGAGGCATTGGGGTGGACGCTGGTGCCGCAATATGATGCGGCGGCCAAAGAGTTGCATCTGGCCTTCACCGATGCGGCAGGCAATCCGGTGACGCTCCGCGATCTCTCTGTGCTGGTGGGGCGTCCGACCTCGGCTGCCTCGGACCTGCGGCCTGAATTCGCGCGCAAGGCGGGAGTCTATGTGGCCAAGGCCGATCTGGCAAAAGGCAACTGGATGATGCTGGTCGAGGGGCATGCCGAAGATGGCACACTCTTTCATCAACGCATTGATCTGAACGTAAAGGGCTGACCCATGACCGCCACCTTGGATCCGAACAGCTTTGCCGGGGTGGAGCACGCTTCGGTTTCGGCCTGTCCGGCCTGTGTGGCGGCCCCTTCGGCCGAGCGGATCGCGCAACTGAGTGCGCCCGATCATGCCCGGTTGATGCTGTCGTTGCCCGCGGCCCATTGTGCGGCCTGTATCTCGACGGTGGAGAGCGCCTTGGCCGCAACGCCGGGTGTGCGCTCCAGCCGGGTCAACCTGACCCTTCGGCGGGTTTCGGTTGAGGCGGATGCGGCGGTGACGGCGGATCAGTTGATCCGCGTTCTCGCTGGGGTCGGCTATGAGGCGCATGAGCTGGACGCGGGGCTTTTGTCTGCGACCGAAACCGACAAGCAGGGCCGCGATCTGTTGATGCGGCTTGGTGTGGCGTTCTTTTCGATGATGAACGTCATGTTGCTGTCGGTTGCGGTTTGGTCCGGAGCAGACGGCATCACCCGCGATTTGTTTCACTGGATTTCCGGCGCCATTGCACTGCCGACGGTGCTGTTTTCCGGCCAGCCCTTCTTCAAATCGGCCTGGGCCAGGGTGAAGGTGGGGCGGCTCGGCATGGACTTCCCCATCTCGCTTGCTTTGGTGCTGGCCTCGTCGATCTCGGTGTTTGAGACATGGAAATCTGGCCATCACGCCTATTTCGACGCCGCTGTGATGCTGTGCTTCTTTCTGCTGCTGGGCCGCTATCTTGACCATCGCACCCGCGCTGTGGCGCGTTCGGCAGCCGAGGAATTGGCGGCGCTAGAGGTGCCGCGTGCCGTGGTTCTGGTGGACGGGGCCGAGATTACGCGCCCGATTTCCGAGGTTGCGGTGGGCGATCTGGTCCGGGTTCGGCCCGGAGGGCGGATGCCGGTTGACGGCGTGGTGATCGAAGGCACCTCAGAGGTGGATCGCAGCCTTTTGACCGGGGAAAGCCTGCCGGTCTTTGCTGGCCCCGATACTGTGGTATCGGCGGGCGAGGTGAACCTGACCGGCCCTCTGACCCTGCGGGTGACGGCGGCGGGCAGGGACAGTAGCCTTCACCGGATGGCCGATCTGGTCGCCATCGCTGAAAGTGCCAAGACGAAGTACACCACCTTGGCCGAACGTGCGGCCAGCTGGTATTCGCCGCTGGTGCATCTGCTGTCCTTCAGCGCCTTTGGGTTCTGGATGTGGAAAACCGGCGGCGATCTGCGTTTTGCGATCAACATTTCCGCGGCGACGCTGATTATCACCTGCCCTTGTGCCTTGGGTCTGGCGGTTCCGGCGGTGGTTACCTCTGCCTCTGGTCGTTTGTTCCGCAAGGGCTTGCTCATCAAGCATGGCACGGCGCTGGAACGTCTGGCCGAGGTTGATACCGTGGTGTTTGACAAAACCGGCACGCTGACGATGGGTGCGCCCGAAGTCACCAATCTGGCCGATCATCCCCGCGCTGTGGTGGAGGTGGCTGCCGCACTGGCGATGGCCTCGTCCCATCCCTTGGCGGCGGCGCTGGCCGATACGGCGCGGGCCGCTGGCCTTCACCCGGCACGCGTTGAAGATCTGCGCGAAGTGCCGGGCTACGGCGTGGAAGGCAAATGGAAAGGCCAGACCGTGCGGCTGGGCCGGGCAAGCTGGTGCGATACGGATGAGGCGGCCACGACCGCCACCTATCTCTGCACGGGCGAGGGCAAGGCGCGCGCCTTTACCTTCACCGACCGGCTGCGCCCCGGTGCCGAAGCGGCAATTGCAGAGCTGAAGGCGCAAGGAAAGACCATCCGCCTGATCTCGGGCGATACTGAGGGGGCTGTCGCCAGCCTCGCGCAGCGCCTGGGCATTGCCGATTGGATTTCCAGCGCACTTCCGGCAGAAAAAGCGGCGCTGGTCCGCGACCTGACGCTGCAGGGGCGGCGTGTCCTGATGGTCGGCGATGGGTTGAACGACACCGCGGCCCTTGCGGCGGCCCATGTCTCGATCAGCCCGGCAACGGCGTTGGATGCCGCGCGCACCGCTTCGGACATCGTGCTCTTGGGGCAGGATATGACCGCCGTGGGGGATGCTGCCCGGATCAGTGGCCAGACCCGGCGGCGTATCTTGGAAAACTTCGGTCTGTCGGCCGCCTATAACGTCATTGCGGTGCCGTTGGCGCTGATCGGTCTGGCGACGCCTTTGGCGGCCGCCTTGGCTATGAGCCTTTCGTCGATTACCGTGTCGCTGAACTCGTTGCGGCTGAAGTAAGGGCGGGGATCTGATCGCATGGAAATTCTGACCTACCTTATCCCGGTGTCGCTGCTTTTGGGCGGAATTGGTCTGGCGGCTTTTTTCTGGGCGCTGAAAACCAAGCAATTCGATGACCCGACGGGTGACGCCAATCGTATCTTGACCAAGGATTGGGATGACAGGCCCAAACCATAGCCTGCGAGCGTTCTGTGATGCAGGGTCCGATATGAAAAAGGCTTAACCCCGCAGGGTTAAGCCTTTTGTTTTGCAATTCAGCGGGATGTCTTAGCCCTGCAGAAGACGCTTCAGCAGGTTCAGGTCATCCGTCAACTGGCTGTCGGTGGACATCAGTTCTTCAATCTTGCGCACACCATGCATGATCGTGGTGTGGTCCCTTCCGCCAAAGCGACGGCCGATTTCCGGCAAGGAGCGGGGGGTCAATTGCTTGGCCAGATACATTGCCACCTGACGCGGCCGGGCGATGTTGCGCAGCCGCTTCGGCCCGATCATGTCCGACAGACGGATGTTGTAATGCTCAGCCACCTTGCGCTGAATCTCCTCGATCGTCAGCTTGCGATCCGAGGCGCGCAGGATATCAGCAAGGCAGTCCTGTGCCAGTTCCAGCGAAATCTCACGACCCACCAGCGAGGCAAAAGCAAAGAGGCGGGTCAGTGCGCCTTCCAGCACGCGAACATTGGTGGTGATGCGATGGGCCAGAAACTCCAGCACACCGCCCGAAATCTGCAAGCCATGGTATTGCTGGCGGTAGGCTTCGGCCTTTTGCTGCAAGATCCCGAGGCGCAGTTCGTAATCGGTGGGGTGCAAATCCACCACCAGCCCGCATTGCAGCCGGCTCTTGATGCGATCTTCGAGATCCTTGATCTCGCCCGGCGCACGGTCGGCCGAGATGATGATCTGCTTATTCTGGTCTACCAGCGCATTGAAGGTATGGAAGAATTCTTCCTGCGTGCTGTCTTTGCCAGCGATGAACTGGACATCGTCCACCATCAGCACATCGACCGAGCGGAAGATTTCCTTGAAATCCATGATCTGCTTGTCACGCAACGCCTGCACAAAGCGGTACATGAACTGTTCGGCCGACAGATACAGAACCCGCATTTCCGGCTGACGCGCCTGCAGCTCATGCGCGATGGCGTGCATCAGGTGGGTCTTGCCCAAACCAACGCCACCATAAAGGAACAGCGGGTTGAAGGTGACGGGTCCGCCTTCGGCGACGCGGCGTGCCGCGGCATGGGCCAACTCGTTCGGCTTGCCGACAACAAAGCTGTCAAAGGTAAAGCGGGCATCCAAGGTCGCGCCCGGCAGTTCCTCGTCCGTGCCGGTGCGGCGTGCTTGCGCAAGTCGCGGCATCGGCTTGGCCGGTGTGCTCGGCTGAGCGGCAACCGGGCGTGCCGCGCGGGGCTGGCCAGCACTGGCTGCCGGCACGAAAAACTCCACGCGCGAGACGTCCTGACCCGAAGCAACCAGTTGGCTCAGGATATGGTCAGAGAAATTGCGCGACACCCAGTCGCCAAAGAAGGTCGTCGGAACTTCAAAACGAGCGGTAGAGCCACGCAGTTCGGCCAAGCGAATCGGCTCGATCCAGGTGGCATAATTATTGCGGCCGACGCGCTTGACCAAGTCTTCGCGCAGTTTACCCCAGGCCTCATTCGTCATGTTTTTGTCCGTCCCCGGTTCCTGCCGAGAAAACCCCGGTGGCCCCTTGATGTTGTTCAAATAACGTCACGCGCGCCACCTTGTCCAAAGGGAGAATGACACCGGAATCGCCACCAGAAACTGGCAGCCCGGCCTTGTCAGTTCTGGACACGAAACAACCCATCCATCAGGAAGATTCCTGATGAAAGATTTCTGTTTTCGTCAGGCCGCGTGAGCAGCAGACCTATCAACGCATTGAATTTGAACAACTTCTTGTTTTTCTTTCCCGCATGATTTTGGCAGCAGCAGGTTAGAAGGTGGTGTTCAAATCAGCGTCTTGTCCCCCAAGTCGAAGTGAATCGCAGGGTCAAGCTAGCAAGCCGCCGCGCGACCGCGCAACCGAACTATGCGCTTGACAGAGATTCAGTCGAGCGAATCCCGGACGCCGTGCAAAATGGCAACTCCTGACAATCAGGGGGGGCTAAAAGCGCCCATCGAAAGTGCGAATTGTGATAATCGAAAGAGATTCGCAATGAAAAAAGGCGCACTCGAAAGTGCGCCTTTTGGAGAATCGCTAAGGCTGAAAATCAGGCCTTCGGTGCAACCAACGCTTTGACGCGCGAGGTCAGGCGCGACATTTTGCGCGAGGCGGTGTTCTTGTGCAGAACGCCCTTGGTGACGCCGCGCATCAGTTCGGGCTGAGCCGAGGCCAAGGCGGTTGCGGCAGCGTCGGCGTTGCCGGAGGCCAGTGCCTCTTCGACCTTGCGCAGGAAGGTGCGGATACGCGAACGGCGGGCTTTGTTGACGTCCTGACGAGCGTCGGACTGACGGGCGCGTTTTTTGGACTGGGCGGTATTTGCCATGGGCTGAACTCTCTTCGGTCTTGTGTCAATATGATCGCACGAAAGCACCGAAGCCCCCTTCGTCCGAAGGAGAATCGTTCACGCCTTTAGCGGGCCCACGCGCATGTGGGGTGGCGCTTAACCCCTGCTGCTGGATTATGCAACCGGATTCAGCGGTTGCGGAACTGTGGCGGGCGCTTTTCGACGAAAGCTGCCATGCCTTCTTTCTGATCCTCGGTGGCAAAAGCGGCGTGGAAGGCGCGGCGCTCAAACAAAAGCCCTTCGCGCAGGGTCGTCTCCAAAGCGCGATTGACCGATTCCTTCACCGTCATCGCAATGACCGCCGATTTTTCGGCAATCTTGCGGGCGGCTTTCATCGCCTCATCTTGCAGGTCTGCGGCAGCAACGATGCGGCTCACCAGCCCTGCCCGTTCCGCCTCGGTGGCATCCATAAAGCGGCCGGTCAGGTTCATGTCCATCGCCTTGGACTTGCCGACCAGTCGCGTCAGGCGCTGGGTGCCGCCCATGCCCGCGACGATGCCAAGGTTGATCTCGGGTTGGCCAAACTTGGCCGTGTCAGCGGCGATGATGAAATCGCACATCATGGCGAGTTCGCAGCCACCGCCCAAGCAATAGCCCGCCACCGCCGCGATCACCGGTTTGCGAACCCGGGCAATCGTCTCAGCCTCGGGGCCAAAAAGGTCGTCGAAATAGACATCGACATAGGATTTTCCAGCCATCTCGCGCACATCGGCGCCCGCAGCAAAAGCCTTCTCCGACCCGGTCAGCACGATGCAGCGGATCATCTCATTGCGGTCCGCGGCGACCATCGCTTCTGCCAATTCGGCCATCAGCTTGGTGTTCAGCGCGTTCATCGCATCGGGGCGATTGAGCCGGATCAGGCAGGTGTGGTCTGCAATCTCGACGATCAGGGTTTCATAGGCCATGGCAGTGGCTCCCGGTGGTTTGCTCTGCGACCTCTAACAGCAACGCAGACGTTATCAAGTCACCTCTGGCAGGTGGGGCAGTGAAAGGACGACCGGCCCGATTGTACCGTGCGGGCGATCGGGCTTTGGCATCCGGGGGTCGTGCAGGGTTGGCCTTCGCGGTCGTAGACGCGGAAGGTGTGTTGAAAATAGCCAAGCTCGCCATGAGCTTGACGATAGTCCTTCAACGAGGAGCCACCCGCCGCAATCGCCTCGATCAAGACATCGCGGATGATCGGCACCAGCCGGGTCACTTCGGCAGAGGTTACGTCGCGGGCTAGGCGCAGCGGGCTGATTCCGGCGCGGAACAGCACTTCACAGACATAAATATTCCCCAGACCCGCAACATTTTGCTGATCCAGCAGCGCGGATTTGATCGGCGTTGCGCGCCCTTTCAGACGCGCGGCAAGGTGGGTCTCGTGAAAATCATTGCCAAAAGGTTCGGGGCCAATGTTGGCCAAAAGCGGATGTGTGTCAGCGGTCGCCGTCGTCAACAAATCCATCGCCCCAAAACGACGGGCATCGTTGAAGGTCACGCGCGCGCCACCCTCCATGTCCAGCACGACATGGTCATGTTTGGCGGGCGCGGGGTGGTCATGGTGAAACTGCCCCAGTTGCGCGCCTGAGATCAGCATCCGGCCCGACATGCCCAGATGGATCAACAAAGTCTCTGCGGTCGAAAGATCGGCCAGAATGTATTTCGACCGCCGCCGCAGTCCCAGGACCCGCGCACCGGTCAGCCGATCGGCCATTTGGGGCGGGAAGGGCCAGCGCAGATCGGGCCGGTTCACCGTGGCCTTGTCGATCTGTCGCCCCTCCATCACCGGCAATAGTCCCATGCGGACGGTTTCAACTTCGGGCAGTTCTGGCATGCGACCTCGTGGCAGCATTGAGGGTTGGGGGCTTCCCCCCTATAAGGTGGCCAACCAAAAGGAAGGGCAAGCCCTGATGACCGCAGACACCACCACCCATTTCGGCTTTCAGACCGTGCCAGAGGACGAAAAGGCCGGGATGGTGCATGGCGTCTTCAGCCGGGTTGCGTCGAAATATGACGTGATGAATGACCTGATGTCGATGGGCATCCATCGCGTCTGGAAGGACGCCATGATGGACTGGTTGGCCCCGCGGCCCGGCCAGCGCCTGCTTGATGTGGCGGGCGGCACCGGTGATGTGGCCTTTCGCTTCTTGAAGCGTGCGCCCGGCGCGTCGGCGGTGGTCTGCGATATGACCGAACCCATGCTGATCGAAGGCCGCAAACGGGCCGAGGCCGAGCGGATGGCCGATAGCCTTGACTGGGTGGTGGGCGATGCGATGGCACTGCCCTTTGCGGACAATTCCTTTGACGTTTACACAATTTCCTTTGGCATCCGGAATGTGGTGCGTGTGCCCGACGCCTTGAAAGAGGCCTACCGTGTGCTGAAGCCCGGCGGCCGGCTGATGGTGCTGGAGTTCAGTCAGATTCCGAATGATCTGATGCAGAAGGCATATGATCTGTACTCCTTCAATATCATCCCCGTGATGGGGCAGATCGTGGCGAATGACCGCGACAGCTATCAGTATCTGGTCGAATCCATCCGCAAGTTCCCCGATCAGGAAACCTTCCTTGGCATGATCCGGTCTGCCGGATTTTCCCAGGCCAAGTATCGCAACCTCAGCATGGGAATCGCCGCCCTTCATTCGGGCTGGAAGATCTGATGCGCGGACCCCACAATATCTGGCGATTGATCCGCACCGGGGCCACCTTTGAACGCACCGGGGCGATGGCCGTGGTGCTGGAGGCGATGGAAGCCCCGGCCCGGCTGCGTTTTGCCGCGCGGATGCTGGGCTGGCCGTTCAAATGGCTGGGGGTAAAGGGTGACCCTGCGCTGCCGCCGGTGACGCGGGCGCTGACGGCGCTTGGCCCGGCCTATATCAAGTTTGGTCAGATCCTTTCCACCCGCCCCGACATTGTTGGCGAAGAGCTGGCCGAACAGCTGAAATATCTGCAAGACAAGCTGCCGCCCTTTGGGATGGAAGACGCCAAAAAAGCGATCGCCGCCGAGTTGGGCGCGCCGGTTGAGGCGCTGTTCTCCTCGTTCTCCGAACCCGTTGCGGCCGCATCCATCGCGCAGGTCCATCAGGCCCGTGTGATTGAAACTGGGCAAGAGGTGGCGGTCAAAGTCTTGCGCCCCGGCATTGAACGCGCCTTCCGCCGTGACATCGACGCTTTTTATTTTGCTGCCCGCAGCATGGAATATATCGCCCCCTTCTCACGTCGGTTGCGTCCGGTCGATGTGATCGCGCATTTCGAAGGCGTGGTGATGGGCGAGTTGGACCTGCGGCTAGAGGCTGCAGCTGCCTCGGAGTTTGCCGAAAACACCCGCAAGGACGAAGGATTTCAGGTGCCTGCGCCGCTTTGGCGGCTGTCGGGACGTCAGGTGCTGACGCTGGGGTGGGCCGAAGGGGTCGCGCTGTCCGACAATGCGGCGATTGACGCCGCAGGGCATGATCGGGCGATCTTGGGCGCGCGGGTGCTGTCCTTGTTCCTGCGTCATGCGCTGCGGGATGGCCTTTTCCACGGTGACATGCATCAGGGCAACCTGAAGGTCGGCGCCAATGGCGACATCATTGCCTATGACTTTGGCATCATGGGCCGGATCGACGAATACACCCGCCGCGTCTATGCCGAGATTCTGTACGGCTTCATCCGTCGTGACTACCGTCGCGTGGCCGAGGTGCATTTCGAGGCGGGATATGTGCCCGCCAACCGCGATATTGACGAATTCGCCCGCGCGCTTCGTGCGGTGGGCGAGCCGATCTTTGGCGTCGAGGCGAGCCGGGTTTCCATGGCGCGACTTTTGTCCTTCCTGTTTGAAGTGACCGAGAAATTCGGCATGGAGACGCGGACAGAGCTGATCTTGTTGCAACGCACCATGGTGGTGGTCGAGGGCGTGGCGCGGTCGCTGGATCCCCATATCAATATCTGGGAAGTCGCCAAACCCGTGGTCGAAGGCTATATCAGCCGCAATCTGGGGCCCGTGGCGCTGATGCGCGATCTGGCGCAGACCGCGCGGGTGCTGTCGCGGTTCGGCCCGCGCCTGCCGCGGCTGGTGGAACAGGCGCTGATCGCCCAAGCCGAATTGCCGCCCCCCGTGCGTGCGCCCAAAACCCGTCGCCGCCTTGCCCAGTTTGGTCTGGCCGTGTTGGTCCTTGGCCTTGGCCTGTGGTTGGGGCGCTGGATTTAACTGCCCGTTGCCTCGGGCACGCGGAGCGCGGTGATCTTGGATGACAAAACTTCGATCCCGCCCTCCAGCACCAACATGGCACCAGAGGCGCCGTTGCGGGCCTCGATGATACGCGCATAAGACTCCACCGGGGTTTCACCCAGCAGGGTGTCGCCCGAATAGCTTTCCAGCGTCAGCGTATAAGCCCCCATCGGCAGCGGATCGCCCGCCGCATCCCCGCCAAGCCAATCGTAAAGCCCGGCTTCGGCCGGAACGTCCTCGCGTGATTTCACCTCGCCTGCGGCATCGCGCACCACAAGCACTGCGCTGTCCGCGCCTGTCGCTGGGGTCAGTTGCATCGTCACTGGATCGCCGTCCATCCAGACCGGGGCCTCGGCTCGGGCTTCCTGCCCCACCCAGCCCGCAAGTTGCGACATGCCCAAAACAGCCATCTGACTGCCCAGATTGGTCAGCAGCTCATTGGTGCGGGCCTGCTGTTCCACGCCCGAAAAGGTTGCAAGCTGCGTGGCGTAATCGGTGGAATCCATCGGGTTCAATGGATCCTGATTCTGCATCTGGGCCGTCAGCATCTTCAGAAACGTGTCGAAATCTGATGAAATCAGCGCCTTGTTGCTGGTTGTTGTCGGCGCCGCCGAGGTGGTTCCGGCCGAGGTCACGGAGGAAGTGGTCATGCATGGCTCTCCTTAAAATCGCATATCCAAGCCACCCAAATGGCTGACGGCGCGCACGGGGCGGGTGGGGGGCGTTGGCACGGCGACCGGGGTTTCTGTTGGTTCAAAAGGGGGGGCGGCCAGCTGCGGGCTTTGGGCGCGTTGTCCCTCGTTCCAGCTGCTGAAGGAAAAGCTGCCGGCTTGAATCCCGGCCTGCTTCAGTTCCGCCATCAGATCCGGCAGATGACGTCGCATCAGTTCCAGCGTGTCGGCGCGTTCGGCCGACAGGACAATCGACAAGCTGTCCCCTTCGGGCCGCATGTCAAAATGCACCTTTCCCAAGGTTTCCGGTGTCAGAGTCAGCTCGATTCGGCCCGGCACATCAGCGGGTTGGGCGGCAAGGATTTCGACCACCTGTCGCACCGGAGTGGGGGGGGCAGGGCGTTGCACCGTGCCGTCATGGATTTGGCTGCGAAGCGTCCCCTCGGTTTGTATCGGGCCAAGGGCCACGCCCGGTGAAACTGGCGCTTCCGGTTTTGTCACCTCCGCCTCTGGCAAGGCGGTCGGTCCGTCGGTCGTAGATAACGGCGCAACCAAGGGCGTGGCAGGGGGGCTGTCGTCGCGGTCAACCGCTGCGGCAGGCTCAAGGTCTGCGGCTGGAATCTCACGGCCTTTTTCGGGTGCATGCGATGTTGGGCCGCTATCAATAATTTTGTGCTGAGCCGGAGGCGGGTCGGGCTGCGCAGCGTCTGTCTGCAACGCTTGGCGCCAAAGAAACTGTGTTGCCCCCTCTTCATGGCGTGGTGTTGCGACCCTTGCAAAGACCACGTCCTGAACCACCGCCGCGTCGGCGCTAATGTCTGGAGCCGTGCCTGAGGAAGATTTGTGGTGCAAGGTCGCGCCGCCGGATGTCGTTTCGACCTTGGCCTGCACAGCTGGCTCGGAACTGGTCGGCCGCGGTTCGGTTTTCGGCGCGGGCGGATCGGTTACGCGATTGGTGTCCGGCACCTTCAAGTCAGAAAGCTCATCCGCCGGTTCTTCCGCATCAAGTCGCTTTGGAACGATCGCAGGCGGTGGTTCAGGCGCCTTGGTGGCGGCCTGCCACGCCACAGCTTGCACGGGCTCTGCTGTGCTGGACTGCGGTGGCACAGGTTCTGCCACAAACTGGGCGCGGGGGGCGATGCCAGGGCTGGTATCCGTGGCCAATTCGCCCAGCGCTGCTTGGGGCATCAGATCGGGATCGGCCCGAATTTCGGCGGGCCGTTCCGATGCCGCGGCGCCGAAGATCATCGCCAACATCTGGCCTGCGCCGTCTGCGGTCGTGCTTGTTGGTGTCGATTCTTCTTTGGTCACCGCCTCGTCTGTTGGCGCACCCGTGACCAAAGGCACGGCGACGCAGTCGAGTGCCGCTGCCGCCCGCGCAGCCTCGCCCGTCGTGCTGGCAGGCGCGACCGGTCGCGGCAGAAGATCCTGCAAGATCGCTGGGAGAAAAGCTGTGCCGACTGCGATCTCGACTTCTATCTCTTCGGCGTCCTGCAACACCTCTGCAAAGGCGAGATCTGCCGCGGGCGCGGCTGCAGCTTCTGCGACCTGCTTTGTGCTGCGCGGCGGGAACAGGATTTCGGACATGCTTTTGAACATGGGCTCTCAGACTTCTGTCATCTGCCCCCTTATCGCCTGACGATCCTTACCGGTTGTTTACCGCTGCCTGCCACAGTCAGAAAAATTCAACTCAATCGAGGGCAGGATGCTTTCTGCAGTTGCCACACCCCAAGCGAATGCGCCGCATGCGGCGTCACCCGATGATCGGTTGATGCAAAAGGCCAAAGAGCTGGAAACCGCATTTTTGGCTGAAATGCTGTCATTTACAGGCCTTGGCGCAGCCAGCGAAACCATGGGTGGCGGCGCTGGTGAAGAGCAATTCGCCTCGTTTCTGCGCACTGAACAGGCCAGGTTGATGGTTGATCAAGGCGGTGTCGGGCTTGCGGAAATGATTTTCGAATCACTCAAGACCAAAGAAGGCGGTCCCGATGAAAACCCTTGAAATCTTGCTTGATGAGGTGAGGTCCGCGGTGCGGATCGCCGATTTCGCTCAGCTTGCGCAACTGGCGCCGCAGCTTGAAACCGCCTTGGCGAATTTGGCCACAACGGCCCCAAGCCAGGTTTTGGAACGACTGAAAATGAAGGCGGAAACCAATGCAGCCTTGCTGGATGCGGCCCGGCGCGGCACGCGGGCAGCCCGGCGCAGGGTCGATGAGGTCCGCCGCGCCGCCCAAGGGCTGCAGACCTATGACAACCGGGGCAAAAGGGCCGATTTCGCTACCGCATCCTATCCCGCAGGGCGGTTCTGACATTTTGCGAATCTGTCAAATGCCACGCAAATGACGGCCGCGAATTAGGACTCTGTTAGACCTTCCCGTTCTTCAATCGCCTTGCATCCCATGAGGGGGTGGCGCGCCGGGAAGACCGCCTGACGCACCGGACAGAAGGACCAGCCAGCTGCGGCCGCGTGCCGTGGCGCAACCCGCCTTTCGCAAAAGCGCAGGCAGATCGCAAAGGACCAGGACATGTCGTCCATTCTTACCAATACCAGTGCCATGGTGGCGCTTCAGACCATGAAGACCATCAACACCAACCTGAACCGCACCCAGCAAGAGATCTCGACCGGCAAGACCGTCTCCAACGCCAAGGACAACGCTGCAGTTTGGGCGATTTCCAAGGTGATGGAATCGGATGTGAAGGGGTTCAAGGGAATTTCCGACAGCCTTTCGCTTGGATCCTCGACCGTTGCGGTTGGTCGTAAGGCCGCCGAAACGGTCACGGACTTGTTGACCGAGATGAAGGGCAAGATTGTCTCGGCGCAGGGCGAGAACGTGGATCGTTCGAAGATCCAGACCGACATTGAGGCGCTGCGCGAGCAGATCAAAACCGTGGTTGGCTCTGCCCAGTTCAACGGCATGAACCTTGTGAACAACTCCGACACGGTCAATGTGCTGTCGTCTCTTGATCGCAGCAACACCGGTGTCGCGGTGTCGACCATTGAGGTTGAAGGGCAGGATTTGTCGATCGGCGGCTATACTGCGAAGGCAGCCTTTGGCGCGACGACTGATGGCGTTTCCGGCGATTCTGACTCCGCTGGCTTCACCTTGGACAAGGCCAGCGGCACCGGAACGATTGCGATCGATGCCATCACCTTCGCCGAAGGGGATTCGATCGCCATCACCATCGGCAATAAGACGGCGAGCTACACGGTCAGTGCTGCAGATGCGGCGTCGACCACGGCGGCAGATATTATTGCCGTCGGCCTGAAAGGCGCGCTGGAAGGGTTGGGCGTTACGGGTCTTGTTGTCGACTACGACTCAGGCACCCCCGGTACGCTGGCGCTTTCGACCGGTGATGGCACCGCAGGCAACCCGTCGGCGACGGGGGATTTGACGGTGGCGGCGCAGTTCAAGAACGCAGGCTCGGGCGGGCTTGCCACGCTTGATACGATTGATGTCGAGACGAACTCCACCGCGTTGACGGCACTGGGGAACATCGAAGGGCTTTTGCAAACTTCCATTGATGCGGCAGCCAGCTTCGGCTCTGTACAAAATCGGATCGATATTCAGAAAGACTTCGTCAGCGAACTTTCTGACTCGCTCAAGGCCGGGATCGGCACCTTGGTCGATGCCGATATGGAAGAGGCATCCGCCCGTTTGCAAGCGCTACAGGTACAGCAACAGCTGGCCACGCAAGCGCTGTCGATCGCCAACCAGGCACCGCAGAGCATTCTGTCGCTCTTCCGCTGATAACGGGGGCCGGGGGATAAACCTCTCCCGGCCTTTTCTCTCTCGCCCCATGATCCCAGGAGGGATACCCCGTGATTGCTCAAACCGCGGCCGCTCGCGCTGCTTATGCCCGCCCCGAAGCCCCGCATCGCGACTATCGGGCATTGGAATACGATCTGCTCGCCCGCGCGACAAAGGCCCTGTCCGTGTCGCGTGGCCAAGACGTCGATTATGCCAAGCTGTTGACTGCGCTAGATGAAAACCAGCGCCTTTGGTCAACGCTCGCCGCTGATGTGGCCGAACCTGAAAACGGTCTGCCGCAAAAACTGCGCGCCCAGTTGTTTTACCTTTACGAATTCACCACCCACCACAGCCGTGCCGTGCGTGACAATAAGGCGTCGGTTGATGTTCTTATTGATATCAACACAGCCGTGATGCGCGGCCTGCGTGGGCAGGGGCAATGACATGACGGGTCTTGTCCTTAAACTTGGCCCGCATGAACGCGTTCTTATCAATGGGGCCGTGATCGAAAACGGTGAAAAGCGGTCGCGGCTGGCCATCATGACGCCACACGCCAATATCCTGCGCCTGCGCGATGCGATTCATCCCGAAGAGGTCAACACGCCGGTTCGCCGGGTTTGCTATATCGCGCAATTGGTGCTGTCAGGCGATGCCGATCCGGCCGATGCCCGCATGCAGCTGTTGCGCGGCATCGAACAACTGAGCCAAGTGCTGATTGATCACGACAGCCGCACCCTGTTGAATCAGGCGACGGCAGCCGTGCTGGAGGATCAGCATTATCAGGCGCTTAAGGCGTTGCGGGGCCTTTTGCCGCGCGAAGAACGCCTGATGGCAGGGCGCAAATCATGACCTATACACCCGCCCTGCCGCTGACTGGCTATGCCGGGTGGGTGTTTCTAAAGCGCACGGCCGCCACACAGCAGGCCGTGTTGAACGCGCAGCCCGAGATCAAACGCGACGAGGCCTATTTTCGCGAAAACATCGGTAAGATCGACACCGCGGAAGAGCTGGTAACAGATCGGCGCCTGTTGAAGGTCGCGCTGGGTGCCTTTGGTCTTGAAAATGACATCAACAGCAAGGCCTTCATTAAAAAAGTGTTGGAGGGCGGGACGCTGAAATCTGACAGTCTGGCGAACAAGCTCGCCGACAAACAGTATCAGAAGCTTTCCGCCGCCTTTGGCTTTGGGGATTTCGCGACGCCCCGCAGCAAGATTTCGGATTTCCCAGACAAGATTCTTGCCGCCTACAAGACCCGCAGCTTTGAGGTTGCGGTTGGTGAACAAAATGACGACCTCCGCCTTGCCATGAATGCCGAGCGTGAAGTGGCCAGCCTTGCGGCGAAGACCACCACCTCTAACGATGCGCGGTGGTATTCCGTTTTGGGCAGTACACCGATGCGCCGCGTTTTCGAAAAGGCGCTGGGCCTGCCGACGAGCTTTTCTTCGTTAGATATTGATCGCCAGTTGGCGATCATGAAGGAAAAATCCCAAGCGCAATTCGGCACGGATCAGATTGCCGATTTCAATGATACGGCGAGCATCGAAAAACTCGTGCGTCGATTTCTGATCCGCTCTGAAGCCGAGGCTTACACCCGCCAATATGGCGCCAGTGCCGCGCTTTCCCTGATGTCAAATGCGGTGGCGTTCTCTCGCCGCCGCTAATGGCTGTCGGGTCAGGCAACGCTGCCGCGCAACAGGCCCGACAGGTTTGGGACGCGTCACTGCTCCAACACGGTGGCAAGGCGGCGAAAGCTACCGCTCACCCCATCTGAGGGGGCGTCTTCGGCAAGAAAGGCGTCAAGCGCCGGCCAGATCTTGATAGCGGCATCGATCGTGGCATCCGACCCTTTGGTGTAAAGCCCGGCCTGCACCATCATTTCAGCCCGGTCCCATGCCCCAAGCAGTCGCCGCGCCTCGGCGATCAGGGCGTTTTCCTCTTGGCTTGCCGCATGGGGCAGGCTGCGTGACACCGAACGCAACAGATCAATCGCCGGGTAACGCCCGCGTTCGGCGATTTTGCGATCCATCACCACATGGCCATCCAGCACCCCACGCAGGATATCGGCAACCGGTTCTTCCATGTCTGACCCTGCCACCAGCACGGAAAACACGGCCGTGATGTCTCCGGCATCCTTTGGCCCGGGGCCAGAGCGCTCGGCGAGCCCCATGATCGCCTGATTGAGCGAGGGCGGAAAGCCGCGCAGGGCTGAACTTTCGCCTGCGGCCAAGGCCACCTCGCGATGGGCCTCGGCAAAGCGTGTGATCGAATCGGCCAAAAACAGCACATGCAGGCCTTGATCGCGGAAATGTTCGGCAACTGCCATTGCGGTATAGGCACAGCGGCGGCGGGTCAGGGCGGGCTGATCCGAGGTCGCGGCGACCACGACAGAGCGGGCCATCCCCGCCGGACCCAGCACACGCTCTGTGAATTCGCGCAACTCGCGGCCCCGTTCGCCAACCAAGGCGATCACGACGATATCCGCCGCCACCCCGCGTGCAAACTTTGCCAGCAGAGATGATTTGCCCACACCGGAACCAGCGAAAAGGCCAATCCTTTGACCGCGCACCAAGGGCAGCAGCGTGTCAAACACCGCGACCCCGGTCGAAAGCCGCTCTCCCAAAGCGCGCCGTTGTGCGGCAGGCGGAGCTTCGGTTCGCAAGGGCCGCGCAACCGGGCCGCGAAACAACGGCTTGCCATCCAGCGGCCGCCCGTTCGGGTCAATAATGCGGCCGATCCAGCTGTCATCGGGCGAAATCTCGGCCGGTCCGGCCAATTCGACCGGCGTGCCGATGGCCAGACCGTCGGGGCTGCCGTTGGCCAGCACCACCATCTCATCGGCGGACAGTTGCAGGACTTCGCCGCCAATCTCTCCGATTCGCACCTGATCACCCTGCCGGGCCAATTTCTCAAGGCCCCGCACCCGCAGGGTTCCGCGTGAAATTTCGGCCACGCGCCCCACCGCCGAAACCACGGGAATGGCAGCAATCTGGGCGCGGAGCGGGCTAAAAACATCGGCCATGGGCTTCTCCCTTTGTTCCTTACTCTTTTTAAAGGAATCACCCTTAAGCCTTAGTGAAAGAGGCAAGGGGAGAAGCCCCGATGTTTGAAAAATTACAGATCACCGCCATGGCCCAATCCTTGGCATCGCACGCAGGCTCTCGCATGGGGTTGATTGCGCAGAACGTCGCCAATGCCGATACACCCGGCTTCAAGGCGATGGATCTGCCCTCTTTTGCCGAGGCGTATCGTGCGGCAGAACCGGACGCTTTGCGTCAGACGCGCCCCGGCCACCTTGGGGGGGTGGGTGAGGAAATGCGCAGCACACCGCGGCGCAGCTCGGGGGCTGAGGCGCCGAACGGCAACTCGGTGTCGATCGAGGAAGAAATGGTCAAGGCCGCCGGGGCGCGGCAAGACCATGAGATGGCGCTGGCCATATATCGCAACACGTCTGACATCATCCGCGCCAGCCTGGGCCGGAAATAGGGGGGGTAGATGAGCGATCTTCTCAAATCCCTGTCCTTTGCCGCCTCTGGAATGGAGGCGCAGGCGATGCGTTTGCGGCACGTTTCCGAAAACATCGCCAATGCCGACACCCCCGGATACCACCGGAAAACGGTGTCTTTTCAAGAAGAAATGCAAACCGGGGAGGTGAAGACCGGCCCGGTGAAGCTGGACCGCAGCGAACTTGTGCGGATCTACGACCCCGGCCATCCCTTGGCCGATGAAACCGGTCACTATGATGGATCGAATGTCGATCTGGTGATTGAAATCGCTGACGCGCGCGAAGCGCAGCGCAGCTACGAGGCGAACCTGAAGATGTTCGATCAGGCGCGGCAGATGACGCAAAGCCTGTTCGAACTTTTGCGCCGATAGGAGGGCTGAACCATGGATATCAGAACCTCGCTTGCCACGCAAAGCTATGCGCAAGCCCGCACCGCCGCCGCGCCGAAACCGGGCGCGGCGGAAGCGGGGTTTGCCAAGCTCGCGGGCAGTTTTGCCGAAACTCTGGCCCAAGGCGAACAAACCGCCCGCGCAGCCATGACGGGTGGGGCGGACCCCCACGCGCTTGTGCAGGCGCTCGCCTCCAGCCAGCTTGCGGTCGAAACCGTGGCCACCGTGCGCGATAAAGTGGTCGAGGCCTATCAGGAAATCCTGAGGATGCCGGTATGACGGAAGAAGCGCTTTTCGATGTGTTGCGTCAAGGTTTGTGGGCCTCGGTCCTGATGGCGTCCCCGCTTTTGGCGGTGGCCTTGGTGGTTGGGGTCGTGATCGGTTTGTTGCAGGCGTTGACCTCGATTCAAGAGGCGACGCTGACCTTTGTGCCTAAGGCCGGCCTGATGATCGCGGTGTTCTGGGTCTCGATGAGTTTCATGACCGCCACGCTGGTATCGTTTTTCAACGATCAGCTCATTCCGATGATTGCGGGGGGCTAAGCCATGGATGCCGCAGGGTATACCGCGCTGACGCGTCAATCTGGGCTGATGCGCGAAATGCAGGTGGTGGCGAACAATATCGCCAACCTGTCGACCACGGGCTTTCGCCGGGAAGGGATGATCTTTTCGGAATACGTCGACCGGATGGATGAGGATCCTTCGTTGTCGATGGCCAACGGCAATACCCGGCTGGTCGATCTGTCGCAGGCGGGTGTTAACCAGACCGGTGGCACCTTTGATCTGGCCATTCAGGGGGACGGATTTTTCCTGATCGAAACCCCGAACGGTCAGGCTTTGACCCGCGCCGGCGCCTTTACCCCCTCGGCCGCGGGCGAGCTAGTCACCCCCGATGGCAACCGACTTCTGGATCAGGGCGGTGCTCCGGTGTTTATTCCGCCCGGCGCGGCCAAGGTGGCGGTTGCCGAAGATGGCACCGTTTCTGCCGATGGCCAACCTGTGGCACGCATCGGCCTGTGGGGGCCAACCGACCCCACCGCCTTGCGCCACCAGACCGGCACGATTTTTGCTGCAGGTGAGATGCAGCCCGTCGAAGGCGCGACGGTTCTTCAAGGGTTTCTTGAAGAGAGCAATGTCGAACCCGTCTCGGAGATCGCCCGCATGATCGAGGTGCAGCGCGCCTATGAGATGGGTCAGAAATTCATGGATGCCGAAGACCAGCGCATGCGCGGCGTCATCCAGACCTTGGGGAGGTAAGCCATGAAGGCCCTTCAGATTGCCAGATCGGAAGAGCACACGTCTG
>CALBSG010000015.1 GCA_937927675.1 uncultured Paracoccaceae bacterium | reverse complement strand
GGTTCGTGCCGGTGGTCATGGCGCTGGCCCTTGTCACCTTTGTTGCGTGGTTGGCGCTTGGCCCCGGTCTGGCCGAGGCGCTGGTGGCGGGGGTGTCGGTGCTGATTATCGCCTGCCCCTGCGCCATGGGCTTGGCAACACCGGTGTCAATTCTTGTCGGCACCGGGCGGGCGGCGGAAATGGGCGTTCTGTTTCGCAAGGGCGAGGCGTTGCAGCGGCTGGAAACTGCGGCGCGTGTGGCCTTTGACAAGACAGGCACCCTGACCATGGGCAAGCCGGTGGTGCAGGCGGTGCATGTGCTGCAAGGGCGTGACCCCGATCAGCTGTTGGCGCTGGCCGCGGCGGTGGAGCGCGGGTCCGAACACCCCTTGGCCGGCGCGGTGCTGGAGGAGGTGGCCCGGCGCGGTCTGCCGATCCCCGAGGCGACCGGCTTTCAGGCCCATCCCGGCCGCGGGGCCGAGGCGGTTGTGGCGGGCGGCGTGGTTCTGGTCGGATCGGCCAAACTGTTCGCGCCGCTGGACGATGGACTTGCACAGACGTGCAGTGCCGCCCAAGCGCAGGGGCAGGGCGTGTTGCTGGTCGGCCGCGACGGCCGGGCCGAAGCCGCGATCCTAGTGGCCGACCCGATCAAGCCAACGGCGGCTTTGGCCGTGCAATCGCTTGTAAATATGGGGCTGGAGCCGGTGATGATCACCGGAGATGCCAAAGCCACCGCCGGGGCCGTCGCGGCGGCGATCGGCATTAAGTCTGTGCATGCCGAGATTATGCCTGCACAAAAGGCCGAGGTGATTGGCAGCCTTGGGACCGGGACGGTCTTTGTCGGTGACGGGTTGAACGACGCGCCAGCTTTGGCGCTGGCCGATGTCGGCATGGCGATGGGCACAGGCACCGATGTGGCGATTGAGGCCGGAGATGTGGTTTTGATGCGGGGCGATCCGATGGGGGTGGTGCAAGCCATCGGCCTGTCGCGTGCAGTGATGCGCAATATCCGGCAGAATCTGTTCTGGGCGTTTGGCTATAACACCGTGCTGATCCCGGTCGCGGCGGGTCTTCTGGTGCCCTTTGGCGGACCGCAACTGTCGCCCATGCTGGGCGCGGGAGCGATGGCGCTGTCGTCGGTCTTTGTCTTGGGCAACGCGTTGCGACTGCGGCGCTGGACCGCCTGAAGGCGGTCAGGCCACCTTCAGAAGGGTTTCAAGCTCGGTGTTCTCTGCAACCAGATCGGCCAGCGTCGACCGATCAAGCCGCGCATAAAACGCATCCAGTGCCTCTTGCAGCACACATTTCAGCCGGCAACAGGTGGCCAGCGGGCAGGAGGCCTGTTTTTCCTCGGTGCATTCGGTAAAGGGCAACACGGCCTCAAAGGCGCGGAACACCTCGCCCACGCCGATTTTCTCCGGCCCGCGCGCCAGCATCAACCCGCCGGACCGGCCGCGTTGGGTTTTGATATAGCCCTTGCGGGCCAGCAGGTGAATCACTTGGGCCAGATGGTTTTCCGACGCACCGCAGGCCTCGGCCACCTCGTGTTTGCGTACGATGCGATCGGGGTTCACGGCGCAAAACATCAGCGTCCGCATGGCCAGATTGGTTCGTGTTGTCAGCCGCATGCCAAATTTCCCCGACAAATCCACTTTTTTGCACAATAGCTGGGCGCCGTGCCGTTGTAATTGATGCAGATCATAAACTGATTTTGTCGCACCCCTTTTCCCTTTTTCTTGCATTGTGCATGAATGAAGGGCATATCGATAAGGAATGATAGCGCTAACATGGCTCTCTTTGCAGCGGATTATCCAGTGACGCCCCTGAACCAAGACACTTTGCGCGCGGATGTCTTGCGCCACCTGACCTACACATTGGGCAAGGATGCGCCCCATGCCAGCCCCTATGACTGGCGGATGGCGCTGTCTTATGCTGTGCGCGACCGCATCATGGGGCCTTGGTTCCAATCGACGCGCCGCACTTGGGCCGAAGGCCGCAAGCGCGTCTATTACCTGTCGATGGAATTCCTGATCGGGCGCCTGTTGCAAGATGCTGTGGTCAATCTGGGCCTTGATGACATCTCGCGCGAGGTGATGGCGGGCTTTGGGCAGGATTTCATGGGGCTGGTCGAAGGCGAGCCTGACGCCGCGCTTGGCAATGGCGGGCTTGGCCGTTTGGCCGCCTGTTTCATGGAGAGCATGGCGACCGTGGGCTGCCCGGCCTATGGATATGGCATCCGCTACGAGCATGGTCTGTTCCGCCAGCGGTTCGAGGGCGGCCAGCAGGTCGAAAGCCCAGAGGATTGGCTGACGCAGACCAATCCGTGGGAATTCCCGCGCCCGGAAAGCGCCTATACCATTGGCTTCAAGGGGCAAATGGAAGGGGACACATGGGTGCCGGGTGAAACGGTGATCGCCTCTGCCCATGACACGCCGGTGATTGGCTGGCAGGGCAGATGGGCGAATACCCTGCGCCTGTGGGCTGCAAAACCCACGACGCTGTTCGATCTGGAACGGTTCAATCGCGGCGATTATACCGCCGCCGCTGAACCCGAGGCGCTGGCCCGGACGCTAAGCCGTGTGCTGTATCCCGATGACACCACCTATCAGGGCAAGGAATTGCGGCTGAAGCAGGAATATTTCCTGACCTCGGCCGCGTTGCAGGACATTTTGCGGCGGCATCTGGCAGCCGGGTTGTCGGTGGCCGATCTGCCGCGCCATGTCGCCATTCAGATGAATGACACCCACCCCGCGATTGCCGGGCCGGAACTGATCCGGCTGTTGATGGACGATCATGGGATGGCGTTTGAACCCGCGCTCGACACCGCGCGGGCCTGTTTGGGCTATACCAACCACACGCTGCTGCCCGAGGCCTTGGAAAAATGGCCGACTTATACCTTTGGCACCGTGCTGCCCCGCCACATGCAGCTGGTGGAAAAGATTGACAGCTGGCACCGCCGCACCTTCCACCCGCCGCATTACGTCGGCATCGTGAAACATCACGAGGTCCGGATGGGCGAGTTGGCCTTTGTGATGAGCCACAAGGTCAACGGCGTTTCGGCGCTGCATTCCGAACTGGTCAAGACCTCGCTGTTTCCCGATCTGCACCGCAGCCATCCCGGCCGGATCATCAACCAGACCAACGGCGTGACACCCCGGCGCTGGCTTGCCATGGCCAATCGGCCTTTGGCATCGGTGATTACGGGTGCGATCGGAGAGGGTTGGCAGGCCGACCTTGGGCGTTTGCGGGGTTTGGAAAGCCATATTGAAAACAAAAGCTTCCGGGACGATTTTCAGGCCGCGAAGCGGCAAAACAAGCAGGCTTTGGCGGCGTGGATCCATCAAAGCCAAGGTGTGCAGGTGTCACCGGACGCGCTGTTTGATGTGCAGGTCAAGCGCATCCATGAATACAAGCGGCAGCTTCTGAACATTCTGCAGACCATCGGCCATTGGTATCGCCTGCGCGAAAATCCGAATGCCAATGTTGTGCCTCGGGTAAAGATCTTTGGCGGAAAATCGGCGCCGGGCTATGCGGCGGCAAAAGAAATCGTTCGTCTTATCAATGATGTGGCGACGGTTGTGAATTCTGATCCGCAAGTCGGCGATAAGCTGAAGATCCTGTATCCGGCGAATTACAACGTCTCGATGGCGGAACGCCTGATCCCGGCCGCCGACCTGTCGGAGCAGATCTCGACCGCGGGCATGGAGGCGTCGGGCACCGGCAACATGAAGTTCATGATGAACGGCGCTCTGACCATCGGCACCCTCGATGGCGCCAACGTCGAGATGCGCGAGGAAGCCGGGCCGGAGAACTTCTTCCTCTTCGGTCTCGATGTCGACGAGGTGCACGAACTCAAGAGCCGCGGCTACCGGCCGCGCGATTACATCGACGCCAACCCCGAACTCGCGGCGGTGCTGCAGTTGATCAGCGAGGGCGAATTCACCCACGGCGACACCCACGTCTTCGGCCCGCTGCTGTCCAACCTCACCGATCACGACTACTTCCTGGTCCTCGCCGCCTACGCCGACTACATCCGCAGCCAGGACGA